>DVGK01000076.1 GCA_018712785.1 Candidatus Choladousia intestinavium | reverse complement strand
GGACAGAGGGAAAAGGGAAAATGGCTGCCTACCAGGTATTTCCCGGTATCCAGCTCTCTCTGAATGATTCTTTGTGTGAACAGGTATCTTTTCACCATGAAGCCCATGCTCATATACTGGAAATCAATCATTGTCAGACCGGACGAATCGGCTGGAATTTTAATAACGGGACTTCCGTTTATCTCGGACCAGGGGATCTGTCTCTCCACAGCATGGAATGCTGCGCGGATTCTGTTATGATGTTTCCCCTGGGCTATTGTGAAAGTATTTCTGTCTCTATAAATCTGGAAGAGCTAAAAAAGTACCCTCTCCCTGTTCTCCAGGAAGCTTCTGTCAGTATAGAACGGCTGGGGCGCGATTTCTGCCGTCCCGATAAATCCGTTGCGCTGCCCTCTTCTCCTGCCATTGAAGGAATCTTTCGGCCCCTGTACATGGTTCCGGCAGAGATTCGTCTGCCCTATTTTAAGCTGAAGGTTCAGGAATTGCTTCTATACCTGGGATCTCTTAATCCGAATCCCTCCGGTTTGACCCAATATTGCTCCAGACAAACTGCGCTGATCAGGGAGATTCATACATTATTAACCGAGCATCTTGAGCACCGTTTTACAATCGATGAGCTTTCAAAAAAATACCTGATAAATACTTCCTCTTTAAAAGAAGTATTTAAAGGGGTTTACGGTCTTCCCATCGCAACTTATATGAAGGAATACCGGATTCGTAAGGGCATGGAATTGCTGCGGCAGACCGATGACAGTATTGCTGAGATTGCCGCAAAAGTCGGATATGAATCTCAGGGAAAGTTTACAAAAGCATTCAAAGATTCAATGAAAATCACGCCTACCGCATACCGGAAAAAATACGGCCGCTGACGCGACGACTCCAAGAGTATGCCTATTTCTTCATCACAAAGGACTTGTTGTCAATTGCGCGCATAGTCGCAAGAATGCCATCCAAATGGTCGTATTCGTGCTGGATAAGCTCCGCCATATCATCATCCATTTGTTTTTCCTGCTGCTCCCAGTTTTCATCCAAATAACGTAAAATACAGCGGCGATACCTGCGTACACGCACAAGCAGCTTTGGAAATGACATGCAGTCGTCCATCAGTTCCATCATTTCATCACCTACAAATTCAAGTGTGGGATTGATTATTACATAAGGTCTGTCTATGAGCATGCAGATCAGTCTTTTCTGAATGCCAATCTGAGGAGCGGCAATTGCCCGCCCAAATCCGTAGTCCCGCCGGATCCCCTTAATGCAGTCAAACATATCCTCAAATACTGGACGTAGTTCCTCCAGCTCTTCACGTCTGACTTCTTCCGAAATCTCGTAGAGCTGCGGATCTCCAAGTAATAAGATTTCTCGTTCCATATTAATAATTCCTCTCTATATTTCAATTTTTTACACTGGCATTTCCACTTGTCGCTCTGCTCGGTATATGCGGCCGGCACATACATCGATTTATTTCAGTCCTCTTGCCTTTAATTCTTTAATGACCTGGTGATAGACGGGCATCTCCACGCCATAAGCCGCAGCCATATCCTCCACCGCATAAACCAGTTCTGAAATCTCAGATTGTCTTCCCTTAGCGATATCCAGCTGCATGGAGGTTCCGGCTTCCGGACTCAGGCCCGCGAGAATGGCAAGATTCACTTCCACCATATCCTCCGGGACATCCAGCCCCATGGCCTTTGAAAGATTCAAAAGCTCCCTGTCCATGGCGATAAAGGTCTCCCTGGGCTTGCCCTCTTCCTGGAAAGCGCCGGCCCGGGCATGATAATACTCGCCTGCGGCAGCCATCGGACTGGTGTACATGAATTTTCGGAATGTGTCCCGACGGACATGATCCGTATATTCCCCGCTGACTCCGGCATGGTCGAGATCCCGTTTTACCTGAGAGAGCTTCTCCATGACAGCCTCTGTGGTACTCTGGCCCGGCCGCAGTCCGTAAACAACCCGGAAAATATCGCCGCCGTGGGTAATCTCACCCGGCGCGGATACATGGGCCGCCACATAAATACAGCCGTCTGTCACTGTCACAGAAGGAAGCTCTTTCTGCATCCGTTCTCCTGTTCCGTAAATATTCAGAATGGGAATCACGACAGTCTCAGAACAGCCGGTCCGCTTTACAAACTTTATCACATCTTCCAGCGAATAGCTTTTTACGCATACGAAGATCACATCCGGCCGCTCCTGATACGCTTCCATGGTCATAGCCTTGACCGGACTGACCGTAAAATCCCCCTTTGCCGTATGCCTCATAGATATTCCTTTCTTAAGAAAAGCCTCCAGCTGGGCTCCTCTGGCAAGAAAGGCAACATTCCTGCCGTCTGCCGCCAGAAAAGCGCCGATGCTTCCGCCGGTAGCGCCGGCTCCCGCAATTACATATTTCAATTCCATACTCTGTTCCTCGCAAATTTTTTTCTCATAGCTAAAACCTATCATGAATCCCTTGTTTTTGTAAAGCAGATGCTGTTTATCCCCGGATTCTTACCTGCCTCCGATTCAATGCTTCCATTTTCCAGCGCAATTAAAGAAGAACTAATTTTTCACCTATTGGCCGAGAAAACCTGCAGCAGCTTTAAGACGATCCATAGTCAGTGCCCCGATCTGCTCATTCGTTGAGACAGGTCGGGGCACTTGTCTGTGAAATCGTCTTTTTCACTGAAATCATTCCTTGTTCCTTACCAGTCCGATAAATCCGGCCCCATCCGGGTTGTCCGCAATCAAAGAGGCTTCGCCGCGCAGTACGCGCCAGGAAATTGCCATGTCTGCACCCGGAAGCATCAGATTTACAAGCGCTGTCAGTACCGACACCGTACCGGGGCAGAGAAACAGAAACAAGAAGCTGCCGGAGCCCAGGATAAGGAAGGGAAGAAGCGCGCCTGCAAGATAGGCTTTGGTTGGAAGAATCGCCCGGCAGGCGCACATGGGGATGCCGCCGCGAATAAAAAAGGTTACATCACCCTTTCGCAGCCGTCCGGCCAGTTTCCATCCAAGTCCATGCAGGGCTTCGTGCAACGGTACACTGACTAGGATAACAGCCAGCAGAATCAGTCCGGTATGATCCAGCAGCGCCGCCCGATTGAGCAGGAATATCCGGTAAAGCCCTCCGGCCAGGAGTACGAAGGGCAGGGCAAATATAATTCCCCAAAAATAGGTCTGAGCAGCGGTAAGGGTGTACCGCTCCGCCCGCCAGCCCTGGGCAGTAAGAGATTCCAGACTCATGCGGTCTCCTCCTTTCTCCCGGGCAGAGCCTTCAGAGCCGCCAGGGTAGCGTCCAGATTGGCCCGGTGCCAGTTAGCGACTTTCAGCGCGCCGGAACCCATAATGCCGGAACCGAAACCACTCATACCTACGGACAGCGTGCCGGAGTGACGCCACTCGCTCAGTTCCTTCTGCTGGGCGGACAGGGCGATCAGCCCCTCGCTGGTGTCCAGCTCAATACGCCAGTTGAGCATATCTTCTTTGATCTCTACCTTGCGGATGGTGCTGTAAGGGATCTCCAGAGCCACATTCTTTTTCAGCATGAAGGACATCCGCCCGAAGGGGAGCAATACCAGAGAGTTCTGGCACATCTGCAGGGCGAAAAATTCGTTGGAAAAGAACTTGGCGATCCGCTCGCTCATATTGGCGGGGGCGTAGGTGACGATAATGGCGCGGTCGGGGATGGGGGTGAATCCGGCTTCCTTGACAAACTCGGTAACATATTTTTCAGCAGGCATAATAGATATCTCCTTTCGTTTTGCAGTATGTTTGCTTTCGATGGTCTGAGTATAGCAGACAAACAGAAGCCGTGACCGTTTCTTTCGCCAATGGTTCCATACGTTTCGCCAAGTGCAAAGCTCCGGGTCTTGCCTTATGGCAAAGCCCGGAGCTGCGTTAATCGGCCCGATACTATTCACTTTTCGCCCTGCGGGAGAACAGACAAATTTCCCCATTGTCCAGCTCCACCGTCTCCGGATAGATCACCTCCTGGTGGTCAGGCCGCCGGAATATGCAGTTCCTGAATGAACATCCCGTCCTTCAGGTAGGTGCGGGCGGCGCAGCCCCGGCACCGGGACACAATGCGGCGGTAACTGGTCAGCCCTGTGCCGTGGCCGGAGCCCTTGGTTGTGTAGCCCTTCTTCGTCAGGGCGGAGAGATCCGGCGCTTTTTCATAATTATTTGCCACCGCCAGGTACAGCTCCTTCTCCTCTTGAAGCAGTACCACTCGTACCTGGCCTTCCCCCTTTGGAACGGCCTCGATGGCGTTATCCAGCAGAATACCCAGTGCTCGAAGCAAATCGTCGGTATCCATACCAAGCTGGCCGTTCACTGGCTTCATAGCCTCAAGTACCCCCTTAATCCGCATCTGCCGCATCTTTGCCAGCTTGGTGGCCAGGAGACTTCTCAGGGGGTAGAGCTGGATGTTGTTGAGCCCGTCCATCTGGGCGATCTCGCTGCCCAGCTTCTCATCGAAGTAGCTGCTGGTACGCTTCATAAAGTCCTGGATGCCTGCCAGATCTCCCTCCTGCGCCTGGAGGGTCAGGCCGGAGAACAGGTTGGTAAAGTCATGGCGGAAAGCACGGATTTCCTGCTGGAGTTCTTCCAGCAGAGCCA
This sequence comes from Candidatus Choladousia intestinavium, assembly GCA_018712785.1. Classification (GTDB taxonomy): domain Bacteria; phylum Bacillota; class Clostridia; order Lachnospirales; family Lachnospiraceae; genus Choladousia; species Choladousia intestinavium. The sequence goes on along the minus strand of DVGK01000076.1, from coordinate 19,683 downwards.
TGTGGGACTGCTGCTGCAGGATCGTCTCCTCCTGCGCTTTGATGCGGTCCTGTCCGGCGGCATACATGGCTGCGAACTGGAGCAGAAACACCCCCGCCACGATCAGCGCGAAGAAGAAGGTAGCATAACTGGCGTTGGGGGTCAGATCCGGAAACAAAAGCTGCTGCAGCGGCAAAATGAACATGAGGGCAAGGCAGACCGCAAGGGTCAAAACACCTCTGGCCCGGCTGCGGAACATAGCGGCAAAGTATCGGTAGAACTCAGATCTTTTCAGAATGGCGGCCACTAGCAGGGCGACCCCGACAGTCAGCATATAGGGTACATCCAGACGCACGAAGGCCAGGAAGTGCTGACGGTCAAACAGCGGCGAATATTCCTCCACCACATACACCATAGTGGTGTTGGCAGTGTTGACGACAAAGGTACACAGGATAGCGGCCGTAAAGGTATATAGCAGCGGGATGCGGTGAACTTTGGTCATCAGCGCTCCCAGAACCAGAGCCGCCAGCAGGTAACAGACGGTGTCAAAGACTGCGGATGGCATATTCTCCTGCCCGGTCGCCACGGTGTAAAGGAGATATAAAAGCATCGCCGCCCACTGGAGCGCCTCCGCGCAGACAAAAAAGATGCCCAGAGACTTCCAGTGGATTTTACGGCCCAGGATACCGGCGGTCAGGATATATAGGGCCAGGGCCATCATGGCCATGGTAAAGGCAACGGTGCCGAGACGAAATGCCAAGCTCATGGTATCAAACCTCTCTTTGCAGAAAATGAGTATATGAGTGTTCTGTTCTTCCCGGCTGACGCTAAGTGTTTTCCTTTGTAATAAAGTTCTGACAGCCTACCGGAAAAAACAAGATAAACAGTCGAACTCAATAAGTATATCAAATCTTTCGTTCGGAGAAAAGAGAAAATTTCCCCGTCCTTGCGGTACTGTCCATAGAAAATCCTGTCAATTTTTCAAAATGATTAATCTGTTGCCCGCAGTCTTTCTACGATGCTTTGTTTCTCCAGATTCCTGAAACAGATATAGGGGATCAGAATGGCAAATACAAGCAAAACCGGCGTACAGATTACCAGCGGCAAAAGCGTAAAGTGAAAGGTCGCCGTCCAGTCTGAGACTACCATCATGCGGACGCCGATGCCCACGGCCAGAGCCCCCAACGCGTAGGACGCCAGCAGGGTGCTGCCGGCATAATACAGGCCCTCATCGATGAGCATACTCCGAAGCTGCCGTTTGGTCATGCCGATGCTCTGTATCATGGCAAATTCTTTCTGCCGGGAGACAATCGCCGTCAGCATGGAATTAATAAAGTTCAAAATGCCCACAAAGGCAATAATCAGGCTGATGGCAAAGCCCATAACGGTGTTTGCCCGGGTCTGCTCCTGATAATGCCGGATCAGGGTGGATTTCGCAGTATAGTTCAGGGATGGATCCACATTGTCGCGGTAGTCGATCAGCATTTCTTCCGCCTGCGGCTGGTATTCCTCTGCTACATCAAAGAACAGCTTCCGCAGAGTGTTGTCCGGGTACATAGACCGGAACGTATCCGCCGGAAGATAGAACGAAAGGAAATCCTGCGTACTGCTGTTGACACCCTCGGTGATGGTGGATATATCTGCCACAATCGCCATCACTTCATATTGCTGCCCGTTCAGTTCCACCATATCCCCTACAGAATAGGTAGGCTGTGTTTCTTTCTCGCTGTCCTCCGCGCCGGTGGCGGCCTCCATCACCACATAGCCCCCGGACAGGAATTGATCCGGCTCAAAGGTGCCGTCCAAAATCCGGCCATCCTGCGCGAAGACGTCCAGGATCAGCCCGTCAACGCCGTACAAAATAGAAGTACATTCGCCGCTTTCAATCATGTCATGGTAGGCTTCGGCCAGCCCTGCGTCCGTTGCTTCTATGTAGGCCAGCCGGTCGTCCGCATTGTAATAGGTCTGGATATTTTCAAGGGCAGAATCTCCGATCTGATGCGTAAATACCTGCGAATACAAACGTCCCGTGGCCTCTAAACCTGAAAGCCCCTCGATGTTCTGTACCAATTCCGGGGAAATGGTTGTGCCGTAGGGGTTATAGGTTCCAAAGGCGGAAGAAATCGAACTGTCCTCTACCTCAAAATCACTGATCACCGTCTGGCTCATGTATTTATCAATATCAAAGCTGGCATTTTTCGCATAGACGCTGGAAAGCAGCACAAGCCCCAGCGTCAGGGAGCAGATCACCGTAATGGTGCGCTTCTTGTTCCGGCCCAAATTTGCCAGCGCCATTTTCGGGATGCTTGCGCCAACTGTGCTTTTCTTGATTTTCCGTTTGCTCTTTGTTCCTGCATCCGTGTAGCGCAGGGCTTCCATGGGAGAAACCTTGCCGGCGATTTTCGCAGGCTTCATGCAGGAGATCAGGACGGTCAGATAGGCAAACACCGCAGAGCCGATAAAGATATAGGGCCCCGCCGCTGCCTTTGCTTCTCCCACTGTCCCGGTAATCATCACCGGCACCAGTACCACTCCCAGCAGATACCCGATCACAAGCCCGATGGGAATGCCGATCAGCGAAAGACGGTTCCCCTGCCCGTAAATGATTTTCTTTAACTGCTTTTTGGTGGTTCCCAAGGTTTTCAGCCTGCCGTAAAAGCGGATATCGCTGGCGACGGAAATCTGGAAAATGTTATAGATAATCAAATACCCGCTGGCAAATACAAGTACCATGCAGATTGCCATCGGCAGCACTTCACGGATGATATTCTGGTTCATGGTGCCATCATAGGCCGCATTGGGAGAAAGAGACACATCGGACAGGCCGGTATCAGCTAAAATCTGATCCGCCGCCCCTTCCAGATCGCTGTCGCTGTACAAGTCGAGGTGGAGCATCACAGTTCCCAGGACCTGCCCGTCTGCAAGCTGGGCCTCCTGGTCGATGCCTGCGCACTGGCTTTGGACAAAGTCTTCGGAAACCCATGCCATACTCGCCATAGCTGCGGAATTACCATCCCAATAACCGGAGAGGACAAAGGTGCTGGCAGTGTATTCATCAGTGTTTAAGTCCCTGCGCCATTCAAGAGTGATTTCCTGTCCCAGCTCATAGGGCAGCCCCATTTTGTCAAGGGTAATAGTGTCCAAAGCAATCTCATTTTCCTGTACCGGCATGGTTCCCGTCTGTGGATAGGAAAAGCTGGAACGGGCGTAGTTTTCATCAGCATAGCGGATTTCCACCTGCCGCCCGGTCAGCTCCTTGTTTTCAGCCACACCGAGGACCGTACTTTTCCCATAGCCCCGGACAGCCTCATGGGCAATGATTTTCTCCGCATCGGCGTCCGTCATGGTGCCGGAACTCAAATGGCTGTTGTATCCGGCCTGCTGGAAATTCATGTTCCTCATATTTTCAATCATGCTCTGCGACAGGACAAACAGGGAGGTAAACATGACCGTTGTCAAGACGATAGCAGAGACGGCAATCAAATTGCGGGTTTTATTCGCCCTGAAGCTGCGGTTTGTCAATGTGCGTATGATTGATTTCTGTCCTTTCATGGTATCACCGCCTTACGCCTGAATCCGGCCATCCTCAATGTGGATGGTTCGGTCCGCCTGTGCCGCTATCTCCGGGTTGTGGGTAATCATCACAATGGTCTGATGAAACTTCTGGCTGGTGACCTTCAGCAGCTCGATCACTTCGTCGCTGGTCTTGCTGTCCAGATTGCCGGTGGGCTCGTCGGCAAGGATGATGGCCGGCTTGCTGGCTAACGCCCTGGCAATGGCTACCCGCTGCTGCTGGCCGCCGGAAAGAGTGTTTGGCATATTGTAAAGCTTCTTTTCCAATCCCAGCAGCGCCACAATCTCTTTGATAAATTTCTGATCCGGCTTTTTCCCGTCAAGCTGAATCGGCATGACAATGTTTTCATACACATTCAGGATGGGGACCAGATTATAATTCTGGAAGATAAAGCCGATCCGCTGGCGGCGGAACACGGTCAGTTCTTCATCCTTCAGTTTTCCTAGCTCATGGTTGTCCACCCTGACGGTGCCGGAGGTGGGACGGTCCAGGCCGCCCAGCATATTCAGCAGAGTGGACTTGCCGCTGCCGGATGTGCCGATGATAGCGACAAATTCTCCCGTCTCAACGGAAATACTCACACCGTCCAGCGCCTTGACAATATTGGGCTCCGCACCGTATTGTTTCGTCAGTTGTTTGGTGCTTAAAATACTCATATCGCATGACCTCTCTTTGTTTTTTCTGAATCCACATTCATCCTTTCATTATATCCGGGCAATAGAAAGACACAATGGAAAATGCGTAATCTAATATCCACAATGAAAAAACTAAGAGCCGGTCCGAAAATGGGCGCAAAAAAACGCCGCCTTATAAAAAGCGGCGTATACCGTTCAGGGCACTGGAAGCAGTATTTTCAGCTGATACGTGCCATCCTTCTGCCGGACGCTGCACTGACCTCCGTACTTCTCTACAGCCTTTTTGATGTTGGGAATACCAAAGCCATGCACAAATCGATCCTTTTTTATCGTACTTTCTGCTGCCTGCGTTCCCGGCAGAATATTGTTTTCCAAGGCGATCAGCAGCAGATCCCGAACCCGCTCCGCCCGAACCGTAACAAGCCGCCGGTCCTTTGGCAGCTTTTCACTGGCTTCGATGGCGTTGTCAATGGCATTACCGAAGATGGTGCTGATGTCCAGGGGCTCAATAAAATCAATACCGTTAAAGTCAACCATCGCAGAAAAATCAATCTGTTTTTCCCGGGCCGCGGCCGCTTTGTCTTTCAGAATGATATCGAGGAAATCGTTCCCTGTATGTACATAGTCCTCATAATCTTCAATCTGGGACCGCAGCGTTTCGGCCATCCGGCGGGTCTCTTCTGTATTCTGCCTGCTCTCCATTACAAGCAGATGGTTTTTCAGATCGTGGTAAATGGAACGGACCCGCTCTTCCTCCGCGGTGCGGGCTTTATAATAATCCCTTTGGGCTTCCATCTGCTGTATCCGATAAGCATTCTGCATAGCTTCGTAAATATACGCCGCCAAATACATACACCCAAAGCTGGAAAAAACCGAGGCCCCGCAGATGGGATATACGATGGCTGTATCTTCCGGCATAAAATAAATGATGGTAAAAATTGCCACAAAGGAAGCAAGGATCAGCATATCGATAATCAGCCATGTCCTTGTATTCAAATGAGAAGATATTTTGGACAAGAACCTGCGCAGAATCAGCCAGGCTCCAATCCAAAATAAAAGCCTCAGGAGAAGCGACAATGTATGGATGCCTGTGCTGATCACCATCAACTCCTGCGAGTAAAGTGCGTCTTCATAGCTTGCCTGTGTGACGAACCGGAATATCCTTCCGCCCATATCCAGCATTAAATAATTGACCGCGATAAGAGCCGGATAGAAAACCAGCAGAACCGACAGCTTTTCCATAAATGTCCCGCGATAAAACAGCAGCACATACAGGAAAAAGAACAGCATGGTACCCAGCAAGCCGGCCAGATCGTTTGAATAAATGATCGAATCGGCCAGATACCCGCAAACCAAAAACGCGATCATCTTCCAGATGAGCTTCTGCCGGAGGGGAAGGAATGATTTTAATATAAGGAAAAATACAAAGGAATATCCCCAGGCCAGGAAGAAGGAGAGGATCTCTAAAAAACGTATCATAAGAAATCCCCCCAATAATCCGTGAGCCGTTCCATAAATTCCTTCCGCTTAGGCTGGCTGATTGGAATGGTTTCACCTGTAATCAGTTCAATTTCCAGCTTTTTAACGCCTTTGACATAAAGCAGGTTGACCATATAGCTGGTATGGCAGCGCGCGAAATCTTTGACGTCCAGCTCCCGCTCTATTTCCTTCATACGCTTGTAGCAGATGATATTTTTCTGTTCCGTATGGAACATCAGATTGCGGTTATAGGTTTCGACATAACGGATCGATTTCAGGGGAACCTTGTATCTTCCCGTATCATTGGCAATGATCAGCGAGGGGTTTTCTTCTTTCTGCCTGCGTTCCGCAAACTTATCCATTTCCGCCTTCAGCCGGGCGTACCTTAAGGGCTTAAGCATATAATTGGCGGCCTGGTATTTATATCCCTCCAGGCTATACTGGGTAAGGTTCGTCAGGAAAATGATTCCCACGCTTTCATCCATCTGACGGATACGTCTGGCGGCCTGCAGGCCGTTTACCAGCCGCATCTGAATATCAAGAAAAATCAGATCAATGGTCGTGTCATATTTCTCGATCAGTTCCACGCCGTCATAATAGGCGGTAATCTTTATATCTCGCCCGGTTTCATGGCTGTATTGATTCAAAAGCTCCGTCAGATGGTGGACAAAATCTTTCTCATCGTCACAAATCGCTATGTGCAGCATGTTTTTAATACAGCTTCGCTCCCGCCGGTATCTTATCGTCCACCATCAGAAGATTTAATCCTTCGTGTCCGTCTTCCTCATGGACAGCTGAGATCAGCATACCCTCCGAGTCGATGCCCATCATCTTCCTGGGCGGCAGATTAACAATGGCGATACAGGTCTTTCCAACCAGCTCCTCTGGCTCATAGTATTCGTGAATTCCGCTTAAAATCGTGCGCTTCCGGTCCGTTCCGTCGTTCAGGGTAAACTTCAGAAGCTTCTTGGACTTGGGAACCGCCTCGCAGGCCTCTACCTTCACAGCGCGGAAATCTGACTTGCTGAAGGTGTCAAAGTCAACCATCTCTTCAAAGAGGGGTTCGATTTTTACATTGGAAAAATCAATTTTTTCAGCCGGTTTTTCCTCTGCGGCAGCATTTCCAGCCTGCGCCGCGTTGTTTGCCTCATTTTTAAACACGCCCTGGGACTTCATTGTCGGGAACAGCAGTACGTCCCGAATGGCCGGAGCATCTGTAAGCAGCATCACCATACGGTCAATTCCAAATCCGATACCGCCTGTGGGGGGCATTCCCAGCTCCAGAGCGTACATAAAGTCCTCATCGGTAGAATTCGCCTCTTCATCTCCCAGAGCCAGCAGCTCTTCCTGCGCTTTAAATCTTTCCCTCTGATCAATGGGATCATTCAGCTCCGAATAGGCATTCGCCATCTCTCTTCCCGTAATGAAAAGCTCAAAGCGTTCTACGTATTCAGGATTGTCCGGTTTTTTCTTGGTCAGCGGCGAGATCTCAATGGGATGATCCATGACAAAAGTAGGCTGAACCAGATGCTCCTCCACATACTCTTCAAAGAAAAGACTTAAGATATCGCCCTTCTTATGGCGGGCCTCATAATGAATTCCCTTTTCATCTGCCAGCTTCTTAGCTTCCTCTGTGGTTTGAATCTCGTTAAAGTCGATGCCTGTGTATTTTTTCACCGCATCCACCATGGTAATCCTCTCAAAGGACCTGCCAAGATCAATCTCCGTTCCGCCGTACATAACCTTGGTGGTGCCTAACACCTCCAAAGCCACATGGCGGTAAAGGTTCTCTGCCAGATCCATCATCCCGTTGTAATCCGTGTACGCCTGGTACAGCTCCATAAGAGTGAACTCCGGGTTATGGCGTGTATCCAGGCCCTCGTTTCTGAACACCCGTCCGATCTCATAAACCCGCTCCATGCCGCCTACAATCAGCCGCTTCAGATAAAGCTCCAGGGAAATCCGCAGCTTTACATCCTCATTCAGAGCATTGTAATGGGTGGTAAAGGGACGCGCCGCCGCGCCGCCTGCGTTGGCCACCAGCATAGGCGTCTCCACCTCCAGAAAGCCCTGCCCGTCCAGATACCGGCGGATAGAGCTGATGATTCTGGATCTCTTAATGAAGGTCTCCTTTACATCCTGGTTCATAATCAGGTCAATGTACCGCTGGCGGTAACGCATATCTGTATTCGTCAGCCCGTGATATTTTTCCGGCAGAATCTGCAGACTCTTGGAAAGAAGAATCACCTGGGAGGCATGAATGGAAATCTCTCCTGTCTTTGTCTTAAACACAGTCCCCTCAATACCGGCAAGATCACCGATATCCATCTTTTTAAACAGCTTATATTCTTCTTCCCCCAGACTGTCTCTGGCTACATAGCACTGAATGTTTCCTTCCAGATCCTGAAGATTGCAGAAGGAAGCCTTACCCATGATCCGTTTGGACATAATACGTCCCGCGACCCGGACATTTTTGCCCTCCATCTCTTCAAAATGCTCTTTGATCTCCCTGCTGTGCGCTGTCGCATCGTACTTCGTAATCTGAAAGGGGTTCCTTCCGCTGTCCTGCAGCTCCTGAAGCTTTTCTCTCCGCACCTTCAAAAGCTGCTTTGTGTCTACAGTCTGTTCCTTCTTCTGCTCTGCCAATTTTCCCACTCCTTATTTAAATTGATCTCTGGATCTCCAGTACCTTATATTGAATCGTTCCAGCCTGGGTCTCTACCTCTACCTCGTCGCCTACCTTACAGCCGATCAGTGCCTTTCCCACAGGGGACTCATTGGAGATCTTGCCCTGCAGGCTGTTTGCCTCAGATGAACCTACAATCTGGAATTCCATTTCTTCTTCAAATTCTTCATCAAAAACCTTTACGGTACAGCCTACGTTGATTTTATTGACATCCACCTCATCCTCGACGACCACTTCCGCGTTCTTAAGGATTTTCTCAATTTCTTCAATTCTCGCTTCAATATCCCGCTGCTCATCCTTTGCTGCATCGTACTCCGCATTCTCTGAGAGGTCGCCCTGCTCTCTGGCTTCCTTGATCTTGCCTGCCACTTCTTTTCTCTTGAAGACCTTCAGATCATGCAGCTCCTCTTCCAGTTTCTTTAAACCCGCATACGTTAACAGATTCTTTTTTTCTTCCATTTCCTCTACACCCTTCCTTGCTACACAGCAAAAATTCTTACGCTTTGCCTGCTGGTGATATTTTCAATGCCGGCTTTTTACACCGGCATAAATTCTGTTCCAACAATCATGGTATTATATCGAAAAACCCTATATTTGTCAAGAAATCTGCAGCTCTTCTTAAATAGATTCCTGTTAAATTTTTTCTAAAATTTTTCATACAGCAGCTCCCGCATCTGTTCTGCCGTCTCCGCCTGATTGACTGCCTGACGCAGCTTCGCTGAATTTGGGAAGCCTGCGGTATACCAGGAAATATGTTTTCTCATCTCCCGGATTCCCGAATACTCTCCCCGGTACTCCACCTGCATTTCCATGTGGCGGAACATCATATTCCGGATTTCTTCTTTCGAAGGCCGCTCAGGTATGGTTCCTGTGGCAAGATACGTACTCACTTCTTTAAAAATCCAGGGATTCCCTCTGGCCGCCCGTCCGATCATCACACCGTCGCACCCGGTTTCCTCAAAAAGCTCCTTGGCCTTTCCGGGAGAATCCACATCTCCATTTCCGATCACAGGAATTTTCACCGCTTCCTTTACTTCCCGAATCACCTGCCAGTCCGCCCTACCTGCGTAATACTGGCTTCTGGTCCGTCCGTGGACCGCCACTGCCGCTGCTCCGGAAGCCTCGGCAATCCTCGCGATCTCTGCCGCCCTGGATTCTCCGTCCTCAAAGCCTTTCCTTATCTTTACCGTTACCGGTTTTTTTATAGCCCGCACGGTCTTGGAAATAATTTCTTCCACAAGCCTGGGTTGATTCAGCAGGGCAGAACCTTCTCCGTTCTTCACCACCTTGGGCACCGGACAGCCCATATTCAGATCCAGGATATCAAAGGGACGCTCTTCAATATATGAAGCCATCTCGCTGATTATGTCCGGATCTGAACCGAAAAGCTGGAGAGATACGGGATGTTCTCCCGGATCGATCTGAAGGAGCGCCTCCGTATTTCTGTTATGGAAGGAAATCGCCTTGGCGCTGACCATTTCCGTACAGACCAGACCGGCTCCAAGCTCGCTGCAGAGCAAACGAAAAGGCAGGTCTGTCACTCCTGCCATAGGCGCCAGTATTACAGGATTTTTCAGCTGTACTGTTCCGATTTTCATGCGTGTTCCCCCGCGGCTTTTCTGACATCGGCCCTGAAAACCAGTTTATAATACATCTCCAGAGACCGCAGAAGATCTTCCTTCGTCCTCTGGAGCTCTTTAATTTTCAGAACACTTCCGATCTCATCGTAAGAGTAATCATCGGAAGCAGCCTCCGTGCGGAAATGCAGATTTCCCTTTTTATCAAACTCCAGTAAAAATATGCCGCCTACGTCCTGGGTATACAGCACGCACATGATCTGCAGTTCGTCCTTAATCTCCTGGGGCAGCTTTTGAAACTGCTCGTTTAAGTAAAATTTCTCTTCATAGGCATTGGCACCGCAAAGCACCAGATTCTCTTCTTTCTTCATTCTGATTTATTCCTCATCCAATATATCCATAAATTCCCCGAACCGATACTTCTCCGGAGTATACGGCTTCTGTGGTTCCATCCGGCAGCTCCACCAGGAGCTCCCCTTTCCGGTTAATTCCTCTGGAAATTCCCTCATGTTCATTCCCGGGCTCCAGCACTCTGACTTTCTTGTCCTTCCCTGCCAGCATTTCATTGTACTCTTTCTCCAGCCCGGTTAAATCTTCGGTGCCAAGAAAAACTTCAAAGTATTCCTCAAACCGGTCCAAACACAGAGCAGCCAGACTGGCCCTGTTGGTCTTTTTTCCGGAACTGCCAAGCAGGGAGGCAGCCACATCCTGAATCTCCTCCGGGAAGCTCTGCTGATTTACATTGATCCCGGTGCCCACCACCAGATAATTAATACAGTCCATCTCGGCGCTCATTTCTGTAAGGATTCCGCAGATCTTCCGTCCGTTTACAACGATATCGTTGGGCCATTTAATTTCTGCCTCCACGCCGCACAGCTCCCTGCAGGCTCTGGCCGCTGCCAGCCCCATCACCAGCGTCACCATGGAAGCATGGCCGGGCGCCAGACTGGGACGAAGGAGAAGGCTCATGGCTATGCTGCTCCCTCCGGGAGTATCCCAGACTCTTCCCCTTCTTCCCTTTCCTTTCTCCTGCTTTTCAGCCAGAACAAGGGTACCGTGAGGCGCTCCCTGCTCTGCCAGCCGCTTTGCCTCATTATTGGTAGAGTCGATGGATTCATAGTAATGAATTTCTCCGCCAAGCCGCTTTGTCCTCAGCCTTGCTCCCACTTCCTCTCCCGTAATCTGATCCGGGGAGGAAAGGATTTTGTACCCCTTTCTGGAAACCGCCTGAATCTCATACCCATCCTCTTTCAGCTGGTTTATGGTTTTCCAGACGGCCGTTCTTGAAACATGCAGCTCTTCACAGAGCTCCTGCCCGGAAATAAAATCATCTGCCCGGTAAAGAGCAGATAAAATCCTGCGTTTCATTGCCCATTCTCCTCCCTTTCCATCGCATTTGTCTTCTGACATGCCATTTAAGCGGTCTGATTTTGGGGAAACTGCCCTGCAAAACAGGAAGAGGGGCCTTTACAGCCCCTAAATCCGACCCGCGTTTAAAAAAGAAAAAACCAGATAGACTAAAATACCCGCGTAAACCGCACAGACACAGAACATGCATCCTGCCAGAAGCTTTTTCTTTTTCAGAAGACCGGTTGTACCCAACAGGAAGTGAAGAAAAGTCCCCAGGCAGAGAATACAGTAAAGCATCACCGGCTGCTGAAGAAGCCCCGACAGGAACAGAACTGCCAGAATCAGAATCAGCAGCGAAGCACCCATGCTGAAAGCCTCCAGCGCCCTGGAATCCTTTCGGAATTTGTGTTCCGGCTTCATTCTGCCAGCCCCAGGGTCGCCGCCATCACAGCCTTGATGGTATGCATCCGGTTTTCCGCCTCATCAAAAACAACAGACTGGGAAGATTCAAAAACTTCATCGGTCACTTCCATAGCGTCCAAACCGAATTTATCATGGATTTCTCTTCCGATCTCTGTTCCCAGATCATGAAAGGCCGGAAGACAATGCATAAAGATCGCCGTCTCTTTGGCGTAAGACATAGCCTTTTTATTCACCTGGTACGGCTGAAGTCTCTCGATCCTCTCAGCCCAGACATCCGCAGGCTCTCCCATGGACACCCATACATCTGTATAAACCACGTCCGCGTCCCGCAGCCCTTCTTCCACGTCCTCTGTCAGAGTAATCCTGCTGCCGCTGTCCTTGGCAAATGCTCTGCATTCCTCCACCAGCTTCTGGTTCGGAAAGTACTCCTTCGCGGTACACGCTGTAAAATCCAGTCCCATTTTGGAGCAGGCAACCATCAGAGAATTTCCCATATTATAGCGGGCGTCGCCCATGTAGGTAAGCTTTTTGCCCTTTAATTCTCCCAAATGTTCCCGGATCGTCAGAAGATCCGCCAGCATCTGAGTGGGATGATATTCATTGGTCAGTCCGTTCCAGACCGGAACCCCCGCGTATTTCGCCAGCTCTTCCACGATCTCCTGTCCATATCCTCTGTATTCGATTCCGTCATAGATCCGTCCAAGCACCCTGGCCGTATCCCGAATGCTCTCTTTTTTCCCGATCTGGGAACCGGAGGGATCCAGATACGTTACCTGCATCCCCAGGTCATGGGCCGCCACTTCAAAAGAACATCTGGTACGCGTACTGGTCTTTTCAAAAATCAGCGCAATATTTTTTCCCAGACGCAGAGGACCTGTCATCCCCTTCTTTTTCTCTTCCTTCAGCTTCGCGGATAAATCCAAAAGATATCCGATCTCTTCCGGCGAAAAATCTTTTAATGTCAAAAAGTTCCTTCCTTTTAAATCCATGACCTTATCCTCCTCGTCCTCAGTCTTTGGCAACCTCCGCCGCTGCTTTTATAAGCCCGGCAACATTCTGTATTTCCGACGGAATAATGATCTTCGTAGCCTGGCCGTCCGCCACTTTTTCAAGGGCTTCAAAGCTTTTCAGCGTCAGAACCGCCTGATCGGCCTGGGCCTCCTTAATCATGCGGATTCCCTCTGCCTTAGCTGTCTGCACCTTTAGAATCGCCTCCGCCTGTCCTTCCGCTTCCCGAATCATCTTTTCCTTTTCGGCCTCAGCTCTTAAAATAGCGGCCTGCTTCTCAGCTTCCGCATCCAGAATCGCGGACTGCTTCTTGCCTTCTGCCACCAGGATGGATGACTTCTTTTCACCTTCCGCGATCAGGATCGCCTCACGTCTCTCCCGCTCTGCCTTCATCTGCTTCTCCATGGCGTCCACAATCTGCGCGGGAGGCAGGATATTTTTCAGTTCAACCCGGTTCACCTTGATCCCCCAGGGATCCGTTGCCACGTCAAGGGCAGACCGCATTCTGGTATTAATAATCTCTCTGGATGTAAGAGTCTCATCCAGCTCCATATCACCGATAATATTTCTCAAAGTGGTGGCAGTCAGATTCTCAATGGCCATAATGGGATTTTCCACCCCGTAGCTGAAAAGCTTGGGATCCGTAATCTGAAAAAACACCACTGTGTCAATCCGCATCGTTACATTATCCTTTGTAATCACAGGCTGGGGATCAAAATCCACCACCTGTTCTTTTAAATTCACTCTCTTGGAAATCCTGTCTATAAAGGGGACCTTGAAATGCAGGCCCTCGTCCCAGGTGGCCAGATAAACGCCTAAGCGCTCCACTACAAAGCCCTGTGCCTGGGGCACAATCTTCACACAGGAGGCTGCCACTGCCAGCACCAGGATAATCAGTAAAATTACAAGTATAACCCCAACCGAAAAATCAAACATTAACTCCGTACCTCCTTCACAATCAGCTTTACGCCACTGATTTTTTCAATTTTCACGCGGCTTCCCACCGCTACCCTGCTGTCATCTGAGACAGCTCTGGCGGTCCAGATCTGGCCTCTGACCTGCACCTGCCCATGTCCTTCCAGATTGTCAATCTCTTCTGTCACAATTCCAGTATCTCCAATCAGGCTCCGGGCGTTCGTCCTGGTCTTCTTATGATCCAGCCAGCGCATGGCTGCAGGTCTTGTGAAAACCAGCAGAATAATGGAAACCGCAAAAAACAGCACAAGCTGAACCGTAAGCCCGGCACCTGCCACTGCCGCCGCAAACGCGGCAAAAGCGCCTCCCGCGAACCAGATGGTGGAAAGTCCCAGCGTCACAGCCTCCGCTGCCAGCAAAAGAATCAGAAGCACCAGCCAAACAACCGCCTCTATGTCCATACTCTAGCTCTCCTTTCTGCCGCCAGTCTATCAGGAATTCCGCTGTCTGGGGCAGTTCTCATTTTACTATAAATCCCCTTAAAACACAACTATTATTCCCGCCAGCCCTTGCAGACGTCCACCCACCGGCTGCTGCCGGAATACTCCTCAAGCTGGGGCAGAGTCACTTCTATAGCGCTGTTGCTGCTGCCAGCCGCCGGAAATACAGTCTCAAATCTTCTCAGTGATTCATCCAGATAGATCTCCACGCCTTCTTTTACGCCGAAGGGGCACACGCCTCCCACCGCATGACCTACCATCTGAGCCACCTCTTCATATCCCAGCATCTTAGCCTTCGTATGGAAGCATGCTTTATATTTCTGATTATCAACCTTGGCATCTCCTGCCGCAACGATCAGAATGCAGTGTCCGTCCACCAGAAAGGACAGGGTTTTCGCGATTCTGGCGGGCTCACATCCTACGGCCTGGGCCGCCAGCTCCACCGTAGCGCTGGAAACATCAAATTCCAGAATTCTCTGATCCGCATTCCATTTTTTTAAATGTTCTCTTACAATCTCAATTGACATTTTTTCTCTCCTCTTTTTTTATTCATGACAATAGAAAACTCGCGGAGCGTGTTTTCTATTGTTTTCTTTTAACTGCAAAATCTTTCCAGACTTCTTCTGTAATCATCAGAAAATCAAGTGCAGTATCTGATACACAATAAACGCTGCCAGCCAGGCTACCAGACACTGCAGTGCCGCCACTCCTAAAGCTTTCCATCCGGAATTCAGTTCCCGACGGATGGCCGCGATGGCCGCCACACAGGGGGTATACAGAAGGGTAAACACCAGAAAGCTTATGGCTGTCACCGGCGTAAAGACGGAAGCCAGGGCTGCCCCAAGCTGCTCCATGGAGGTTCCCAGAAGGACACTCATCGTGCTTACCACTGTCTCCTTTGCCGTAAATCCCGTGATTAACGCTGTAGATACTCTCCAGTCCTCAAAACCCAGAGGCGCGAAAATAGGCGCAATCGCCTTGCCGATCACAGCCAGAAGGCTGCTGCCGCTGTCCGTCACCAGGTTCAGCCGCATATCAAAGGTCTGCAAAAACCAGATGATTACCGTAGCTACAAAGATAATAGAAAAAGCCCTCTGCACAAAATCTTTTGCCTTATCCCACATCAGAAGAAGCACGCTTTTCAGGGAAGGGAACCTGTAATTAGGCAGCTCCATGACAAAAGGCACCGGATTTCCCCTAAAGGCAGTCTTCTTCAACACCAAAGCGCAGAGAATTCCCACCAGAATCCCAAAAATGTACAGGCCGATCATAACAAGCGCCTGATATTTTTCAAAAAAAGCAGCCGCAAAGACAGCATAGATCGGTATCTTCGCGGAACAGCTCATATAGGGAGTCAGGAGAATCGTCATCTTTCTGTCTCTCTGGGAGGCCAGTGTCCTGGTGGACATAATAGCCGGCACAGAGCAGCCGAATCCAATGAGCATGGGGACGAAGCTGCGGCCGGACAGTCCGATCTTCCGAAGGAGCTTATCCATCACAAAGGCCACCCTGGCCATGTAGCCTGTATCCTCCAAAATGGACAAGAAGAAAAACAACACCACGATAATCGGCAGAAAGCTCAGCACGCTTCCCACTCCCGCGAATACGCCGTCAATGATGAGGCTGTGGACCACCGGGTTGATTCCATACGCTTCCAGCCCGCGATCTACCACGCCTGTCACCCAGTCAATGCCCGCCGCCATCAGATCACTGAGGGTTGTCCCCGCAAAAGCAAAGGTCACCCAGAAAACGCCCAGCATAATGATAACGAAAAGGGGCAGCGCCAGATATTTGTCCGTAAGTACCCGGTCAATCCGCATGCTTCTGATATGCTCCCTGCTCTCATGACACTTGACTACGGACTGCTGACAGACTTTGTCGATAAAGTCATACCGCATCTTCGCCAGAGCCGCGTTCCGGTCCAACCCTTCCTCCTGCTCCATCTCCCGGATGCTGTGCTCCATTGTCTCCAGCTCATTCTGATTCAGGCCCAGCCGTTCAATAATATCCGAATCTCCCTCAATCAGCTTTGTCCCCGCGAATCTCGGAGAAATGCCGATCCTTTGAGCGTGATCTTCGATCATATGTGAAACCGCGTGAATACATCTGTGAACCGGTCCCGGCTCGCAAAAATCCATCACCTTGGGATATCGTTTATTTCTGGCGGTCTCTACCGCCGTCCGCACCAGCTCCGACACTCCCTCATTCTTCACCGCGCTGATGGGAACCACCGGGATCCCCAAAGCCTCGGACATTTTAGGAATATCAATGGTTCCGCCGTTCTTCCGCACCTCGTCCATCATATTCAGTGCAAGGACCATGGGGACATGCATCTCCATCAGCTGCAGAGTCAGGTACAGGTTCCTCTCTATATTCGTCGCATCTACAATATTAATGATTCCGTCCGGCTTTTCCTTCAGCACAAAATCTCTGGTGACAATCTCCTCATTGGTATAGGGGCGGATAGAATAGATACCCGGAAGATCCACCAACGAACAGCTCTTTTCCTGCCGTATGGTTCCCATCTTCTGATCCACTGTCACTCCCGGAAAATTCCCCACATGCTGATTGGAGCCGGTCAGCTGATTAAAAAGCGTCGTCTTTCCACAATTCTGATTGCCTACAAGCGCGAAGATCATGCTCTCCCCTCCTCAGATATGTGAATTTCTCTGGCATCCTCCAACCGTATTGTCAGCTCATAGCCCCGGATATGTATTTCGATTGGATCTCCCATAGGAGCTACTTTCTGAACCAGTACCTCTGTTCCGGGGATCAGTCCCATATCCAAAAGCCGGCAACGCAGAGGCCCTTCACCGTCCACCTGGGTAATCGTCCCTCTCTTCCCTACAGGAAGCTTATCTAATGTAGTCATCTCTTCTGTACACTTCCTTTCTGAAAATGCTGCTGTTTACAGAAGTCCGTTTTCTTTTGAAAACTTCCCCGCTTATGGTATCATTTTCCCCTCTCTGCGTCAATCATTTCTGATGAGGCGACCCATCCTTGAAGCCCATGGCTGTCCTACGCCTCACTGATTCAGCCTGTTCCGGTTCCTGCAGACAGCAATCCCCGGATCACTTGGGGTAAATACTTTTCTCAGAGCGAGCAGATCCTTCTCCCCGTATCTGTACTGTGCCACCATGCCCTGGTAGATGCCCGTCCCATTTCTGAGTTCTACCAAATTCTGTCCCAGGAGATGCGGGAGATCGATTAGCGTTATGAGAAAAAGAGAGCTTCCGCCGGAAGCCCTCCATTTTTTATATACTATAATTTTTTTGTGATTTTGAAATTCCCCTTGAGAATTTTCTTTAATCTGCGGATAGGGGGACTCGAACCCCCACGTCCGAAACACCAGAACCTAAATCTGGCGCGTCTGCCAATTCCGCCATATCCGCTTGCACTGCTCATTTATCATACAGCCTGCCGCAGCGTGTGTCAATTCTTTTTTCATAAGTTCCAAAAGAGCCTGGATTTTTCTTTTTCTGACAGGATCATTTTCCTCTTGACAGAACCATATGCGTCCACTAAACTATATCAAATATGAATAGAAGATCTGGAAAAGATCCCAAAAAGGAGCGGAAAGAAATGGTAAGAATACTGGTGGATTCGGCTTCCGATTATTCCATTGCGGAAGCAAAAGAAAAGGGCATTTTTCTGGTGCCTATTGAAATTACTCTCGCTGGAAATACCTATATAGAAGGAAAAAATCTTGGACGTGACGAGTTTTACGAACTCCTGGCCAAGACAAAAGAATTTCCCAAAACGGCTCAGCCGTCTCCCCAGACTTTTCTGGATTATTTTCTGAAAGTAAAGGAAGCCGGGGATGAGCTGGTCTGTATTCTGCTTTCCTCAACCCTCAGCGGGACTTTCCAAAGTGCTGTCCTGGCAAAACAGATGGCTGAATATGACAAAATTTATCTGGTGGATTCCCTCTCTGCCACTTATCCAATTAAGGTACTGGCAGATTACGCTTTTAAACTTGCCGCAGAAGGGCTTCCCGGCGCTCAGATCGCAGAGGAGGTAAAAAAACTTCAGCCCCGCACAAGATTTGCCGCTGCCATTGATACTTTAGACTATCTTCAACGGGGAGGACGCATCGGAAAGGCAGCCGCACTGGTAGGCGGTCTGGCCAAATTGAAGCCGATTATCACTTTGTCACCAGAGGGGACTCTGGAAGTTCTGGGCAAATGTCTTGGGCGGAATAAAGCCATCTCCTTTCTGATTCACCACCTGAAAGAGCAGAAACTGAATCCGGCCTTTCCGCTTTATTCCATCTATACATACGGCAACACCAACAGCGATCTTTTTGAAAAAAGACTGACTGCTGAAGGTTTCGTTATCCAAGGCCGCTTCCAGGTAGGTTCCACCATCGGAGCCCACATCGGACCGGAAGCTTTCGGAATCGTGTATGTTACGGAATAAAAGGCAGCGTGAATGTGCTTAATTCAGGACACACTTAGTTTTTACGGACCGACAGGATAGAACCGACTTTGAAAAATACTTTGCTAAAAAGATGGAGTGACCTTTCTGCAGACATAGTCCGCCGGGCTGTGCTGCGTGACTCGCTGCCCGCAGGACTAAAGGTCGCTCCATCTTTTTTATGACGGTAGAAAGTTCGCGGGAGGTGCGTTCTGCTGTTTAAATTAATTTACATTCAGACAATATTTTTTTAATAGGTTCCCAGGAGGAAAGGGAAGGGTTTTCTCTGTAATACTGATATCCTCTGTATTGGTGCAAAATATAACCATTCTCTTTATTTTTTATCATAATTTTTTCAGCCCGTTGAATTGCATCTTTTACATTTGAAAGTTTTATTTTTCTCAAACAACGCTAAAATTTTTTTCCTCTTTGAATTCTTCCATACTTTCAAAATGCTCATCAAATACGCGATTAGGAGACACAATATACTGCTTTCTCTGACTGCAGGATGTACTAAATTCTGCCATATGCAAAAGGATCCACAAGTCGAACGTCAGATTACTGTAGCCAGATCTATATTTAATTTGCTTCCCTAAATTTTCTGCTTTTTTCATGCTGTCCATTACGCCCTGGAAATTCTGAGCATGAATATGTTCGTCACTTTCATAATCAAAAAATGGTAGATCTCTAATTTTCCTGTAACAACTAGTGATTTTGCATTTTTAATAGGATTTTTTACCGGGCATTCAATAGAAACCTTGTAGATTGCCGCTTCTGCATCATTGATAAGACTCTGCAGCCATTTCAAATACCACTGTTCCGTTTCACCTTCCACGCTAAAATAATATTTTTTAGTTGGCTTTCTTTTCATCATATTTTACACCCCTCTTTCGGTATTAAGAATCTCTTCAAAGATCGGTGTAAAATCAATCTCTTTAATTGCCCCATACTGGCTGATAAAATATTTGCTCATATAATCCTCATGTTTACGTACTCCATTCTCTCCTGAAGTTCCAAAGTCCGATAACGCATACAAGACACTCTGATGGCTCTCATCGTCTCGTTCCACAAATTTAATCTCATCTCTTCTGAAAAGATTCGAGTTTAAAAAAATCGGATTATGTGTATTGAAAACCAACTG
>DVGK01000075.1 GCA_018712785.1 Candidatus Choladousia intestinavium | reverse complement strand
CGACAGCGACTGGATCGAGTTGTTTGGCATTACAGCGATTCACATTTCCCATGATGAAATGGCATATGATATATATTCGCTTTTACTGAAGTTAATGAAGCAACCGGAAGAGATGAAACATTTTTATTATGTAAGACAAACTCAGCTTGTCTCGAGAGAATCTATAAAAAATATCCAGATTTATAAATAGTCTGGAAAGCCCCTTGCAGCGGATCGCTTTTCCAGTCTGCCCCGGGAAGGCTCAGGGAGGAAATCGGTAAATTCCTCCACCCTATCATATCTGCGGATGTCAAAAGAAGTGGGAAGTCTGTAGGAGCCATGCGCGTCAAGCTGGCCACAGGCTTCCCCTATTTCATTTCGTCAAAACAGAGAAAGTTTTCCACTATCCTCTTGAAAAAACGGTGGATAACTGTCTGATTTTTCTACCGGCGGCCTTTTTTTTGAATTTTTTTCGAAAGAAGACTCTGATTTTTAATTTTTTTATAGGAAAATGTATGGAGTTTAAGCAGAAAGGCATGGAAAAACAGAAAAAGTTATCCACCGTCAAAATGACGGAAAGATTTGGCGGTTTCTTTTGATGCTTACAGATTTTTCTGCTATACTGGAAAAGTCCGAAACGAAAAAGAGGCAGGACTTCGGCCTGTTTTCTGAAAATACACAATCCAATGAGAAGCCGAGGTGTTAACTTGAAGATTTTAAAGGCTATTCATGCCGGCAGGGTATGTATATTTTCTCTTATATCAGTTCTTCTGTTTGGGGGAGTAAACCTTTTGTTTCAGCCGGTTTGGCTGGAATGGAATAATTACGATACGATTCACGGCTTTTATGAGCAGCCGGAGAATACCATTGAGACGGTTTTTTTGGGGGCCAGTATCGCCATTAATGGCTTTACGCCTATGGAGCTGTATGAGGATTATGGGATCTGTGCCTGGAATCTTGCCACAGAGCAGCAGCCCATGCTGGCCTCCTACTATTGGCTGGCTGAGGCTTACCAGTACCATTCCGATACGCTGAAGACTGTGGTGCTGGATGTCTCCATGCTGCGGAGCATTCCGGATGAGGCCTATTATCAAAAGGCTCTCATGGAAATGCGCTTTTCGGGAAACAAACTGGAGGCCATCAAGGCGTGTACGGATACCCTGGATGATTTTCTTGCCTATCTTTTTCCCATTGTTTCCTATCATACCAGGTGGAAGGAGCTGAACGCCACGGACTTTGAGATCCTGGACTATGATGTGGACACCAGCGTAAGAGGCTATAATTTCGCTACGGAACAGGTCATTGATTATACTGCGTATCAGGAGATAGGGATTCCGGATTATCTTCCTGATGAGGAGGCGGGGAAACAGCTCCTCAAGAAGGAAGCGCTGCTCTATCTGAAAAAGATGATTGAGTTCTGCCAGGAGCAGGGGCTGGAGCTGATTCTGACGAAAACCCCGGGAAGCGCCAACTGGACGGATATCGCCCACAATGCGGTGCAGGAAATCGCGGATGACTACGAACTGGCTTTTATTGACTTTAATTACAGTCCCTATCTGGAGGAGTCCGGCTATGTTGAGGCCACGGACAGCCGGGATGAGGCTCATATGAATTATTACGGCGCGGCGAAGCTGACGGACTGGTTCGGCCAGTATCTCACGGAAAACTGCGATGCCACAGACGTCCGGGGAATGGAGGAATATTCTTTCCTGGAGGAAGATTTAGCTGACTATCACAGAAGGATCCTTTCCATTGAACTGAATGCTATTGAGGATCCATGTGAATACATTCAGACAGTCAGCAGCCTTGAAGATTATACGATTCTTATCTCTGTGATGGACGACGGAACCTATTCTCTGACGGAGGAACAGAGAGACGCTTTTGCTCAGCTGGGGCTGGAAAAGCTTTCAGAGCTGCAGTACAGAGATTCCTACCTGGCGGTTGTGGAAAATGGACAGGTGGTCTATGAGGCCAGCGCTCATGACCCGGATGCACAGACGGGGACTAGTGATACAGCCGGTTTGAATAACGATCTGGAAATCGTTGAGTCTGCCCTGGAGGAAGAGCTGCTGGAAAACGCTCTGGAGAGTGAGAAAACTCAGGAGGAAGAAGGACCGCTGGAATACAGCGGCCAGCTGCCGGACGGAGCCTTTTACACTCTGGTCAGCGGCGGGGCTACCATGGGAGACACTTCTTCCTGCGTGATTGGGGAAACAGAATACTCTCCGGAGCACCGAGGGCTGAATATCGTCGTATATGACAATCAAAACAGCAGGGTGGTAGACGAAGCTTATTTTGACACCTGCGCCTCTTCCACCAGAACGCCTCAGGATCTGGAGGAGGCCCTGGAGGAAGCGCTGGAAGCGGGAACCGATCCTATGAACCTGACGGGACAGTTAAGATCTCTGTATCTGTATAACTGCAGGGCGGAGGATTCTTATAAGATCAAAAGCCTGGACCAGCAGATGGAGACTTACGACGGCTCAGGTCTGAATCAGTATCTGAGCGCTTTAATGTCAGATGAAAACTATATTATTCTGCTGGCTGCTCAGGGAGACGCGGCGTTTCTCTTTGATGAGGAGAACAGAGAGCAGATAGCGGAGCTTGGACTGGAGGAGCTTGGCGGAATCCAGACGGGTGAATCCTATATCGGCGTCATTGACGGCGGGGAGGTTGTAACGGAGAGGATTGATTCCCAGGGAGCGGTGATTCAGGAGGAAGGGCTTTCTTATAAGGTCAGCAGCAGCGGGACGAATTCCGGCGGTGTTTCTTCGATTGAGATAGATGACGCGGAATATTCCCTGAGAATCAGAGGAATCAATCTGGCAGTCTATAATAAAAATACCGGGGAAGTCATTGATTTTGCCGCATTCGGCGATGATGCCCACGCGGGATTCGTAAATTAGAGGAGACTGTAAAAAATGGTAAAAGAAACCTGGCATTACACCTGGACGGAATATATCGCGGCCCTTCTGAAAAAAGCGGATATGGAATATAATTCAGCCATATTTTTCATTTTTCTGTTCGTTTTCCTGTGCGTGTATTTTCTGCTCAGAAGTCCCAGAATCAAAAAAAGATGGATTCTGGCAGGAAACCTTGTGTTTTATCTCTGGTCCGGCTGGGCTGCCGCGGGGATTGTAGCGGTTACAGCGGCGGCGACCTACTGGGCAGCAGGACGGATGGAAAAGGTTTACCGGGGCTTCGAGGAAGAGAAACAGGAGCTGTCTCCCAGGGAACAGGCGGTTCGTCTGCAGGCGTACAAAAGGAAGGCGAAAAAGTATCTTCTCGCGGCCTTAATTTTCATACTTGGAATCTGGATTTTTGTTAAAATCGGAAGGCTGGCGGGTCTGATGCCGGTGGAGACGCTGGCGGAGGTGATCCAGCGGAAGGGGATCCTTGTTCCCCTGGGAATTTCCTATTACAGCCTGTCAGCCATCGGGTATATTCTGGATGTATACTGGAGAAAGACAAAGGCTGAGCATAATTTCCTGGATCTTTTTACGGTGATGACTTATTTCCCGCATATTGTTCAGGGCCCTATCAGCAAGTACGAGACGCTGCTGAAGCAGCTGAAGAATCTGCCGGCCTTTCAGTATGAACGGGTCTGCCGGGGACTGCAGCTGATGCTCTGGGGCTATATGAAGAAAATGATCGTCGCGGACCGGCTGGTTCTGTATACATCGGCGGTATTTGACGACCCGGGAAATTTTGCCGGGGTGGAAGTCCTTCTCGCGGTGCTTCTGTGTGTGCTGCAGCTTTACGCGGATTTCAGCGGCTGTATGGATCTTGTAAGAGGAATTTCCCAGGCTATGGGAATCGAACTGGCCGAGAATTTCCGTCAGCCTCTGTTTGCCAGAGACGCCCAGGAGTTTTGGGCCAGGTGGCATATTACCTTGGGGGCCTGGTCAAAAGAGTATATCTATCTTCCTATTGCTATGAATCCTAAATTTGTCAGGCATATGAGCCGGATGAAAAAAAGCGGAAAGCGCTGGCTTTCCTCCTTTCTGAAGGCCCTTGCCCCTCTTATGGCAGTCTGGCTGTTTACGGGCTTGTGGCACGGTACAGGGATTGACTACCTTGTCTGGGGCCTGTACTGGTGTGTTCTGATGACAGGAGCCAAGGAGGCGAAGCCACTTTTTGCCAGGCTGCTCCGGGTTCTGAAGATCCATACGGACAGAAAGGCCTACCGGACCTTTCAGGCCCTCAGGACGTATCTGCTGTTTGCCATAGGCCGGACCTTTACAGTGGCGGGCGGCCTGGCCGGCTGCGGGCTTCTGTGGAGGCAGATGTTTGCGGAAAGCCGTCTGTGGACCTTGTTTGACGGAAGCTTATATACATACGGCCTTGACCAGAAGGATTTTTATGTAGCTGCTGCCGGCGTCATCCTTATGCTGTTTGTGGATTTTCTGCATGAGCGGGGCGTGGCGATCCGTGATCGGATCGGGAGCCAGAAGCTTCTGATCCGGTGGGCCTTTTATTACGGAGCGCTGTTTTCACTGTTGATTCTGGGAATCTACGGGCCGGGATTTGACGCGGCAAGCTTTGTCTACGGGGCGTTTTGACGGAGACACAGAGCGCATGATAGAAGGCGGGCATTGTATCTGCGCGCAGAGAGGTTTTCGTGGAACCGCGGCAGGGCGGCTTTCCCGGCTGACGAGATTAGGAAAGGAACTGTAAAAGATGAGAGAAAAAGTATTGGCAATTTGTATGAGCGTAGATGATTCCATCGATTTTACTTCCACGGAGCTGATTGACGGGGGTTTGATTGATTCTGTAACCCTGGTGGAGATCGCCACGGAGCTGATGGATGAACTGAATATTGACATTCCGTATGAAGAGATTACTCCGGAAAATTTTAACTCTGTAGACGCGATCACAAGTCTGGTGGAAAGGTATGTATAGTTCAATTACAGCTGCCGTACTGGAGAACAGCAGGAGATTTCCGGAGAAAATCGCTGTTGCCGATAAGGACAGGCAGTATACGTATAAGGAGCTGAAGAGGGCCGCCTGCCGGATGGCCTGCTGGTTGGAAACCGCCGGTGTAGAGCCGGGGGATTCTGTGCTGGCAGAATGCACCCAGGACGCGGACTATCTGGTGCTCGATCTGGCCTGTGGGTTTGCGGGGGCGGTGTTTGTGCCGCTGGAGAAAAAGGCCACGGAAGAACGGGTAAGCAGAGTTTACGCGGCTACAGGAGCAAGGTGCATCATCGGCAGAACGGATTATTCCCGGGTCGGGAAGTTCTATGATCTGTCTGCTGTTCTGGAGGAGAGCCTGGCCTTCGCGGATGACGGGGCAGAGTACTGTGAAGGCACAGAGGGACAGGCGCCAGGAGAACGAAGGGCAGCGGAGATATTGTTTACCACAGGCACTACAGGACAGCCTAAAGGAATCGTGATCTCAGACCGGGCCAATGTGGCCATTGCCGAGAACATCAGCGCCGGTGTGAGGATGACGCCGGATACGGTGGAGCTGGTTCCGCTGCCTTTAAGTCATTCCCATGGCTTAAGGACCTGCTACGCGAACCTTTTTTCCGGGGCCACAGTGGTTTTGGCAGACGGGGTCATGAATGTGGGGCTGTTTTTCAGGCTGATGGATACCTACGGCGTCAATGCGCTGGATCTTTCGCCTACCATTGCCCAGCTGCTTTTAAAGATTGCCAGAAAAGGACTGGAGCAGCATGCCGGCGGGATTGAATACATGGAGATCGGAACCGCCTTTCTGGAGGACAGTACGAAGCAGCAGCTGAAGGCTCTGCTTCCAAATGCCAGACTGTACAATTTTTACGGTTCAACAGAAGCGGGAAGAAGCTGTGTCCTGGATTTTAATGCCTTTGACGATACCGGCTGTATCGGGTATCCCTCGAAAAACGCGTCCTTTCTGATTGTGGATGAGCGGCGGCAGGAAATGGTGAGCTCCAAGAAGAATCCGGGACTGATTGCGGTGTCGGGCAGCATGATGATGAACGGGTATTTCGGCAGCGAAGAGCTGACTCGTGAGACGCTGGTAAATGGCGTACTGTATACAAGCGATCTTGGGTACATTGACCAGGAGGGCCGCGTCTATGTTTTAGGCAGAAAGGACGATGTGATTAATTATAAGGGGATCAAGATCGCTCCAGAGGAAATCGAGGAAACTGCCGCCAAGTATGCAGGTGTTGCAGACTGCTGCTGTGTTCCTATGGCGGATCCGGTATGCGGTCAGGTTCCAAAGCTGTTTCTTTCTGCCGATGCTCCGGAAAAATTCGATAAAAAGGATTTCTTGGATTATCTGAGAAGAAATCTTGAACCTGGACGCGTTCCCGCAGAGGTGGAAATCATTGATAAAATCCCCAGAAGCGCAAACGGAAAACTACAGCGAAAGAGATTGAGAGAAAATGAAAAAAAATCGTAGACTTTTAAATTTGATTTTGGGCCCCCTTCTGCTTCTGGCATGTATCTTTTTCCTGCCTGAGAGCCTTTTTGCCGGCCTCGCCGGCAGAGCCGCGGTGGGGACCGTGGCCTGGATGGCCTTCTGGTGGGTGACGGCTCCGGTGGACTATGCTGTGACTGCTTTTCTGCCGATTGCGGTGAACGCCGTGATTCAGATGGCGGATATGGAGTCCGTCATCGCCAACTACGCTTCCGAGACGATTCTGCTGCTGCTGGGAGCATCCATTCTGACTGTCTCCTGGGAGCGGACGGGGCTGGATAAACGGATTGCCCTCCGTTTCCTGAATCTGATCGGCAGCGGCTTAAGAAAACAGATTGTGTTCTGGTTCCTTGTATCAGCCGTTCTGTCCGCGGTTCTGCCTAACGCGGTGGTGTGCGCCACTGTAACGCCCATCGCTGTTTCCATGCTGAATTACATTGGAGAAAAAGATGTGGCCAGCAGCAAGACCGCGTCGAAGATCCTGCTTACCATTGCCTACGCGGCGGGCGTGGGCGGCCTGGCTACCCCCCTGGGGGGCGCTATGAACCTGGTGGTGGTGGACTATATCCAGCAGCTTACCGGGGAGGAATACATGTACATTGAGTGGGTGATTAAATTCCTGCCCATTATGATTGTCCTTGTGGTCAGCAACCTTCTTTTCCTGGTGCGGGATATCGGCAGAAAGGAAGAGCTGGGAGGCTCAGCGGAATATTTTGCTAGGGAATTAAAGAATATGCCGCCCATGAATGTGGAAGAAGCCATGTCGCTGGCTCTGTTTTTATTAGCCACCCTTCTCTCTTTTACGAGACAGTTTTATCAGGATATGCTGCCGGGACTGAAGCCGGCTTACGTATTCATTATCTGCGCCGTGATTTCCTTCCTGATCGTGGACAAAGATGGAAACCGCCTGCTGGTCTGGAAATCCGTTCAGTCCAAGATCATCTGGGAACTGATCTACATTTTCGCCGGCGGACTGGCGGCGGGAACGCTGATCAACGACTCCGGGGCGGCAGAGGCCATCGGACAGATGGTTTCCGGCATGGGCCTGGAGGGAGGCATAGCCACGGTATTTGTAATCGTGCTTCTGACTCTGGCGCTGTCAGACGTTACCTCCAATACGGCTACGGCGGCCGTATCCATCCCCATTGTGATTTCCATTATGCAGGGAATCGGGCTCGATCCGCTGCCCTACGTATACGTGGCTACCATAGGCATTAATCTGTCCTATACGCTTCCTACTTCGATCCGGGCGATTCCCGTAGGGTACGGCCTTCAGCCAAGCTACATGATGAAGGAGGGGCTGAAGCTTTCAGCCATCGTTCTGGTGCTGATGACGGCCTGCGGGTATGCGCTGTTCGTGCTTTAGATAAAGTCAATTTAAAAGAATATCCCCGAGGAAGAAAATCCACAGTATAAAGCGAGTCTTCCCCGGGGTGTTTTCATGTCAGCGGAAATGTGGTAAGATGCTGATAGAGGAGTGTGAAAAATTATGAATATTTTTGAGATACTTGGGCCTGTGATGGTAGGCCCCTCCAGCTCCCACACGGCAGGGGCCGTGCGGATCGGCCTGATGACCAGGAGGCTGCTGGCAGAACGGCCGGTGAAAGCCGTCATTGGAATGCACGGCTCCTTTGCCGCCACGGGGCTGGGACATGGAACGGACCGTGCTCTGGTGGCAGGGCTTCTTGGCATGCAGCCGGAGGATATGAGGATTCCCGAAAGCTTTGAATACGCCAGGGAGGCGGGGCTTGCCTTTTCTTTTGAGACCATTCAGCTTCGGGATGCCCATCCAAATTCCGTGGTGATTGAGGTTGTGGGCGAGAAGGGAAGAGACCTGACGGTGCAGGCTTCCTCCCTGGGCGGCGGCCGTATTATGATCAACCGCCTGGATGATATTGATGTAAACTGCACCTGCGAGATGCCCACGCTGATTGTCCACAATATGGACCAGCCCGGCCATGTGGCGGAGGTGACCTCCATGCTTTCGCATAAATCCGTAAATATTGCCAACATGTCTCTTTACCGGGACAAGAGGGGCGGCCGTGCTGTCATGGTGGTGGAGACAGATCAGCCGATTCCTCTGGAATCCATAAAGTGGCTGGAGCATCTGGAGGGAGTTCTGAAGGTGACGTATATCAATGTGGAAGGGGAGGTCTGAGCATGGCGTTTGGAAGCTTGAAAGTGATTTTGGAAACAGCAGAGCAAAAAAAGGTTCCCTTCTGGGAGGCAGTGCTTCTGGATGATATGAATGAGAGAAATGTCAAAAGAGAGGAATCCCTGAAACAGATGGAGAGACTGTGGCACGCCATGCTGGAGGCGGCTGCGGCATATGACGGAAAGCTTCGCTCCAACAGCGGACTGGTGGGCGGGGACGGACAGAAGATGGAAGAGTATGTGAAAAGAGGAGATACGCTCTGCGGACCTTTTGTGGGGAAGGTGCTGACCGGGGCCCTTCAGATGGGAGAATCTAATGCCTGTATGAAGCGGATCGTGGCCGCGCCTACGGCAGGCTCCTGCGGCGTCCTTCCGGCTGTCCTGGTGCCGTATTTTCAGGAAAGAGGGATTCAGGAGCAGAGGATTCTGGAGGCTCTCTATACGGCAGCGGGGATCGGGCAGGTGATTGCCCTGCGGGCCAGCATTTCCGGAGCAGCCGGGGGATGCCAGGCGGAGATCGGCTCTGCCAGCGCTATGGCCGCCGGGGCCCTGGTACAGCTTCAGGGCGGAGACAGTGAGCAGATCATCCACGGGGCGGCCATTGCCCTGAAGAATCTCCTGGGGCTTGTGTGTGATCCTGTGGCAGGTCTTGTGGAAATTCCCTGTGTGAAAAGAAACGCGGCAGGAGCCGTGATCGCTCTGTCCGCCGCGGATCTGGCCCTGGCGGGAATCCGAAGCAGGATATCTCCGGATCAGGTCATTGACGCTATGAAGGAAGTGGGAGACAGGATGGATGAAAGTCTGAGAGAGACCGGCCGGGGCGGTCTGGCAGCCACAGAGGACGGAAGAGAATTTGCGGCAAGGCTGCGGCAGAGCGTCTGAGACAAACTTCCCCCAATAATTGGACCGATTTTTGGGCCGCAAAAAAAGCTGTTATTTTGGTGGACCAGGAGCTTTTTCTGTTGTAGAAACTCGGACAATTTGATACAATAGCTGCAAATTCAAAGTTGTGTCTGAAAGTATCAGGAGAAAACACGACTCAAAAACGGCAAAGGAGTACAGAAAACATGAATACGACGCTCATTATTATGGCGGCCGGTATCGGAAGCCGCTACGGTGGCGGGATCAAACAGCTGGCGGCAGTGGACGATTACGGACATATCATCATGGATTATTCCATTCATGACGCCATAGAGGCAGGATTTAATAAGATTGTATTTGTTATACGCAGGGATATAGAGGCGGATTTCCGGGAGGCCATCGGCGACAGGATCGAAGCGGTCTGCCGGAAGCTTCATGTGGAGACGGCTTATGCCTTTCAGTCTCTACAAGACATTCCGGAGGGAGCGGTGCTGCCGCTTGAGAGAAAGAAACCCTGGGGAACCGGACAGGCTGTGCTGGCGGCGAAGGAGCTGATCCAGGAGCCCTTCGCAGTGATTAACGCAGATGACTATTATGGAAAGGAAGCCTTTGGAAAGCTTCATGCTTTTCTGCAGGAATATACCCCTGACAAAGCGAAGGATTTCTGTATGGCCGGCTTTATTTTAAAGAATACGCTCAGTGAGCACGGGGGCGTGACCCGGGGCATCTGTCAGGTGGACGAGAACGGCTTTCTTACAGACGTAAGGGAGACGCCGGAGATTGTGAAGGGGACAGACCCGGCTGACGGAAGGGTGACAGCCTTTGCCGGGGAACGCCCTCTGGATCCGGATTCTTACGTTTCTATGAATATGTGGGGGCTGACGCCGGAGTTTATGGAAACTCTGGAAGAAGGCTTTGTGGAATTTTTTGAGACGGCTGTAAAAGAAAATCCCCTGAAGGCCGAGTACCTTCTTCCGATTTTTATCGGCAGTCTCCTGCGGGAGCGGAAGGTTTCCGTAAAGGTGCTGGAAACCAGGGACAAGTGGTTTGGCGTTACTTACAAAGAGGATCACGGGGCAGTGGTGGAGAGCTTCCGGAAGCTGATCCGTGAAGGGGTTTATCAGGCGGATCTGTTCGGGGATCTGCGGCAGGCGGAGAGAACCGAGAGATAAAGGAAAATGTCAGACGCGGCAGAGCAGAAAGGGTGGAGTGGACTGGATGAAGCTGAACATTCCTGTGGGGGTTTCTGATTTTGAAAAAATCCGCAGAGACGGGTATTTCTATGTGGATAAAACGGGGCTGATTTCAGAACTTCTGAATACGCAGCCGGCGGAAGTAACTCTTATTACCCGGCCGAGACGATTTGGAAAGACTTTAGGAATGAGTATGCTGGCAAATTTCTTTGATATAAGGAAAGACAGCAGAAATCTATTCGAGGGTCTGGAGATTCTGGAATGCAGTGAGATTTGCAGAAAGTGGATGAATCAATGGCCGACGCTGTTTCTTACTCTGAAGGATGTGGCCGGGCAGGACTTTGCGGAGGCCTATGCTCAGCTGTGCATACAGTTTTCCGATTTCTGCAAAGCACATGCGTATCTTCTGGAGTGTGAGGCCATTGATCCGGACGATAAAAAAATTTTTCTGCAGCTGAAGGAAGGCAGGGCGAGCCAGGCTCAGGTAAGCCGGGGACTCAGCATTCTGCTTCGCTTAATGGAGACATACTATGGCAAGCCGGTGATCCTGCTGTTGGATGAGTATGACGTGCCGGTTGCCAAGGCCAGCAGCCAGGGATATTACGAAGAAATGATGGGGGTGATTGCCCCTATGATGAGTACAGCCCTGAAGGACAACAGCTCTCTGCGATTTGCCATTATCACCGGCTGCCTGCGTATTGCTAAAGAGAGTATTTTCAGCGGCGCGAATAATTTTGTCATAAATACGATCTCGTCTACAAGACTGAATGAATATTTCGGATTTACCCGGAAGGAAATAGAAAAAATTCTGCAGGATACAGGGCTTGAAGGGTATGCAGAGCGGATTCGGGAGTGGTATGATGGTTACTGTTTTGGGGATCTGGATGTATACTGCCCCTGGGATGTGATGAATTATGTCCGGGAGCTGCAGTCGGATCTCGGAGCCGAGCCGGGAAGCTATTGGAAAAACACAAGCGACAACGCTGTCATACGCTCCTTTATTGACTATGCCGGCTCCAGTATTTCACTGAAGCTGGAGGCTCTTATGAGAGGAGAAACCATCGTTCAGAAGGTGGAGGAGGATCTTACTTACGATTATCTTCATTCCTCCGAAGATAATCTGTGGAGCATTCTGTATCTTACCGGTTACCTTACGAAGGAACGGGAGAAAAGCGGCCCTCAGCATCTGAAGAGAGGTGAGTCCGCGCTGAAAATCCCAAATGCGGAGATCCGTGAGATTTTTGAATCTACGATTATGAAATGGTTTGCTGATGTGTCAAAGACCTGGAGTCGTAAGGAGCTGTTTAAGGCGGTATGGAAGGGGGACAGTGAAGCTGTCTCTCAAGAAATGACAAAGCTTCTCCGGCGGACGATCAGCTATCATGATTATCGGGAAGATTTTTATCATGCGTTTTTGGCTGGAATTTTTGCGGGAGCCGGATATACAGTGGAATCAAACCGTGAACACGGAGAGGGGCGAAGCGATCTGGTGGTTTACGACCCGGTAAATGCCAGGGTAGCGGTTTTTGAGGCCAAATACGCCCGGACACTGGAAGGGCTGGAGGCTTCCTGCGACGAAGCTCTGCTCCAGATGGATGAGCGGATGTATGCCCGGGAGTTCGAAGAGGACTATGACTGGGTTTTCTGCTATGGAATTGCGTTTTTTAAAAAGAGGTGCAAGGTAAAAAGAAAGCTTGAAACATGTTAAAAAGTATTTATGGCAAACGGCCGGAGCATTGCGCCGCTTGCCATAAGCATAAAAAAGGAAGGCGCGGACAGCCGGATGGATTTTTGGCTGTCTGCGCTCTTTGCTTTTTAGCGGGATTGTGTTAAGCTTTAATGAAGTGAAAAGATTGAATGGAACCGGGAGGTTTTGCCTATGCCGCTGCAGCTGATTCTGGGAAATTCCGGAAGCGGAAAATCTCATTTCTTGTATAAAAAAGTGATCGAAGAGTCTATAGCTCATCCGGAGCAGAATTATATGGTTATCGTTCCGGAACAGTTTACCATGCAGACACAGAAGGATCTGGTGGACATGCATCCGGCCGGGGGGATTATGAATGTGGATGTGCTGAGCTTTCCCAGGATGGCCCACCGGATTTTTGAGGAGGTAGGGGAGGACTCCAGGAGAGTCCTTACAGAAACCGGAAAGAATCTTATGCTTCGTAGAATTGCCATTCGGCTGGGAGACCGGCTGACCGTGCTTGGGAGCCGGATGAACCGGACCGGGTACGTCTCAGAGGTGAAATCCATTATGTCCGAGCTGATGCAGTACGAAGTAGGGGATCAGGATCTGGAAACTATGATCCGGTATGTGGAGGATCGGCCTCTTCTGAAGCGTAAGCTTCAGGAGATTCGGCTGCTTTACCGGGAGTATCTTCAGTATCAGAGGGAAAAGTTCGTGAAGCCGGAGGAGCTTCTGGATCTTTTCTGTGAGGCGGCGTCAGACTCTAAGCTTCTAAAAAGATCGGTTCTGGCCTTTGACGGCTTTACGGGCTTTACGCCTTCTCAGCTGAAGACCCTTCGGGAGCTGTCCGGCTTGGTGAGGCAGATTTATGTGACGGTTACCATAGACTGGAGGGAGAACTTCACAGGGAAGATACAGGAGCATGAGCTTTTTGCCATGAGCAAAAAAATGATACAGTCTCTTCTTCGGACCGTTCACGGCAGGATGGAAGCGGACACGCCGGTCATTCTCGGAAGGGACGGGCTCCCCAGATTTCAGAAGGGAGGGGAGCTGGAATTTTTGGAAAGCCAGCTGTTCCGGGGAAAGGGAGCCTTTTTTAAGGCAAAAGGAGAAACGGAAGGGGAAAAAAGGGAACCGGAGATTTCCCTTCATGAGTCCCACAGCCCGGCCGCGGAAGTCGCCTTCGCGGCCCGGAAAATTCGGGAACTGGTGACGGAGAAAGGGTTCCGGTACCGGGAGATTGCCATCATCACAGGAGATCTTTCGGCTTATGGCCATTATGTTAAGAAGATTTTTCCAAAGTATGAGATTCCGGCTTTTCTGGATGAGACCAGACATCTGCTTCTGAATCCCTGCCTGGAGTTTATCCGGGGGGCGCTGGAGGCGGCAAGGAAGAATCTGACCTATGAAGCGATGTTTCGGTATATTCGCACCGGAATGACCGGTGTGTCACAGGACGCGGCGGACCGGATGGAAAATTATGTGCTGTCCAGAGGGATTCAGGGCTGGAAAAGGTGGAACGCTTCCTGGGAGGAAGCCTCTGACCCGGGCGGCGGCAAAGGAAGGGGTTCGGAATGTGTACAGGAGGAGACCGCCTTCTGCGAGGCCTGCAGGCAGCAGGTGATGGAGCGGTACCGGCCTTTTGGAGAGCGGGTCCGGAAGGGAAAGGGCAGAGTCAGGGATTTCGCCGAGGCTCTTCTGACTCTGGTGGAGGACTGTGGGATTCAGCAGAAGCTGAAGGATCTGGAGCTTTCCTTCCGGGAGGAGGGAAAGCTGGAGGAAGCCAGAGAGTACAGCCAGGTCTATCCTGTTTTGGTGGAGCTTCTGGATGAGATGGTGGAGCTTCTGGGAGAGGAGCAGGTGACTCTCAGAGAATTTTCGGAAATCCTGGATGCCGGATTTGAGGAGGCCAGGGTGGGAATCATTCCGCCGGGTATCGACCAGGTGCAGGTGGGCGATATAGAGAGAAGCCGCCTGGCTCATGTGAAAGTGCTGTTTTTTCTGGGTCTGAATGACGGCTGGGTGCCGGCCAGAGGAAATCAGGGGGGTCTGGTCTCTGACATGGAGAGGGAAATTCTGGAGGGGAGCGGCGTAGAGCTGGCCCCCGGTATCCGGGAGAACAGTTATATTCAGCGCTTCTACCTGTATCAGAATCTTACGAAGCCCCGGCAGGGACTGATTCTGTCCTGGTGCCGGGGAAGCAGCGACGGGAAAGCCATGCGGCCCTCCTATCTGGTTCAAAGGATCCGCCGTCTCTTTCCAGAGCTTTCCATTTCGGATGAGACAGCAAGAGAGCCCCTCTTCCTGGTTACATCCAGGGAAAATGGCTTGGACTGTCTGACCGGAGGATTTCAGGAGGCGAGAATGGGAAGGGAGAAATCCTGGTGGAGAGAGCTTTACCGGATGTACGATTCCGACGAAGCATACAGGCAGAGGGTGAGAAAGCTTGCCGAAGCCGCTTTTTCTCTGGAAGAGGGGGGACGTCTTTCCTATCAGACCTCAAAAGTCCTTTACGGGGAGGTTCTGAAAAACAGTGTCACCCGTCTGGAGCAGTTTGCCGCCTGTGCTTTTGCCCATTTTGCGGCCTATGGCCTGAGACTTCGGGAGCGGGAGCTCTTTGAAGTGCGGCCTGTGGATCTGGGAATCGTCTTTCACAGGTCCATGGAGCTTTTCTCCAGACAGCTTCAGGCAAAGGGCTGGGACTGGGGAGAGATTTCCAGGGAGGCAGCAGAACCGATTATGGAGCAGTGTGTGGAGCAGGTAGCGGAAGAATACGGCTCCAGGCTTCTGCACAGCTCAGCCAGGGCGGAATATACTATCTGCAGAATTAAAAGGATTCTCTGCCGTTCTTTTTGGGCCATGCATGAACAGATTAAGGCGGGACGCTTCCGGCCCAAGGGATTTGAGATTTCCTTTGAGGATGCGGGAGATCTGGATGCAGTCCGTATGGAGCTTAAGCCTCAGGCGCGGATGCAGCTGCAGGGAAGGATTGACCGGATCGATGAGGTGGAGACAGAGGAAGAGGTTTATATAAAAATCGTGGATTATAAATCCGGTCATGCCCGTTTTGACCCGGTTTCTGTGTATTACGGCCTTCAGCTTCAGCTTCTGGTCTATCTGAACGCGGCCCTGGAGCTGGAGCGAGGGCAGCAGAAAGAAAAAAAGGTGATTCCCGCGGGAGTATTTTACTATCAGATGCAGGATCCCATCCTTGACAGGGATAGAAAAGCCGCTGTGGAAAAGGATGACCGGGAAAGGCTCCTGAAGGAGCTTAGGCCCCAGGGGTTGGTCAATAAAAATCCGGAAATCCTGCATGCCCTGGATGCGGATATGGGAACAGACTCAAAGGTGATTCCGGTATCTTTAAAAAAGGACGGCACTCCAAGAGCAGGCTCCGGCGTGGCTTCCACCGGGGAATTTGAGCAGCTGGGACGGTATGTGAACCGGAAGCTTATGGAAATGGGGAGAGGGATTTTGGAGGGAGAGATCGCGCCGAATCCTATGGAGGATGGAAAGCAGTCTGCCTGCGACCTGTGTATCTACAGATCTGTGTGCGGATTTGACCGGAAGCTGCCGGAAATATTTAAGACGCGGAAGGTGTCGGTTACAAAGGAAGAAGCCTGGGAGTATATGACCGGGGAGGAAACCTCAGAGCCGGAGGGGAACCGGCGGACGGCGGAGACCTCCGGGGAAGAGGAGCCGGAGCGGACAGCGGCCAAGGAGAAGACAGAAGAGACTCAGACCGTGGAGGCAGCGGCCAAGAAGAAGACAGAAGAAACTCAGACCAGGGAGACAGCGGCAGAAGGAATGCGTTCAGGAAAGAAGCAGGAGAGGCCGCTGGCATACGGAAAAACAGAAACGAAGGAAGGAGGAAGGACAGATGGCGGTGAAATGGACGGCGGATCAGCAGAAGGTCATTGACGCCAGAAATGTCAGCCTTTTAGTTTCCGCGGCCGCGGGGTCCGGAAAGACGGCGGTTCTTGTAGAGAGGATTCTTTCTCTGGTGACCCAGGAGAAGGATCCGGCGGATATAGACCGGCTTTTGGTGGTTACCTTTACCAATGCCGCGGCCTCGGAGATGCGGGAGCGTCTGCGGGACGCTTTAGAGCAGAGGGCGGCTGCGGAACCGGAGAACGTCCATCTGCAGAGGCAGCTGGTTCTGGTGCATAATGCCAGAATCATGACCATCCACAGCTTCTGTCTGGAGGTTCTGAGAAATCACTTTCAGGAGGCAGGGGTAGACCCGGCCTTTCGGATTGCGGATGAAGGGGAAATCCGTCTGCTGGAGCAGGATACAGCCCGGGAGACGGTGGATGCCGCCTATGAAAAGAGAGATCCGGCTTTCTCAGAATTCCTGGAGCGGTTTACGCCTGGAAAGAACGACAAGATTCTGGAGGAGACCCTGATTCGGATTTACCATTTCTCCCAGGGACAGCCCTGGCCAGAGGAATGGCTGAAGAAATGCTGTCAGACCTACAGTCCTAAGGCGGAGGATTCATGGCTTGGGGAGATTGGCTGCCGCCTGGAGAAGATTCTGGAGGACTGTAAGCGTCAGCTTATGTATGCCGTCGCTCTTTCAGAGGAACCGGACGGACCTGCCCCTTACTTAAAGACTTTGGAGGAAGACCTGGACCGGCTTGAGAAGCTCTCAGGCGGCACAGAGGAATGGGAGGATCGATCCCCGCGGCAGGTTTATGAGGCGGCGGCGGAGAGATTTGCGGGATTTGGAGCATTTTCCAGGCTGGCGCCGGTCCGGGGTAAGAATGTCTCTCCTCAGAAGAAGCAGCAGGTACAGGAGATACGCAGGCAGGTGAAAGATGCCGTGGAAGAGCTTCAGGAGCAGTACTTTTTTGAAGACTGTGAAACCGTGTTCCGGGAGCTTTATGAGAGCGGGAGCACAGTACGGATGCTGGCGGATCTGACCCTGGACTTCATGGAAAGGCTTGGGCAGGCGAAGGAGGAAAAAAATATTCTGGATTTTTCTGATCTGGAGCATGAGGCCCTGAAGGTTCTTACCAGGAGGGACGAGGACGGCGCCGTACAGCCCTCCAAGGCGGCCCTGGAGTACGCGGAGCTTTTTCGGGAGGTGATGATCGACGAGTACCAGGACAGCAACCTGGTGCAGGAGCTGCTGCTTTCCAGCGTGTCAGGAGGCCCCGGGCATCCCCATAACCGGTTCATGGTAGGAGATATTAAGCAGAGCATCTACCGCTTCCGGCTGGCAAGCCCGGAGCTTTTTACGGAAAAATACCGGACTTACGAGGCGGACGGAAGGCACGCCCTGAAAATTGATCTTCACCAGAATTTTCGCAGCAGGGAACAGGTTCTTGGGAGTGTGAATTATGTATTTGAGAAAATCATGAACCGGGATCTGGGAGGAATTGATTACGATGAGAAGGCGGCGCTGCATCCGGGGGCTGTTTTTGCTTCCAGAGAGGACGGCGCGGATCCCTCCGGGTACGATACGGAGCTTCTTCTGCTGCGCCTGGAGGAGGGAGAACGGATGGAGCAGGAGGCGAGACTGGCCGGGAGGCGGATTCTTGAGTTGGCCGGAAATGAGCTGGTGTGGGATAAGGAGACAGGGGAATACCGTCCCGCCCGGTACCGGGATATGGTAATCCTTCTGCGGACGGTGACCGGATGGGCGGAGACTTTTTCAAAAGTCCTGATGGAAATGGGAATTCCCTGCCACACAGCTTCCCAGAAAGGGTATTTTGACGCGGTGGAAGTGCAGAATGTTCTGTCCTATTTACAGATTCTGGATAACCCTATTCAGGATCTGCCCCTGGCCGGGGTCATGCGGAGCGCCATAGGAGGCTTTACGGATGAAGAACTGGCTGTGATCCGCAGTGAAACCGCCGCTCCTCATTTCTACGGCTGCTGTCGGGAATACATGGAGCAGGGAAGTCAGAGGGCTTTAAAGGAAAAGCTGGAAGGCTTTTTTGAAACATGGCAGAGAATTCGCAGAAAGACCCAGTATACCCCGGTGCATGAGATCCTCTGGGAAATTCTGGACGCCACGGGATATGGAGAATACGCTGCCGCCCTTCCGGGAGGTGCCCAGAGAAAGGCCAATCTGGATATGCTGGTGGAAAAGGCCGTGGCCTATGAGGCTACCAGCTACCGGGGTCTGTATCACTTTGTCCGGTACATCGAGAGCCTGAAAAAATATGAGGTGGATTACGGGGAAGCCAACCTGGAAGGGGAGGGGGAGGACTCCCTGCGGATCCTCAGTATCCACAAGAGCAAGGGACTGGAGTTTCCCATCGTCTTTGTGTGCGGACTTTCCAAATCCTTCAATCAGACGGACCGGCGCAGCCGGCTGGTAATGCACCAGGAGCTGGGGATGGGCTGCGACTGTGTGGATCCGGCGCGGCGGTTAAAGTCCCCTACCCTTCTGAAAAAAGTGATACAGGGAAAAATGGATGAGGAGAACCTGGGGGAAGAGCTGCGGATTCTCTATGTGGCTATGACAAGAGCTAAGGAAAAGCTGATTCTCACCGGAACAGTTGCCAAGCTGGAGGATCGCATAGCCAGATGGTACCTGGCCGGAGAGAAGCGTGGGGGAAAGATTTCCTGCGGAGCTCTTTTAAAAGCTTCCTCTTATCTGGATTTCCTTATGCCGGCGCTGCTGCGTCATCCGGCCGCGGCTGGGCTTCTGGCCATAGCCGGTCTGGAAGAAGAAAAGCGGGAGGACACAGAAGCAGGATTCAGAATCAGGCTTATAGAGGAGGCGGAGCTTGCACTTGCGGCTGAGGATAGAAAGGAAGCAGATACTTTGGGCCTTCAGAGACTGTTGGAACTTTCCGGGGAGGAATGTCAGGACGAGGAGGCCAGGCAGTACCTGGAGCAGGTGTTCGCCGCACGCTACCCCTGGGAGAAAGACCGTGACATTATCGGGAAGCTTACGGTATCTGAGCTGAAAAAGCTGTCCTATATCCCGGAGGAGGAAGAGGAGGTACGGCTGTATCAGGAAGAGACAGTGATCCCCCTGATTCCCAGATTCAGGGGGGAAAAAACAGAGATTGCCGGGGCGGCCAGAGGAACGCTCTACCACCGTTTTATGGAAAATTTAGATTTTTCTAAGAAAGATCAACTTGAATTACAGTTGGAAGAACTGGTGACTTGTGGTAAAATGTCTCGGGAGGAAAGCCAGGCTGTCAGGCTTGAGGAGATACGCCGCTTTCTGGAATGCGGTACAGGCCGCAGGATGGCCCGGGCGGCGGCCAGAGGGGAACTGTTCCGGGAACAGCCCTTTGTGCTGGGCGTTCCGGCCGATACCATACGGCCCGGATGGAATCCTCAGGAGACGGTTCTGGTACAGGGGATTATAGACGCTTTCTTTTATCTGGAGGATGGAAGTATTGCCGTGGCGGACTATAAGACGGACCGGGTAAGCCGGGAAGAAGAGCTGGTGCGGAAGTATAAGGTTCAGCTGGATTACTACGGGACGGCCCTGGAACGCCTTACGGGACGCAGGGTGGAAGAGAAGGTGATCTATTCCTTCTGTCTTGGAAAAGAGATTATACTGTAAGTGGAGGAGATCCTGGAATTATGAAAAAATTATATCAAAACCAGGCAGTGCGTTATATCTTTTTCGGAGGATGTTCCACCCTGGTGAATCTGGGGATGTATTATATTCTTCGCCAGATTGTGGGCATGGATATTACAGCCGCCAATACGGCGGCGATTTTCACAGCGATTCTGTTTGCCTATGTGGTAAACAAAAATTTTGTCTTTGAGCATAGGACGGAATCCTTCAGGGAGCTTCTGAAAGAAGCGGGAGGCTTCATCGGCATGCGTCTGGGGACCATGCTGGTGGAGATCCTGGGGGTTCTGCTTTTAAGCATCATCTGGGGCATGAATGATATGATTGCCAAAATACTGATCCAGGTAGTGATTCTGGTTCTGAATTTTCTCATCAGCAAATACGTGGTATTTAAGAAGGAGGACGCGCCGGCAGATGCCGAAAGCCTGGAGAAAAAAAGGCGGGGAAGGCTTTTCTTTCTGGCAGGATTCCTGCTTTCCGCCCTGGCGGCGGGCATCGGCTTCGCGGTGATCGGAGTCTGGCCCTTCGGGGATAAGACCCTTCTGATTATAGATTCCCTCCACCAGTATCTGCCCTTCTATACAGATTTTCATGAGAAGCTGGCAGGCAGCGAGTCCCTGCTGTACTCTATCTCCGGAGGGTTTGGGTATAATTTCTGGTCCACCTATGCCTACTATATGGCCAGTCCCCTGAATTTTCTTATGGTTTTTGTGCCCACAGAAAATGTCTGCGATTTTATGGATGTTATGATTCTTCTGAAGATCGCTCTGTGCGGCGGGTTCTTTTCCTGGTATCTTCACGACCGGGATCCGGAGAGAAAGTATCTTCCTGCGGCCTTCGGGGTGATGTTTGCCCTTTCCAATTTTATTCTGGGGTATTACTTTAATCTGATGTGGCTGGACAGCATCGCGGTTCTGCCTCTGGTGATGAAAGGGATCGAGAGGATTGTACGCCAGGAGAGCGGGAAGCTTTACGGGCTCGCTTTATTTTACGGCCTTTGGTGCAATTATTATATCGGTTTTATGCTCTGCATTTTTTCCTGCCTGTATTTTCTGGTCCGGTGGATCAGCGCGGAGAGAATCCGGCTTAAGGCGGTGGGAAAAAGCTGTCTGACCTTCGGATGGTATTCCCTCCTGGCGGGCGGCATGGCGGCCTTGGTGCTGCTGCCGGCCTTTTTGGGCCTTTCCAGCTCCGAGTCCATGCAGGGCAATACCTTTCCTACCTTGATACGGTTCTATACCAGCTTTGCGGAGATGATGCTGAGTAATTTCGCCTTTACCGACCCGGTGAACATTTCCAACAGCCAGGTGGGACTGAATGTGTACTGTACGGTGGCGGCGGTGCTGCTGGCGGTGCTGTATCTTTTTGACCGGAAAATCCGGCTCCGGGAAAGACTGGGTCATTACGCCCTGTGTGCCCTTCTTCTGCTGAGCTTTTCCTTTAATATTCTGAATTATATCTGGCATGGTTTTCACGTGCAGAACGGCCTTCCAAACCGGTTTGCATTTCTGTATATTGCCCTGCTTCTGGTTATGGCTTATGATGTGCTGGGCCATCTGCAGAGTATTCCGCTGCCATTTCTTCTGGCAGCCTGGGCCATTCCGGCAGCTTTTGTGGGCTGGTGTTTTGTGGAGCAGTTCGGCGAGTTGGAAGAGTATATTTATCTGATCACCCTGGGACTGCTGATTCTCTATCTGGGCCTTCTGATGGCGGGCAAGTATCTTCATGACCGGGGCTGGCGCCTCTGGTGCGGCGTGCTGTCCCTGGTGCTGATCGGTGAGACGGCGGCCAACGGCATCCACGGGATTATCTCCAACGGCGGCGTCACCAGGAGCATTTATCTGGGGGATCAGGAATCCTACCAGAATCTTATGGCGGTTCAGGGAGATACGGATTTTTACCGGAGCGAGGTGGACCGGCAGAGGATGAGAAACGTAACCATGTTCTGCGGCGGCAATTCCATCGTCATGTTTAATTCCACCATGCAGGAATCGGTGATCCGCCTGTGCCAGAGCCTGGGGATTGAAGCACGTACCAATAAAAACGGGTATCTGGGAGTGACCAAGCTCTTTAACGATGTGTTCGGCATTAAATATTTAGCCTCTCCGGTAAACCAGGCGGAGACCATGTACCAGTTTGAGAAGGTGGATCAGGACGGGGAACTGACTCTTTACAAAAATGACAATGCTCTGTCCATAGGCTTTATGGTGCAGGATTCTATCCGGGACTGGGATATTCAGGCTGCCGAGCCGCTGCAGGTGCAGAACAGCTTTGTGGAGCTGGCTACGGGACTGGAGCCTATTTTTGTCCTGGACCGGTATATTGACATGGAGGATGGGCAGAATTACGGGATCAAGATTCCGGAGAATAAACAGGTTTACCTGTGCATTGATACGAGGGTGGCCAGCATCGATCTGAACACGCCGGAGTACAGCCGGACCTACACCACTTACACGGACAATCTCTATGTGATCAACGGTACAGAAGAGAGCAATATGGCCGACTTTACAGTAGAACTGAATGACAATCAGACTACCGTGCAGGCCCAGGTTTACACCTGCTCCAACGAGGCGTATCAGGAAGTAATTGACAAGCTTTCCGAGAGCCAGATGACGGACGTTTCCGTGGATGGAAATAAAATCAGCGGCCGGGTGGATGTAAAAGAAGCAGGAACCCTTCTTCTGACCATTCCCTATGATGAAGGGTGGCAGATAACGGTGGACGGTGCTCCGGCCGAGTTCTATACAGTGGGAGATACTTTTATCGGCCTTCATCTGGAGGAAGGAGAGCATGAAATCCGTATGACTTATACTCCGGGCGGACTCTGGGAAGGAAGCGCCGTAAGCCTTGTGTGCGTGCTGCTGTTTTTCCTTACCGGTATCTGGGAAAAGCGCCATCCGGCCTGGTTTGCGGGAAAACGCCTCTCTGAAGAGGAAGCCGGCAAAGAGAACCAGGAGAATCTTCCGGAAGAGTCAGCAGGATCCAAGCTTCCGGAAACAATGGCCGGGGAAGAGAAAGACGGCAGGAAAGAAAATCAGTGGAAATACGAAGGAGACAGGGAGAATGAACATTCAGTTTTCAGAGAAAGCAGACAGAATTCAGGAGGGGATCTTCGCCCTTTTAAATGAGAAGAAGAATGAGCTTCAGGCTCAGGGAAAAAAGATCTACAATCTTTCTGTGGGGACGCCGGACTTTCAGCCAGCCAGACACGTGATGGAGGCGGTAAGCCGGGCGGCCATGGATCCGGAAAATTATAAATACGCTCTGGAGGATCTGCCTGCGCTTTTGGAGGCGGTCAGAGACTTTTATCAGAGAAGATTCGGTGTAAAGCTTGAGAGGGATGAGATCATGAGCCTTTACGGCTCCCAGGAGGGAATGGCCCATATCGGCTGGATGCTGTGCGACCCTGGAGATCTGGTGCTGGTTCCCAATCCCGGGTATCCGATTTTCTCTGTAGGTCCAAAGCTTTGCGACGCCAGAGTCTGGGAATATCCCCTTCTTCCGGAAAACGGATTTTTGCCCAGGCTGGAAGATATCCCTGCCGAGATTGCAAGAGAGGCTAAATTGATGATTGTAAACTTCCCGGGCAATCCGGTCTGCAAAACAGCGCCGGATTCCTTTTACCGGGAGTTGATCGCGTTTGCCAGGAAGTATGAAATCATTATTCTTCATGACAATGCCTATGCGGATTTGGTGTTCGGAGAGAAGACAGGCACTTCCTTTCTGGCCTTTGAGGGAGCTAAGGAAGTGGGCGTGGAATTTTATTCCCTGTCAAAGACCTTTAGTTATACGGGAGCCAGAATGTCCTTTGCTTTGGGAAGACGGGAGCTGATTCAGAAATTCAGAGCCCTGCGCACCCAGTTCGATTACGGCACATTCCTTCCCGTTCAGTACGGAGCCATTGCGGCTCTGAACGGCCCCTTTGACAGCGTACTCTCCCAGTGCAGGGAATATGAGGAGAGAAACCGAGCATTATGCGGAGGACTTCGAAGCATTGGCTGGGAGGTGCCGGACAGTGAGGGAACCATGTTTGTGTGGGCACCGATTCCCAAAGGCTTTCAGAATTCTGTAGAATTTACTTTGAAGCTGATGGAACGGGCCGGCGTGATCTGTGTTCCGGGAAGCAGCTTCGGAAGTCTGGGAGAGGGATATGTGCGGATGGCTTTGGTATTGCCACCGGAACAGCTTAAGGAGGCAGTGGAGAGTATTCGGAGAAGCGGAATTCTTGCAATCCCCCGGGAGCGATGAGAATTTGTTCCCTTGCATTTACCAGGGAACTATTGTATGATAAGAAAAACAGCAGCCGGACCAAAAGGGACGGCTGCAGGAACGGAGATTTCCGGATGGAAAATTTAATAAAAGCGATGTCTGCTGCGGCAGGCAGTGAGTGTGTCTTTGTACAGGAAGAGATGAAGAGGCATACTACTTTTCGCATAGGCGGACCGGCGGATGTGTTTGTAGCGCCAAAGACAGCCGGGGCGGCAGCAAAAGTAGTACAGATCTGCCGGGAGAGCAAGACACCCTTTTACATTATAGGAAATGGAAGCAATCTTCTGGTTTCAGACCGGGGCTACAGGGGAGTTGTGATTCAGCTCTTCCGGAATTTCAGCCGGATTGAGACAGAAGGAAACAGAATCGAAGCCCAGGCGGGAGCTATGCTTTCCGCTGTGGCGGCGAAAGCCAGAGACGCGAGGCTTTCCGGCTTTGAGTTCGCGGCAGGAATTCCGGGCACCCTGGGAGGGGCCATGGTGATGAACGCGGGGGCTTACGGGGGAGAACTGAAGGACGTCTTAGAGGAAGCCCTGATTCTGGACCACGATGGACAGATACGCTGGATTCCGGCGGAGGATATGGAATTCGGGTACAGAAGAAGCGCTGTGGCAGCCAAAGGGTGGATTGCCCTGGGAGCGAGGCTGCGGCTGCGGGAAGGAGAACCGGAAGAGATTCGAAGGCGCATGGAGGAGCTGAGGGCGCAGAGAGTCAGCAAGCAGCCCCTGGAGTACCCCAGCGCGGGGAGCACCTTTAAACGGCCGGAGGGTTACTTCGCCGGAAAGCTTATTATGGAAGCAGGTCTGCGGGGCTTTTCCGTGGGAGACGCCCAGGTGTCGGAAAAGCACTGCGGATTTGTTATAAACAAAGGAAACGCGACAGCTTCGGAGGTGAAAACCTTAATGCAGGAGGTGGTGCGCCGGGTGAGAGAAAATTCCGGTGTAACATTGGAGCCGGAAGTGAAGATGCTTGGAGAGTTTTGAAAATGAGGTTTGTGATTGTGACCGGTATGTCCGGTGCCGGGAAGAGTACGGCTTTGAAAATTCTGGAGGATGAAGGATATTTCTGCGCGGATAATCTCCCCATTCCGCTGGTGGAAAAATTCGCGGATCTTGCCTTTACGCCGGAGCGGGAGTACAACAAGGTGGCACTGGGAGTGGACATACGGAGCGGACGGGAGATTACAGGGCTTCAGTCGG
This sequence comes from Candidatus Choladousia intestinavium, assembly GCA_018712785.1. Classification (GTDB taxonomy): domain Bacteria; phylum Bacillota; class Clostridia; order Lachnospirales; family Lachnospiraceae; genus Choladousia; species Choladousia intestinavium. The sequence continues at coordinate 12,955 of DVGK01000075.1, read as the reverse complement.
TTCTGGAACAGCTTACCCGCAAAGGTCTGAAGTACGAGATTCTGTATCTGGACGCCAGGGATGGGGTTCTGGTAAAGAGATATAAGGAGACAAGGAGGAGTCATCCTTTGGCCAGAAGCGGCCGGCTGGAGGAGGGAATCCGGGCAGAGCGGGAAGCTTTGGCGTTTCTGAAAAAACAAGCAGATTATATCCTGGATACTTCCAATCTTCTGACCCGTGAGTTGCGGGAAGCTATGGCCAAGATTTTTGTGAATCTCCAGGAATACAAGAATATTTTTATTACCGTCCTGTCCTTTGGATTTAAGTATGGAATTCCCGGAGACTCGGATCTTGTATTTGACGTCCGGTTCCTCCCCAATCCTTACTATGTGCCGGAGTTAAAGCACAAGACAGGGGAGGATCAGGAAGTGCAGGATTACGTGATGGGGTTTGAGCTTTCCCACCGCTTTCTTGAAAAGCTGGAGGATATGATAGAATTTCTTCTCCCCAACTATGTATCAGAGGGGAAAAATCAGCTGGTGATCAGCATCGGGTGTACTGGCGGCAAGCACCGTTCCGTGACGCTGGCGGAGAAATTGTTCCAGTATTTGGGCAGCCACGCGGAATATGGAGTGAAGCTTGAGCACCGGGATATCCGGAAGTGAAAGAGGAGACAGATATGACATTTTCCGCGGAGGTAAAAGAAGAACTTTCTCACAGGATGCCGGGAGCCAGACATTGCCAGCTGGCGGAGCTGGCAGCGATCGCGGGGATGTGCGCGGATGTGTGCATATCGGCCGAAAACAGGTTTTCTCTCAGAATCCGTACAGAAAATCTTCCAGTTGCAAGAAAGTGCTTTACATTATTGCAAAAAACATTTAATATAAGTAGTGATGTGTGCGTTTGCTTACATAAAAATGACGAGAGATCTACCCGGATCTATACAGTCTGGGTGAGAGATCATCACGAAACGGTAAGAGTTCTGCAGGGTCTGAAACTGCTGAATGAGGAAGGAGAGGTGGCGGAGCACGTGGCTCCGGCAAATTCTCTTCTGGTTCAGAAATCCTGCTGTCGGCGGGCGTTTGTCAGAGGAGCGTTTCTGTCGGCGGGTTCCATCAGCAATCCGCTGAAATCTTACCATTTTGAGATTGTCTGTACCTCCATGGCAAGGGCAGAGCAGCTTCAGTTTTTCATCCGATCTTTTGGGCCTGATGCCAAAATTGTACAGCGTAAGAAATCCTTTATTGTGTATATTAAAGAAGGAGCACAGATTGTTGACATGCTCAACATCATGGAAGCGCATATATCACTGATGAACCTGGAAAATATCCGTATTGTGCGGGAGATGCGCAATGCGGTAAACCGAAAAGTAAACTGTGAGGCGGCCAATATCAATAAGACTGTGAATGCGGCAGTGCGGCAGATGGAGGATATACGGTATCTGGAAACCGTGAAAGGCCTGGAAAAGCTTCCGGCCGGACTTGCCTCCGTCGCGCGGCTTCGTCTGGAGAATCCGGATGCGACGCTGAAAGAGCTTGGGGAGATGTTGGATCCTCCGGTGGGAAAATCCGGTGTGAATCACAGGCTGAGAAAGCTAGGCCAGTTGGCGGAAGAGCTAAGGCAAAACAAGGAGGAGAATTATTATGACTAAAAAACAGATCACTATTCAGCTTCCCAGTGGTTTAGAGGCGCGTCCTGTAGCATTGCTTGTACAGGTGGCCAGCCAGTTTTCAAGTGAAATCCGTATTGAGACTGGAGACAAGACGGTAAATGCCAAGAGCATCATGGGGATGATGACTTTAGGCCTGTCAGCGGGGGAGACGGTTGTAGTGACTGCCAATGGAGAGGACGAAGAGGAAGCACTCCAGAAGATTGAAAAGTATCTGAGCGCAGCAGGCTGAACATACAGGCGTGTCGTTTGACAGGAGATAAGGAGGGACATTTTGGCATGGGGAATTATGCTGAAATGTCCTTTCGTGGTTTTGCGGGAGATTCAGTTGCTGGATGCTCTCCGGCCTGCAGCGGGTTTTTGAGATAGGGAGGCGGATATGGAAGTTTATCAAGCGCGTGAAAATCAAACAGATCAGGTGTATCAGCTTACGGCTCGGGTGATCCGGGAGGTATTTCCTTTTTATTATCCAGGTCCTGTAGTGGATTTTTTTCTGAACCTGCATGGCAGGGAGCAGATACTGGAGGATATCCGGCAGGGAAAGGTGTATCTGCTGCGGGATGGAGGAGAGTGGGTCGGTACGGGAACCTGGAGCCGGAACCATCTCTCACGGATCTTTGTGCGGACGGACTGCCAGAAGAAGGGTTACGGCGGTTTCCTTATGGATTTTCTGGAGGAGAAATGCGCGCAGGCAGGAACCTCGGTTCTGATAGAAGCTTCTCTTCCAGGGGCCGGCTTTTATGAAAAAAGGGGCTACAAGACCTTCTGCCACCGGTCTACGCCTGTGGGGGAGGGTTATATGCTGGTTTATGAGATTATGAGGAAAAAATTGCAGAAAAAAGAATTTTAAAAAGGCTTGCTTTTTCCGAGAAAACGTGTATAATAACAGTAACGGTTACTATTATTAAAACTAACATAAAGGAGGAAACAAAATGAAAGAATTAAAAGGCACAAAGACAGAACAGAACCTGAAAACCGCATTCGCCGGAGAGTCCGAGGCAACCAATAAATATACATATTTTGCCAGCAAGGCTAAGAAGGACGGATACGTTCAGATTGCTTCCATTTTTGAGGAGACGGCGGCCAACGAGAGAGAGCACGCGAAAATCTGGTACAAGCTGCTGAACGGAGGCGCAGTGGGTTCCACAGCGGAGAATCTGGTGGAAGCAGCCAACGGCGAGAATTACGAGTGGACGGATATGTACGCGAAGTTTGCCAAGGAGGCAAAAGAAGAAGGCTTTGACGAGATCGCTTTCCTTTTTGAGGGAGTGGCTGCCATCGAGAAGGAGCACGAGGCAAGATACCGCAAGCTTCTGGCCAACATCCAGGAGGGGCTTGTATTTTCAAGAGACGGAGATATGATCTGGCAGTGCGCCAACTGCGGACATATTGTAATCGGGAAGAAGGCTCCGGAAGTGTGTCCGGTATGCGCTCATCCCCAGAGCTACTTCCAGCTGAAGGCAGAGAACTATTAAAGACAGAGCGGAACGGAAATACAGAGAATAAGAGCAGAGAACCGGCGGGCCCCTGGAGGCTTCGCCGGTTCTCTGCTCTAAACCTTACTGCTTCGCGTATTCCGCTACAGCGCGGTCAAACCCTTTGATATGAGTGTAAAGCCACTCAATGACATTTTTCTGCACCTGCTCCACGAAGGCGGGGGAGGGACCTTCCTCGTCCACCAGCATTTCATGGAGATCCTTTACTACCTGCCGCAGATGTTCATGCTGCTTTTTATGTTCCTCCAGCTTCGGATATCCGATCTCCTCCTGGAGCTTCTCTTCAGCTGAAAAATGAAAATCCGTATATTCAGACAAATAGTCCAAGGTATTCACAGCCGTTACCATACCGGTAGAAGCCTCACAGCTCTTCACCAGGTCGTTGATCTTGGAGATCAGCTCCTTATGCTGGCTGTCAATCATTTCATTTCCTGTCACTAAGCTTTCATCAAATACTGCGTACATCCTTTCTCCTTTCCGGTTCCTGTCAGTCAGGAGCCATTACACCTGTGTATTTATAAGCGTAATTTATCCTGCGTAAAAAGTCAAGTAGATTTGAAAAAGAAGACGGTGTCGCTTTCCATGCGACCCTTTTCCTGCAGAAAAGGAGTACAGTAAACACACACGGAAGAAAGTTGCAAAAGCTGAAACCGTTTTTGGTTACAATGTATACAGCAGCAGGAAAAGAGGAGGAGAGAGAAATGAAGAAGAATTTAACAGAATTGGTTTTTATTCTGGATCGGAGCGGCTCCATGGCAGGGCTTGAGAGCGATACCATAGGAGGCTTTAACAGTATGCTGGAGAAGCAGAAAAGAGAGCCGGGAAGAGCTTACGTCACCACCGTTCTCTTTGATAATCGGTGGGAGCTGCTTCACGATCATTGGATGATTCAGGAGGTGGAGCCCATGAACGAAAAGCAGTATTACGTCAGAGGCTGTACAGCGCTTCTGGACGCGGTGGGAATGACCATCCAGAAGCTGATCCGTATTCAGAAAAACGCCGGACCTTCCCAGAAGGCGGATCAGGTGATTTTCGTCATCACCACAGACGGACTGGAGAACGCCAGCCGAGAATATTCTTGTAGCCGGGTAAAAGAGATGATAGAATATCAGAAAGAAAAATACGGCTGGGAGTTTCTTTTCCTTGGAGCTAATATGGATGCGGTCAAGGAAGCGAGCCATCTGGGAATCGGGGCGGACCGGGCGGCTTCCTATGTGAACGACAGGGAAGGCGTACAGCTGAATTATGAGGTGGTTTCAAAGACGGTAAGCTCCATGCGAATGGGAGCGGCGCCTGTGGGAAGCGCCTGGAAGGCCCCTATTGAGAAGCGGAATGAGGAAAGAAAAAGAAGAAAATAACCCCGCCGGGGAGGTGTGCGGTGCCGTTTCAGATTGTACATAACAATATCATAAACATGAAGACAGACGCAGTGGTCAATGCGGCGAATTCCATGCTGAAGGAGGGAGGCGGCGTCTGCGGCGCCATCTTTGCCGGGGCGGGAGCGGAAAAGCTGCAGAAAGCCTGCGATGCCCTGGCTCCCTGTCCCGTAGGGCATGCTGTTTTGACGGAAGGCTTTAAGCTTCCGGTCAGATATATCATCCATGCGGTGGGACCAATCTGGAGGGGAGGCGGCTATGGGGAGCGGGAGCTTCTGGCAAAGACCTACAGAAATGCCCTGGCTTTGGCCTGGAAGGCAGGATGCCGGTCCGCGGCTTTTCCACTGATTTCCGCGGGAATCTACGGGTATCCAAGAAAAGAGGCGCTGGAGACGGCAATTTCAAGCTTCAGAAGCTTTCTGAAGGATCATGAGATGGAGCTTTACCTGGTGGTGTTCGACCGGAAAGCAGTGGAGATCAGCGAAAAGCTGTATCGGAATGTACAGCACTATATCGACGCCTATGCCCGGGAGGAAGAAAGAAGAAGCAGGGCAGCGCAGAGAGAATTCTGGCAGACCTATGAGAGCGCGCCTGCATCCTCCCCAGCGTACACGCCTTCAGCCGCGCCCGGGGCGGGAAAAAGAACGCTGGAGGAGCTTCTTGCCAGGAAGGAAGAGACCTTTTCGGAAATGCTTCTGCGGCTCATAGATGAGAAGGGCTATACAGATGTGGAGGTCTATAAAAGGGCCAATATGGACCGGAAGCTGTTTTCCAAGATCCGCAGCAACCGGGATTATATTCCCAGAAAACAGAACGTGCTGTCTTTGGCTGTGGCTCTCCGCCTCTCCCTGGACGAGGCTTTGGACCTTCTGGGACGGGCAGGCTACGCGCTGTCTATGGCAAATAAAATGGATGTGATTCTGAAATATTTTCTGGAAACGGGCGAATATGATATCTTTTTGATTAATGAGACGCTCTTTGCTTTTGGACAGGCTACGCTTTAGGGAGAGGCAGAGAGCGGGTAAGGAGGAGAAGGATGGAAAGAGGGATGCAGGATGCTTTCCGGGGCTGCCTTGTGGGAGGCGCCGCCGGAGATGCCCTGGGTTATACTGTGGAGTTTATGAAGCTTAAAGAGATTCAGAAAAAATACGGTCCGGAAGGAATCCGGGAGCTGGAAAGCCAGACAGGAAGGGCTGTGATCTCGGATGACACCCAGATGACTCTTTTTACAGGTGCAGGGCTCTTGGAGGGGAAACGCCGGGGGGCAGAGCTAAACAGCCCCCAGTGGCAGGCTGCCCTTTGGGAGCTGATGAAGGAATGGTATGATACCCAGGTCTTCAGCAGAAAGGTGAAGAAGAGATACTCCTGGCTTTGGAAGGTGAAGGCCCTTCATGCCAGAAGGGCGCCGGGCCTTACCTGTCTGTCGGCCCTTTCCGGAGAAGACGGGCCGGGAACCCTTGAGGAGCCTGTAAACAACAGCAAAGGCTGCGGAGGCGTGATGCGGGTAGCGCCGGTGGGGCTGTTTTACTCTCCGGAGCGTTATACAAGAGCAGAGATTCTGAAAGCGGGAGTTCTCTGCGCGGCTCAGACCCATGGACATGTCCTTGGCTTCCTGCCGGCTGCCGTGCTGGCCCTGATTGTAAACGGGGCGGTGTATGAGCCGGAAAAGGGCCTTGAAAAGATTATTCGGGAGGCAGTGGACGAGACCGCGGATTTCGCGGTGGAGCTTTTTCCGGAGAATGTGCAGGTGCCGAAATTTAAGGGACTTATGGAGAAAGCCATGGTTCTTTCAAAGACAGAGGAGAATCCGGAGAAGGCCCTGAAAGAGCTGGGGGAGGGCTGGACAGGGGATGAGGCCCTGGCGGTAGCTGTATACTGTGCCCTGCGATTTCGAGAGGATTTTCACAAAGCCATGACAGCTGCTGTCAATCACGATGGTGACAGTGATTCCACAGGGGCTGTGGCGGGAAATATTCTGGGGGCTTACCTGGGGTATGAAAAAATCTCTTCTTCTTTTTCCATGGAAAACCTGGAAATGCGGGAGGTAGTTCTTAAAATGGCGGATGAACTGTATCAGGGAAGCAGGGAGTCCTGAACCATTAAAGAGACTCTGTGAATCTTCGGCTGCCGCGAATCGTAGAAAGCACGCTTCGCGAACGTCCTATTGTCATAAATAATAAAAAAAGCGTATACGCCTGAGGCAAAAAGCGGTGAAAGCTTCTGTCTCGGCGTATACGCTTTTATAATAGAATTTTTTAGTCCGGCTTCCGGCCGCCGATGCGGAAGGAAATCTGACGGGCAGATTCACGCAGCTTGGGAAGTACGGTTTTTTCGATGGAATCATAAGTAACCCGGGAGAGAGAGCCGAAGGCGCTTAAGGCAGCGGCAATCTTCCCGTCCTGTCCGTAAATGGGAACAGCCACACAGCGAAGCCCTTCCTCGCATTCCTCGTCGTCCATAGAATAACCCTGACGGCGGACCTTATCCAGCTCTTTCATCAGAGTTTCCTTGTCTGTAATTGTCTTTGGGGTCAGATCTGCCAGCCCCTTCTGACGGATTAAATGGTCAATCTCATCCTCTGAGAACTGTGTCAGCAGCATTTTACCGGAGCTGGTGGCGTGAAGGGGCGTTTGGCGGCCGATCCTTGCCACAGAAATCCCCATCTCATCGGGAACGTAAAGGCAGTCCAGATACATGCATTCCAGATCATGCTCGATTACCAGACAGATTCCAAGTGAGAGAGTTTCATAGAGCAGAGTGACAATATCTCCGGAAATCGAGCGGAGACTTAAATGGCTTCGGATCATGGCACCCAGATTGGCTAGCTTCCAGGTCAGGGCATATCGGCCGGAGATAAGATCCTGGTAGACGTATCCTTCTTCTGAAAGAAGATTCAGGTAGCGCAGAACCGTAGCTTGGGGAATCCCGGTGCCGGTGGACAGATCCAGAAGACGCATAGGGGATTTGTTCCCGGCCATAAAGGATATGAGCTGCAGAACTTTCCCGATGGCATGGTTGGCGGAAGCGCCGGGGGCTGTTTTTGTTTCATCAGTCTTTTTCATAATTTTTCCCTTCCGATCCATTCTTATTCTGTCGGTTTGGAAAATCCTGAACCGGCGTCATAATATGTATCATAAGAGAATTCCCGGTTTTTTGCAAGCAGAAAAGTTCTTTTCCGGATCCCCGGCCGCAGTTTCCTTTGTCTGAGCCAGTTATTCACGTTCCACGGAACCCTCCCAGGTTCCTACCTTTACATGCCTGGAGGATTCGTCATACCAGTGGGTGGTCACAGTCTTGGCCCGTGTGTAAAAGCGCACTCCGTCTTTTCCCAGAACATGAAGGTCGCCGAAGAAGGAGTCCTTATTTCCGGAGAAGGGGAAGTATGCGGAGGGAACGGGAATTCCTACGTTGATGCCTACCATGCCGCCATCTGTTAGGAAGGAGAACTTGCGGGCATAGTAACCGCTCTGGGTGAAAATTACGGATCCGTTGGCAAAGGGATTGGCATTCATCAGAGCCAGGCCCTCGTCAAAATCTTTCACTCTCTTTACCAATGTAACCGGCCCGAAGATCTCGCAGTCGCCCACAGACATGCCAGGCTTTACGCGGTCAAAAATCGTGGGCCCTACGAAAAAGCCGTTTTCATAGCCAGGAACTTTTATGCCGCGGCCGTCCAGCACAAGCTGGGCTCCTTCGTCCACACCTTTCTGGATCCAGTCGCATACTCTCTTCTGATGGGCGGCAGATACTACCGGGCCAAGCTTGGTGGCAGGGTCGTAAGCGCAGCCTACGGTCAGCTTTTGAGCCTTCTCCTTCAGCATCTTTACAAACTCATCGGCAATGCTCTCCTGGACAACCACCACAGGCAGGGCCATACAGCGCATGCCGGCGCAGCCGTAGGTAGAGTTGATAATAGCGTTGGTGGTGCTTTCCAGGTCGCAGTCCTCCAGGACCAGAGCGTGATTCTTCGCTTCGCACTGAGCCTGCACCCGTTTTCCGTGTTCAGAGGCGATGGAATAAATATGTTTTCCCACCTGGGTGGTGCCTACGAAGGTGACCGCCTTCACTCTGGGATCTGTAAGGAGTACCTCAGCTTCTTTGCGCCCGCACGTTACAAGGTTTACGATTCCCTTCGGGAATTTTCCTTCTTCGTAGAAAAGCTCCAGGATTCTCATAGAGGTAAGGGGAGTCTGGGTAGCCGCCTTGAGCACGTATGTATTTCCTGTGGCAATGGCCAGGGGAACCATCCATCCCCAGGGGATCATGGCCGGGAAATTAAAGGGGACGATGCCGGCACAGACACCCAGGGGCATTCGATAGGTGGACGTGTCAAAGCCTGTAGTTACCTGCATGGCTGCATCCCCCTGGATAATAGAAGGAAGGGCGCATGCCAGTTCTGTGGGTTCAATGGCTTTTAAGACGTCGCCTCTGGCTTCATCCAGATTTTTCCCAAGCTCCTTGGAGCACAGGAGCGTAAGCTCTTCCAGATGGTCCAGAAGAATATTTCTCCAGTTGAAGAGCATCTGGGTGCGCTTGCTTAAGGAAAGCCGCGACCACTCAGGATAAGCGGCATGAGCCGCGGCGATGGCGGACTCCACCTCATCCTGGGTACAGCAGGGAACCTCTGCGATCACCTCTCCGGTGCTGGAATCTGTTACAGCTTTATAGGTGTCGGTTTTGGACTCCAGCCACTCACCATTTACACAATATTTTTTTCGGATTACTGACATATGAAGGACTCCTTTCCAAGTGAATTTTCATGAGCAAACTATAAACCCATTTTCAATAAATGTCAATATGAAAATGAAATTTAATTTTAAAAATGAAATATAAAACCATAAAAAGTAATTTGTGCAAAAAAATAAAAGCGGGATACAAAGAGGGTATAGGCAGATGCGGAGAGATTCTTTGGAGAAACCGTTGCTTTTCGTATGAGGATATGTTATATTTTTTCCAGCAGATAAAATTGAACAGTTCGCAGCAGGTGTCGGAAACTCTTAAATTTTAAGCAGGTTCCGGTGAAAAGGGAAACAGGTGCAAGTCCTGTACGATCTCGTCACTGTAAGCGGGGAATGGCAAATCACGCTGCCGGCAGATGCCTTTTACTTTACTGAGCTCAGAGAAAAAGGCGGAGCGGGCGGCAGTCACTGGGAAACTGGGAAGGCGGTTTAACCATGAAGATCCGTAAGTCAGGAGACCTGCCTGTTGTGGGTACGGAAATTGATTTTCAGGCCACGAGGAATTGGCTGTACCGGTTGAGGCAGATGGATCTGCCTTATTTCCAGCACAACCTTTTACCATACGGTAAAAGGATTTTTTATTATATGGAAAAATGTGCGCTCCTTTTGGAACTCCTGAATTCTGTACCGGGACTTATCTGCTGAAGCGTTCCCGGAAATCCATGGAGCCAGAGCTTGCATGCGGCCTGATGTTCCAGGAAGCTTACGGGAATTCATATCAGTGATCAAAAAGGAGGAACACAGCATGAACAAAAGAATCAGAAAGGTGCTGGCAGCAGGGGCTGCCGCGGCCGTATTTATGACAGGAGGATTTACCTGTTTCGCGGAAGAGACAGAAGCGGCAGAGGCTGTGACGGAAGCGTCGGAGGAGGTTTCGGAAGATACCGCTTCAGATGAACAGGCAATTCTTGTGGTAAGCTTTGGCACCAGCTACGACGACAGTCGGGATATTACCATTGGCGCCATCGAGGAGGCTATCTCTTCTGCCTTTCCTGACTATCAGGTAAGGCGCGCTTTTACAAGCCAGATTATCATTGACAAGCTGGCAGAGGAAGCGGGACTTGAGATTGACAACGTCACAGAGGCTCTTGACCGGGCCGTGGAGGATGGCATTACCACATTGGTGGTTCAGCCTACTCATCTGATGGACGGACTGGAGTACAGCGATGTGGTAAACGAAGTGGCTGCGTACGCGGACTCCTTTGAGAAGGTAGTAATGGGAGAGCCTCTGCTTACCAGCGATGAGGACTACGACGCTGTGATCGCTGCCATTACGGAGGCCACCAGCGAGTATGATGACGGAGAGACAGCCATCTGCTTCATGGGCCACGGAACAGAAGCTGAATCGAATCAGGTATATGCCACTCTGCAGGATAAGCTTGCAGAGCAGGGCTATGAGAATTACTACGTGGGAACCGTAGAGGCAGAGCCCACGCTTGAGGATGTATTGGCGGCTGTGGGCCAGGGAGATTATACGAAGGCGGTTCTGGCTCCTTTGATGGTAGTAGCGGGAGACCACGCCAATAACGATATGGCTGGAGATGAAGAGGGCTCCTGGAAGACAGAATTTGAAGGGGCTGGCTATGAGGTTCAGTGCCTGATCCAGGGCCTTGGACAGCTGAAAGCCATTCAGGATATCTATGTGGCGCACACTCAGGCGGCTGTGGACAGTCTGGCCCAGTAAGAGAGAAACGCAGACCCATTGGGCGCCGCGTCCGTCTTAGGCTGATGCGGAAAAACATATTTTGAGAAAGAAGGCAGCCCGTCGCCTGAGAGGATTTTAAAGGACGGGCTGCTTTTGCGAAGGTGGAGGACTATGAAAAAAAGAACAGGATGGAAATGGACGGCAATGCTGCTGGCCGCCTGTCTGACAGCAGGTGAGGCTGGGGCAGTGATCTCTGCAGCCGCTCAGGAAGAAACCCAGGTGGAAGCGGCAGGTCAGGTGGCTTCCGCGGATGAGATGGCCCCGGCAGAAGAAGTGGTGGAGGAAGGAATGGTTCCCGTTTACGGTGACCAGCTGAATGACGGCACATACGCTGTGGAGGTAGCTTCCAGCTCTTCCATGTTTAAAATCGTAGACTGCCGGCTCACGGTAGAAGCGGGGGAGATGACTGCTGTTCTGACCATGAGCAGCGACGGATATCTCAGACTCTTTATGGGGACGGGAGAAGAGGCAGCCGCATCTTCCCAGGATGAATATATTCCATATGGGGAAAATGAAGAGGGGCAGCAGACGTATCAGGTTCCGGTAGAGGCTTTGGATATGGGAATATCCTGTGCGGCCTTCAGCAGGAGAAAAGAAAAATGGTATGACAGAACTCTGGTTTTCAAGGCATCCTCCCTTCCAGCCGAGGCGTTTAAGGAGGGAAGCTACACCACGCTGGAGGATCTGGGACTGGAGGAGGGAGAATATCAGATTGAGGTAGAGCTCTCCGGAGGTTCCGGAAGAACGGCTGTGGAGTCTCCGGCAGCCCTGACCGTCAAAGACGGCGTCTGCACAGCCAGAATCATTTTTGGCAGTCCTTACTATGACTATATGATCGTGGAGGATGTAAAGTATGAACCGGTCAATACAGAGGGAAATTCTACCTTTGAAATCCCGGTGACTGTCTTTGACAGAGAGCAGGCTGTGATAGCGGATACCATCGCCATGAGCGAACCTCATGAGATTTCCTATACCCTCTGCTACGATTCTTCTACCATACAGCCGGCGGCAGAATAAGAGGGAAGCGGTATGAAAAAGAGACGGATCTTTAAGGGGGCAGTCTTTCTACTGCTGTGGCTTTTGCTTCCGGGGGCCGGGGTTTTCGCGGAAGAGGAAAATTCTCTGACCGGCCTGAAATACACAGGGAGTCTTGCCCTTTCTTATGCGGAACAGTTTTCTGTAGATTACTACGATGAGGATTATGCTCTGATTTCCATTCAGGACGGCAGCCGCTTTCTGGTGGTTCCGGAGGAAAAGGAAGCGCCGGAGGGGCTGGATGAGGATATTACGGTTCTGCGGCAGCCGGTGGAAAATATTTATCTGGTGGCTACTTCAGCCATGGATCTTTTCAGGGCGATTGGCGGCATTGAAAACATCCGGCTTTCCGGAACAGAGGCGGATGGATGGTATATTGAGGAGGCCAGGGAAGCCATGGAGAACGGGGATATTCTCTATGCGGGCAAGTACAGCGCCCCGGACTATGAGAGAATCGTGGCGGAGAACTGCGGCCTTGCCGTGGAGTCTACCATGATTCTTCACAACCCTGAGGTAAAGGAGATGCTGGAGAATTTTGGGATTCCCGTGCTGGTAGAGCGCTCCAGCTATGAGACTCATCCTCTGGGAAGAGTGGAATGGATGAAGCTGTACGCTGTGATTCTTGACAAAGAAGCCGAGGCAGAAGCTATCTTTAAAGAGCAGCAGGAAATGGTGGAAGAAATCGGGGCGGAGGAAAATACAGGAAAAACGGTGGCCTTCTTTTACATCAGTTCCAATGGATACGTAAATGTACGGAAGGCGAATGATTATGTGTCGAAAATGATTCAGCTGGCGGGGGGTGAGTACGTTTTTTCAGATCTGGGTGATTCGGAAAATGCTCTTTCTACCATGAATATGCAGATGGAGGATTTCTACGCCGGGGCAAAGGACGCGGATTACATCATTTACAACAGCACCATAGACGGAGAACTGGAGACGATGGAGCAGCTTCTGGA
>DVGK01000074.1 GCA_018712785.1 Candidatus Choladousia intestinavium | reverse complement strand
ACCGGGGCCCAGTCTGTTCCGGTGCAAATGTCAGGAACTGGCCCGGAATCAGCGACTGGAATACATGACCGTACAGTTTTGCTCCGATATAGTACTTCTCGCCTTCTTCATCTTCCGCAATGTAATATGCATTCTTAAGTCCGCGGGCAAATTCCGCCGTCTCTGTCTCGTCTTCAATTGCATAATACTTTTTCGTTTCCGTCCGGATACCGTCCCCAAGCAGCACTTCTTTGAAGTAAACTCTGAGATTGACTTCGTCTATGCTGCAGTGCTTTTTTATCAGCTCTTTAAATGTATCAATGGGAGACTCAAAGCTTATGCCGCTGACCATCAGCGCGTCCGCGATTTCTTCTTCGCCTACCTGTTCTCCCGTCATACGCATAAGCAGCTTCAGGATTGTATTTCTCTCTGTTCTTGCATAATCCGCGACAATTGTCGGCACAGCCTTCGGATCAGCAATAAACGTCCGTGCGTTCTCAAACATATAATCGCGCAGGAGATAATTCTCGCTGATCACATTGATAAAGCCCTGCTGTTTTGCTCTTGTAGAAAAGAGACGGATCATTTCAAACAGGTTCTGGAACTCATCCTCCACAACAAGGAACGCATTCTCAGCCACCGTAAGATCCCAGAGATTCGGATCCACCTGAAATGCCTTGTTGAAGCTTTCCTGGCTGACCGGCAGATCCGCGTAGCTGCAGATCTTTTTATAGTACTGGCCGGCGATCCATTTCATATCTGTTACCGGGAATTTTTCTCCGCTGATCCACTTCGTATTCGCGATCTGATATTTCATGGCCACCGAATTGATCTCGGTTCCGATTCCCAGATATCTTGAAACATTTGAGAATATTCTGTGGTGCATATATTCTCCGTCCGCGTCCCAGCACATCATGGAGGTAATCGCCGCGCCCTGGCTTGTGGCGGCCACTTCTGTAATGTTTGTCTTCAGGGTATGAGACAATGCGTCTACCAGGCCGTCGCAGTTTCTGTCACATGCGGCGAATACAACCTTTCTCTTGTCGTCAAACCGGCTGACAAGAAGGTTCAGCCCCATCTGGCCGGTCGCAAGGAGCTTTGACGGCTCCACAATAAATACAAATCCGACTTTTTTCAGGAAATCCTCATTTTTCTTCTGGATCTCAAAATTGAACAGATCGCTGAATTTCAGGATTCCGATATCTGCTTCCGCCGCCTCCTGCCCGAGGATCTCAGCCTTCCAGAGACAGTCCGTATTGACCTGGGAAATCATTCCCTGTTCCAGCCAGTCTTTTACATCATCTGTAGAGGAATCCCGTCCCATAACGATGAGACACTTACGGTACCGCATGAGATGCCCCATCATCGGAATCAGAATATACTCTGTCAGATCCCGGTAAAACGGATCGCAGAAAAGTACGCTTTGTCCCTGCACAAGCCGGATGCAGCTCTTTACGTAGCTCGGATCAATATCCGTTCCGCTTTCTTTCACTGCCCGGAAATATTTTCCCAGATTGGACACTGCCGCATCCGGGCTCTCGCACATCTCCTCCAGCGTTTCAAATGTAGGCGGCATGCCAAGCCCGCTGTCCATTGTCGCGTCATACAGCACATGCCCCTCAAACAGGCTTCTCAGCACATCTCTGAGCAGCCCGTAATTGGCCATATGGTAGGACTCCTCATCCTCTCCCAGGATATCTTCCACAAATTCCCTTTTGGTAAGCCCGGAAAGGAAGCAGACCACTTCTCCCACAATAAGCATTCCGAAAACCGGATAAAACGCAGTCTGGAAAAAAGGTGCGTCCGGGAAATACTGCGAAAGCACAAATACAAGACTTGAGATTACTGCCGCAGCTATATAAAGTCCCTTGTAATATGTCTTTACTTCTCCGTATCTGGGCTGAACAAACCATTTGTCCACTTCCCTGTCATACTCATAAAAATGACCGGATGTGGCGTCCATCAGATTCTCCGACCCGCCCCACGTACGTTTCAGAATCGGCAGCGCTATGGCTTTTACAATAAGGAAGCCCAGCACCATCACCGCATTGACAATATAAATGAGATACTGCTCCAGATTCAGTCTGCTGATAAAAGAAATGTGTTCCTCCAGAAAACGGATCAGCCTTGCCAGCAGCACATAAATGTCATTCAGAAAAAGAAGTACAAGAATGCCGTAGATCAGCGCGATCGCCGGCATAAGGAACTGTTTTGCTCTTTCTGTACGATTCAGGTTCAGCCGCATTGCCGCAACGCACAGAAGAATGAAGGAAGCTGTGCAGAGCAGAATTTTCAGTATATATATTATCTCCGTCATCAGTCTCCCTCCCTCTCTTCTTCATATATGTCTTCCCGCCGGATCGTAAGACCCGCAATAAATCTGTACGGCGCCCGTACCATATCGCCTGCTGTATTCAGAGGAATTTCTGTATTATTATGATCCGTCTCATAATAATACAGCCGGTTGTCTCTGGGCAGTCTGTCTTCATCAAAAAACCGGGTTACATTCTTTTCAAAATCTGCCGCTCTTTTTATGCCGAATGCCGCCGCGATCTGTTCGTCTCTCTCCATGGACATAACCAGCGCCTGCCTGTGTGTGCGGAGTTTCATCACCCTTGAAGATACTTTGCTGCTTTTCTTCGTTGATCCCGCATAAATTGACTGCGCCTTCATAAATGTACATAACACGGAAAAAAACTGCTCGAATTTTTTTGCGGATGCATTTACAGTTTTCAC
>DVGK01000073.1 GCA_018712785.1 Candidatus Choladousia intestinavium | reverse complement strand
TTCTCTGTGGAAAAGTTTCGGGATGTTTTTATGACATGGAGAGGACATGGCCTGGCTGTGCTGGGAATCGAGAACCAAACGAAGGCAGACTATGTTCTGCCGGAGCGGCTCCTGCTGTACGACGCCCTGGGTTATGAGACGCAGAGAAGGAGAATCGCCGGGAAGCACAGGCGGGAAAAGAGCCTGAAGGCCTCAGCGGAATACCTGTCCGGATTTAAGAAGAGCGATAAGCTTCTTGCCCAGGTAACTATTGTAATATACTATGGAGAAAAGGTCTGGGAAGGCCCCAGGCGTCTGTCCGACCTTATGGAAATTCCGGAGGAATTGGAGCCCTACTTTAATAACTATAAAATTTATATATTTTCCATCAATACCAGCGATGGTTCGGAATTCAAGGATCCTGAGGTACGAAAAATTCTGAGGGCAGCCTATTGTTTGCGGCGGAAGAGAATCGAAGAGCTTGAGCCCATGAGAGCCGAGGAGGTAAGTGTGCTGGCGGCTTTTGTGAATTCAGAAAGATTAGCGGAGCTGGCCGAGAGCGGAGAGGAGGAGATCAAAGTGTGTACAGCGCTTAAAGAGATGATTGCGGAGGGAGAGGAGCAAGGTATGCAGAGAGGAATCAGGGAAACAGCGGCCCATATGGTACGAAGCATGTATAAGAAAGGCTTTGGTGCGGAGGAGATCGCCGGAACTCTGGAGTGGCCCCTGGAGAAGGT
The DNA here is from genome assembly GCA_018712785.1 of Candidatus Choladousia intestinavium. Classification (GTDB taxonomy): domain Bacteria; phylum Bacillota; class Clostridia; order Lachnospirales; family Lachnospiraceae; genus Choladousia; species Choladousia intestinavium. The sequence continues at coordinate 17,967 of DVGK01000073.1, read as the reverse complement.
AAAGGAATATATCAAATAAACAGATACAGCCAGCCCATGTAAGGGGCTGGCTCTTCTTTTTGTCCCGTACGCTGCCTTTTTAATTGTCTGAAAGCTGGATTTTTATTTTATTTTCCAGGGAACAGTTTTCTAAATTTATTTTGCCTGTCTGGGGATCCGGAATTCCACGGCGGGCAGCGATTATAAAAAAGTCATCTTCAAGGGAAACACCGGAATAATCAGCTGTAATGAAAATACCATTTTCTATGTCCTCCATCATGGCGTCCTGAAGAAGGCATTCTTCCCCGGAGAAATCAAAAACTGCCGGTATTGTCAGCACGGAGTCCTGGTTTTCATAAGCCTCCCGCTGGGAAGGCGTCATCTCATAAAGGCAGGAGAAGCTGATTCTTGTAGAGGTTACGGAAAGATTGGAGACAGTCAGGGTATAATCGGATCCTGCAAAGCTCCGGTCTGCCGGTGTCAGGACTTTGCCGGAGACCTCTACCGTGTAGGTGATTTCTTGGTTCTCATACTGTCTGGGACGGGAAAGGCCCTGAGACGGATTTTCTGTGAGGGCTATGTCCTGGCCTTCCGTTTTTTCGTATACAGACAGAGGCAGGGTGACAGTGAAGGGAGGCGTCACATTTATACTTACCAGGTCCGCGCGGAGTACATAGCCGCAGCCGTTTTCTAAAGTCTGGTCAGGGCCGAAAGTGACAGGGACGGAATCTTTCCCGTTAATCAGGATGTGGTCAATTCCGAGAGTATACTTTTGACCGGTTCCTGCAGAGGATGTATAAAGATACAGAATCTGACCGTCAAAAAGGCTTTCTTTTATGCTAAGCAGCGGCTCGGACCAGGCACCTTCTGTTTCAGCAGTCAAAGAAGGATCTGTCTGAATGAGGGATCCTGCCTCTCAGGTGTCTTTTCCAAGGTTAAACAGGTCAAAAAGGCGGAAGTCCGAAGCTGCCAAAGCGGTGGCCGTGCATGCCAGAGCCGCGGCCAAAAGCAGAAATCCGCGTTTTACAACGCTCTTTTTTTGGAGCTTTGGAGCTGTGTTTTCTAAAGAAATATTTTTCCGGGAAGGAGATTCTGACATTCCTTTCTGTACAGCTTCAAGAAGAGTCGTGTGGAAGCTTGAAGGCATTTGTGGATAATCCTTTTCCCAGTTCATAGATTTTTTATTCTGTTTCATAAGAAACCTCCTCAGAATAGATTGTGCAGAAGCATTACTGGGGAAGCTTTTTTAATTTGGCCCGGCCTCTGGCCATGCGGCTTTTTACAGTTCCGGCAGGAAGTTCCGTTATCTCAGCGATTTCTTTTACCGAGAACCCTTCCAGATAGTACATAACCAGAGGGAGCCGCTGTTGAGTTGGAAGCTGGCTCAAGGCGCTGTACAGGTGAGAGTATTCCTGAGGCGCGGAAGAGGGATGAAAACTCTCTTCCAGAGGTACGTACCTCCGGCTGTTTTTTTGTATTCGCCAGCATTCACGAATGAGAATCCGTATCAGCCATGTTTTAGCGTAAGCATCCTCTTTCAGAGTGGGGAGAGCGGCAAAGCCTTTGGCTACTGCCTCAGATGCGGCGTCTGCACAGTCTTCATCACTTTGGAGAATGGATTTTGCGATACGGTAAAACTGAGTTTCATTTTCCATAACCAGCTTTCCAAAGGTTGTTTTGTCCATACGTTTCTACCTTCCTCCCGGGGACGGGAAATTCTTCAGGAGAGCCTGAAGAAAAATTAATCAGTAAACAAAGTGCCAGAAGCTTTGTTCTTATCTATTAGAGCATTGACGGTGAAGATTGGTTCCCAATAAGAAAAAAATGAATAAAAGAAATTTCTGCTGTTTACAAACCTTCTCCAGAATGATAGCATTTTATAAAAGTGTTTTGGCAGGAAGGAGAGGAAAAAATCATGAAGAGACAGGTAAGCCTTGAGGAGATTTCAGATGGAAGGCTGTATGGACTGAACGATATGGTGAGGGCAGACTGTCAGGACTGCCAAGGCTGCTCTGCCTGCTGTCATGGGATGGGGAGCTCAATTATCCTGGATCCTTATGACATATTCCGGATGACCCTGGGACTTGACTGCGCGGCCGCGCAGCTTCTGCAGGAGGAAAAGCTGGAGCTGAATGTGGTGGACGGCATGATTCTTCCCAATCTGAAGCTTCAGGGAGAGAAGGAGGCCTGTGTTTTTCTGAACCGGGAAGGGCGATGCTCCATCCATGCCTTCCGTCCGGGGATCTGCCGCCTGTTCCCTCTGGGACGGTATTATGAAAATCATTCTTTCCGGTACTTTCTCCAGATCCATGAGTGTAAGAAAAAGGATCGGACAAAGGTGAAGGTAGCCAGGTGGATTGACACACCAGGACCTCTTCGGTATGACCGGTATATCTGTGACTGGCATTATTTCCTGGAGGACGCGGCAGAAAGACTTCAGGGAGAACCGGAGGAAGAAGTGAGAAGCGGAAATCTGTATGTGCTGAAGCTATTTTACCTGAGACCCTACAATGGGGAGGAGGATTTCTATTCCCAGTTTTATGACAGACTGGAACAGGCAAAGGAAGTTTTGTTTGAATCGTGAGAGAAACAGCGGCCGGAAAATTGTGAGTAAAAACAGTGATCAGAAACATAGGAAGAACAATGCGGGAGGAAAATGGCATGGAGCTTTTAAAAGAGAGAATCCGAAAGGATGGAAAAGTAAAAGAGGGAAATGTGCTGAAGGTAGACAGCTTTTTAAATCATCAGATGGATATTGGCCTGTTCCGGGAGATCGGGAAGGAATTTAAAAGGCGGTTCGCCGGGGAGGAGATCACAAAGATTCTTACCATTGAAGCCTCGGGAATCGGAATCGCCTGCATTGCAGGGGAGGAGTTTGGGGTACCGGTAGTATTTGCCAAGAAGACCCAGACGAAAAATATTGCGGGGGAAGTGTACACTGCACGGGTGGAGTCCTATACCCACGGGAGAGTTTATGATATCATTGTGTCGAAAGAGTTTATCCGAAAAGAAGATAAGGTGCTGCTGATCGACGATTTTTTGGCAAATGGAAAGGCCCTGGAGGGGCTGATTCAGATTGTGGAGGAGGCAGGCGCCCATCTGGCAGGTGCCGGGATTGTCATAGAGAAAGGATTCCAGCCAGGAGGAGAGAAAATCCGAACCAGAGGCATTCATCTGGAGTCCTTGGCTATCATTGAAAGTATGGATGAGAGCACCGGGGAGATCCGGTTTCGTGAATCTGCCTGCTGATAAACTGCCGGAGAGGAGCGGACAGAGAGCCAAACAGTCTGGAAAAATAAGCAGCCCTTCCGGCTGTCATTGCTGAACCGGAAGGGTTGCTTTATATATTCCACTGGCAGCAGCCGAATTGGGACCGCAGCCGGCGGGGGGGCTTATTTAGCGCGTTTATGAATGCTTACCATGTAAGAATCATAATTGCAGGCAGGCTTGGGAAGTACCAGGCCGCCCTGCATTAACGCGGCGCCTGTGTAGGCGGTTCCGTCCACATCATAAACGGCATCCTTTGCCAGTCCCTTCAGCTTCAGCCGCCGGGGCTTGGGATTTCCGTGAAGGTCTGTGTGAACGGCACAGAGAATCGCCCGGGAACGGTCAGGAGATACGTAGCTCCAGGCCGTATAATCCTGGTTCTCGTAGGGGGAAGCTAAACGGTAATACGTTCCCTGCTGAATCAGATCATAATTTTCATTGTAGAAACGAATCTGTTCCTTTGCCTCCGCGCACTCTTCCTCCGTAAGCCTGCTCAGATCCAGCTCATAGCCAAAGGAGCCCTGCATAGCGCAGACACCTCTTGTCTTAAACGGAACGACCCGGCCGTTCTGATGGTTCGGGCAGGCAGATACATGAGCTCCTACAGCGGACATGGGATAGCCAAAGGAGGTACCGTAGTGGATGCGGAGCCGTTCAATAGCGTCCGTGTTGTCGCTGCACCACACCTGGGGGGCATAGTAGAGCATTCCGGCGTCAAAGCGTCCGCCGCCGCCGTTGCAGCCCTCCAGAAGGAGATTTGGATGGCGGGTAAGCATATGCTCCTGCACCTCATACAGTCCAAGTACGTACTGATGCCGGATGGCGCCCTGGCTCATAGCCGGATTGGCCGTGCTGTAGATATTGTCTACGCAGCGGTTCATATCCCATTTAATATATTCCACATTGGCAGAGTCAATGATGTTGTCCAGGCTGGATTTCATGAACGCAATGACCTCCCGGTTGGAGAGATCCAGCACCAGCTGGTTCCTGCCGCGGTTCGGGGTCCTTCCAGGAATTTCCAGCACCCATTCCGGATGATTTTTATACAGGTCGCTGTTTTCATTCACCATCTCCGGCTCCACCCAGATCCCGAACTTCAGTCCCATCTGATTGATCTGGGACGCCAGATCCTGCAGGGAACAGCCCAGCTTGCGCTCGTTTACGTACCAATCGCCCAGGCCGCCCTTGTCGTCATCCCGTTTTCCAAACCAACCGTCGTCCAGAACCAGCATATCAAGGCCCAGTTCAGCGGCACGGTGAGCGATGGTAAGAAGCTTAAGGGCGTTAAAATCAAAATAGGTGGCTTCCCAGTTGTTCACAAGGGCCGGACGTTTTTTATATTTCCAGGGACTGCGGATCAGGTTGTCCATATAGGCTTTGTGGAATCCGGAAGAGAGATCCGTAAATCCAAAGGGCGTATAGGAGAGTACAACCTCGGGAGTAACAAAGCTTTCGCCCTTTTCCAGATTCCAGACAAACTCATTGTCTGAGATCCCGCAGACAATCCGGGTGCTGTCAAACTGATCGTACTCCACGCGGATGCGGAAGCTTCCGCTGTACAAAAGGGAGTAGCCCCAGCAGCCGCCCTGATCTTCGGTGGTCTCTTTTTCGCAGAGAATTACAAAAGGATTATGCTGATGGCTGGAATTGCCCCTTACACTGGCAATTTCCGTAATCCCATGGGTAAGAGGGCGCCGTTCAAACTGACGCTCCAGCACGTGCTTTCCGTAAAAATGCACCAGATCCAGATTCTCATCCAGATAGTCCAGAGACATACTCATGGCCCGGTGAAGTTCCATAGGGGTTTCCATATGGTTTTCAATCACCGCGCTTCTGGTAATCATGTTTTTTCCCTCAAAAACACCGTAAAGAAGCTTTACGTAAATCTCCTCATAGGCGTCCTTCAGGGTAATCTCCAGTGTTGTTACATCCTCCTCGCCGGGGGCGGCAAAAAGGGCGGGAAGTCCCGGAAGGGAGTATTTTCCCGGCTTTATTTCGTGAGAAACGTACCGGAGATCCAAGGCAGGCACAGCTCCCTTTTTCCCGGCCCTGAGGGCGGAAATCCGGTAATCGCTGTTGCCGTGTACGGCATACTCCAGAGGGAAATAATCCATAGAGTAGGTGCGGTCGTCCACAATTTCTCCTACCTGAGCGGAAAAACCGTGGTCATCGGGAGCGATCAGGTAGGTGAAATCACTGTCATCCGTGACAGCGCCGAAATAGGTGTGCAGCAGCATTCCATGGGGGTCTACCTTCATTTTGTATGTGCTTTTACAGGTCTGCAGAGTAAAGGTCTTCTGTTCTTCGTTATATCTAACTGCCAAGTTGTCTACCTCACATCAAAATATTCTATATGATCGTTCAGCCGGGAGCCGCGAACGCGGCCTGAAGGCTGAATGGTTTGGTTTTAGAGTTTCCGGGCCAGGATCACTGCTTCATAAGGCCGCAGACAGTCTTTTCGGGAATCCTGGGCGTAGTTGGAAATCAGCGCTTCTTTATCCTTCCACTGCTCCTTAAGGCTGCAGGGAAGCTCCTGGTCCGTAAAGTTGCAGAGGATGAGAAGCTGGTCCGTCCCATCTGTCCTCGTATACGCGAAAATAGAAGGATCCTGGGGCAAAAGCAGATCAAAGGCTCCCTCCGTCAGAACCGGAAGGCTTTTCCGGAGCTGTATCAGCTTCTGGTAATAGCGGAAAATAGAATCCGGATCTTTTTTGGCGTTTTCCGCATTGATCTCTCTATAGTTGGGGTTCACCTTCAGCCAGGGAGTTCCCTTTGTAAACCCTGCGTTTTCTGTATCATCCCACTGCATGGGCGTGCGGGCGTTGTCTCGGCCCTTTGCGTAGATGGACTTCATGACCTCTTCCCTGGGATATCCTTTTTCAATGCGCTCCTTATACATATTCAGAAGCTCAATATCCCGGTATTCTTCTATTTCCATCCGTGTATTGGTCATGCCGATTTCCTGGCCCTGGTAGATGTAGGGGGTACCCTGCATTCCGTGAAGACAGGTGGCCAGCATTTTGGCAGATTCCACCCGGTACCTTCCGTCGTTTCCAAAACGGGAAACCGATCTGGGCAGGTCGTGGTTTTCAAAGAAGAGGCTGTTCCAGCCCTTCTGATAGAGAGCCTTCTGCCACTTTGCCAGGATTTCCTTAAACTGGACGAAAGGCAGGGGGGCCAGATCCCATTTCTCCTTGCCCGGCTGCTGATCCAGCAGAATATGTTCAAACTGGAATACCATAGAGAGCTCTGAGCCGTCGGGGTTGCTGTAGAGCAGGGCCCGCTCCGGTGTGGCGCTCCAGGCTTCACCGACCGTTACCAGTTCCTTCTGCTGGAACACGGCTTTGCTCATCTCCTTCAGATAGGGGTGAAGCATGGTTCCCTCTTCCATGACCATCCGGTCCGGTTCCTTGGCGATCTTGTCGATGACATCCAGACGGAAGCCGCCGATTCCCCGGTCGACCCACCACTGGATCATTTTATAGATCTCTTCCCGGACCTTGGGATTATCCCAGTTCAGATCCGGCTGCTTTACGGAAAACTGATGAAGATAATACTGGCCGCATTCCGGCACCCACTGCCAGGCGGGGCCTCCGAAGCCGGCTTTCAGGTCATTGGGGTAAATTCCCTCCACGCCGTCTCTCCACACGTAGTAGTCGTGATAGGGATTGTCCCGGCTTTTTTTGGCCTCCAGAAACCAGGGATGCTCGTCAGATGAGTGGTTCAGCACCAGATCCATGATAATCCGGATTCCCCGCTTTTTTGCTTCGGCAATTAACTGATCCATATCCTCCAGAGTACCGAAGAGCGGATCGATATCCTGATAGTCGGAGATATCATAACCGTTGTCATCCTGAGGAGAGCGATAGACCGGGGAGAGCCAGATGGCGTCAATCCCCAGCTCCTTTAAATAGTCCAGCTTTGATATAATTCCCTGGAGATCCCCGATGCCGTCGCCGTTGCTGTCACAGAAGCTCCGGGGATAAATCTGATAAATTACAGCGCTTTTCCACCATGCCTGTTTCATGCTTCCTGTCCTTTCTCTCTTTTAAGCCAGAAAAATCCGTTGGCAGGCACCCATACACCGGAAGCCTTCATTTCCTGACCGGTTATCAGATCTTTGTACATGCCGTCCTGCTGGTCAATCCATGCGATCTTTTTATCTTCACTGAAGTTGAAAAGCCCGATCAGCCGGTCGTCTTCATATTCCCGGACGATACAGATCACAGACTGCTCATATGTGTCCAGGGTGTAGAATACGGCGTTTGACATGAAGACCTTTTCAGAGGCGCGGATTTTTTCCAGCTTGTCCAGGCCGTGGTAGATCCGTTCGGACACGCTGCCTTCGTTTTTAATATCGTCTACCAGCTCCCAGCGGAATTTTCCTCTGTGGATATACCGGGAATCCGAAGCCTTCTCCGGAACGTCTTTATAGGAGTAGTCATTGGTCTGCCCCACCTCGTCGCCGCTGTAAAGCATGGGAATGCCGGATTCAGTAAACATAAACGCGTGAAGCATAAGGACACGGCGGATGGCAGCGTCCATCTGTTCCTCATCCTGCTCAAAGCCGGCTTTTTCCACGCCGCACATGGAGGCGGTGGTGGCGCAGAAACGGGCGTCTCCCGTTACAGGGTCGGCGTTGTACAGCTCGCCCCGGCTGAAGCTTCCCTCTACTGTGCCTGCAAAGAAATCGTTAATATACTGCTTGTGGGGACGTTCCTCCATGCCCCACCAGCGGAGGGTGGGATAATCAAGGCCCCAGCCGATGTCGTCATGGCACCGGAGGTAGTTCAGGAACACGTATTCCTTGGGAAGGGAGGCCAGGACATCCATCTGATTTTTCAGAAGCCGGGTGTCTCTGGTCGCCACGGAGTTCCAAGTGGTGGCCATGGTTGTCACATTATAGAGCATATGACATTCCGGCTTCTCCAGGGTGCCGAAATAGGGCACTACCTTGGAGGGCTCCATGACCACCTCGCCAAGAAGTAGGATTCCCGGACACACAATCTCCCCGATCATACGCATCATTCTGACAATGGTATGGACCCTGGGAAGGTTCCGGCAGCTTGTACCCAGTTCCTTCCAGATGTAAGGAACTGCGTCGATACGGATGACGTCGATTCCCGCGTTGGCAAAAAACAGGAAATTATACATCATCTCATTGAATACCCTGGGATTCCTGTAGTTCAGATCCCACTGATAAGGGTAAAAGGTCGTCATTACGTAATGTCCCAGCTCCGGCAGATACGTAAAATTGCCGGGAGCTGAGGTGGGAAATACCTGGGGCACCGTCTTCTCAAACTGAGCCGGAATCGCGTAGTTATCATAGAAGAAGTAGCGGCTCATGTATTCACCCTCGCCACGGCGGGCCCGGACGGCCCATTCATGGTCCTCGGAGGTATGGTTCATGACGAAGTCCATGCATACGCTCATATCCCGGTCGTGGCAGGCCTTGGTCACCTCCTCCAGATCCTCCATGGTACCAAGCTCCGGCTGCACCTTGCGGAAGTTTGCCACCGCGTAGCCACCGTCCGAACGGTCCTTGGGGCTCTCCAGAAGGGGCATAAGATGAACATAGTTAATGTTGCTGTCCTTCAGATAGTCCAGCTTTTCCTTGACTCCCTGCAGATTGCCTGCAAAGTTGTCTACATAAAGCATAACGCCCAGCATATCGTTTTTCTTGTACCAGTCAGGGTCTGCCTCCCTCTTTCGGTCCAGGGCCTTTAAATCATCTCGGCGTTCTGTATAGAACTGATACATCTGCCGGCACAGCTCGTCAAACATCCACTCATTGTTGTACACTTCTGTATAGAGCCACTTCAGCTCGTCTAAATGCTTTTGAAACCGAAGATAATACTCTTCGTCGTTAAAAGCCTTTTTCTCTGTTTCATTTTTCAGTAAGGTTTTCGTCCTATTTTTTGTCTTTGCTTTTGCCTGCATGATACTCTCCTTATTCATGCGCCAGGGACCCGCTTTCGCCGATCCTTGGCGGAATATTTATACCTAATGAGATATATATAATTTTCCGGCGCCGCTGCCTCCGGTGATCTGAATCTTTCCGCAGAGCAGATCGGAATCCGTTTCGTACCAGAGATTCACGGTGCCTGAATTACAATACAACTCAATGATGCCTCTGTCAATTATAATATGTACGTCTTTTAAATTTTCCGGTAATACGGTTCTTTCATCCTTGTAGAAGAGCCCATGGTCACGGAAGGAAAGATTTTGATTAAACAGCTGAATGGAAAAGCCGGTGCTCTCATTCAGATTCAGGGCCAGTTCCGCGACGCCTTCATGGTCCAGCTCTGCTTCATATCCATCCTCTCCCCAGGAAAATTCCTTCTGCAGTTTTTTATTCTCATTGTACTCTCTTACGGGAACCAGAGACAAAAGCTTTTCACCGTTCCGTTTTACTGCGCTCAGCTCTCTGGGAATTCCCATCATTCCTGTATACAGTTTGCCTACATTCCTGGTGCGCAGCCAGGGGATACTGATTACCCTTCCGGGCGTATTGCTGTAGGTCTGCGCCGCGTAGGGAATCCGGGTCATATAGGCTTTTTTCTGTACGCCGTCTGTGCGGAAGGTATAGCCGTCAAAGTCGCCGAAATAGTAGAAGCCGTCCGCACTGGTAAACACCCACACTGGTTCTCCCTCACAGTCCAGTTTAAATAGATCCGGACACTCCCAGGCTTCATCCAGGACAAAGCTGTCTGTCATAGTCCAGTCCTGGAGATTCTCAGAGCGGAAAATTCCGAATTCATTTCCCTCAAGCCACAAAACCATAATGTATGCTTTTGTCTCATCATGCCAGAAAATTTTAGGATCCCGGCTGTCCTCCCGGAGTACATTGATGGCGGGCTTTGGAAGCTTTAGAAAGGTCTGCCCCTCATCCAGGCTGTAGGCGATTCTCTGGGTAAAACCGGCTCCGGTTTTACGGCTCCAGGGAGTAATCCCGCCGGCTGCCGTATAGCAGAAGAGAAGAGCGTCTTTGGGAAGACCCAGCAGCTCCCGGTCATTTACCAGGCCGCATCCTGAATAGACGGCGCCAAAAGCATCGGGGTAAAGGACATTGTCCGTCTGTTTAAAATGCAGGAGATCCGTGCTGACACTATGGCCCCAGGACATGTTCTGCCATTGGGTATTGACGGGATTATACTGAAAGAATAAATGATACTGTCCGTTATGATATACCAGCCCGTTGGGATCGTTGATCCAGCCCCGCTCTGCCGTAAAATGAAGCAGAGGACGCTTCAGAGGCTCCTGCTCATTGGTATCCCGCTGGCAGAAATCCTCCAGAAAGCTCTGGTCAAAGGCTCCCTTTAGCGTCAGCGTCTGTCCTTTATAATCTTCTACGTTCAGATAACTGTAGTACGCGTATTTTCGCTCGCTCAGATCCTTGCACACAGGCACGTGAAATTCAAAAAGCTTTTTATCGCCCAGGAAAATTTCCAGGGTTTCCTCCGGCTGCTCTGGCTGTATGGGGATTCCAAAATAATTCTGCTCAATTTTAATGTTATGTTCCATTTTTCTTCCTCCTTGTTTATTGTCCCTGAAGATCTTCCTTTTTCCGGATCCGGGGACATGCGTGACGCGGCGGTTTCTAAAACAGAGCGCGCCGGCGGCCTTTCTCCAGGGACGATGCGTTTCGCCTGAGGATTATAACCCAGGGTGATGTCTGCTGCAAGTACCATGAAATGTAAAATTTTAAAAAAAAACGCAGGGAGAATACGAAATGCATTCCCCGCTGCGTTTGTAAGCATCAGCCTTTTACGGCGCCGGATGTAACACCTTCCACAATGTACCGCTGCAGGAACAGATACAAAATCAGGATCGGCAGCATCGCCAGAAGCAGTGCAGCCATTACAAGACCCATATCCGTGGAATAAGTTCCATAGAATGCCTGGGTGGCAATCGGAATGGTATACAGCTCTCTTCTCGCAAGCACAAGGCTGGGAAGGAGGTAATCGTTCCAGAACGCCATGGCGTCGATAATTGCTACGGTAGCAATGGTGGGTTTCAGCAATGGGAACACAATTCTCCAGAAGGTCTGCCATCTGGTACATCCGTCGATCAGGGCAGCTTCCTCAAGCTCCATGGGGATGTTGGTATGGATCGCTCCGTGGAACATGAAGGTCGCCATGGAGATGGAGAAGCCGGTGTGCATCAGAATCAGGGTGATGCGGCTGTTCAGCACTCCGAAGGTACCGCCGTACAGAGATACCAGAGGGATCATCAACACCTGGAAAGGAATAACCATGGAGGCGATCATCCCTGCGAACAGAAGCCCGCAGGCTTTCCATTTGTTACGGACAATGACAAAGGCTGCCATAGCGGATACCAGCAGGGTCAGCACGGTGGAACAGGTGGTGACAATCAGGGAGTTTGTGAAAACTACCGGGAAATTCATTCGTTCCATGGCCTCCGGGAAATTTCCCAGGGTGAAGCCGTGCTCACCGATCAGGCCCAGAGGATTGGAGGTGATATCCGCGTTTGTCTTAAATACGTTTACGACTACCAGTAAGAACGGAAAAATAAATAGTATGAATACCGCAATCAGAATGATCATCATGATAACATGAGAAACCGTTTTTTTGCGCGCGGCTTTTGCATTATCAGTCATTACGCTTCCACCTCTCCTTTCTTACCAATATAAACCTGCGTCACACCAACAACGGCGCAGACGATAAACAGAATCAACGCCTCGGCCTGGCCGGTGCCGTATCTTCTGTATGTAAATGCCTGGTTGTACACGTGCATAGCCGCCATGACAGAGGAACCGAAGGGCTCGCCGTTTGTCAAGGACAGGTTTACATCGTAAACCATGAAGCAGCGCGTGATAGTCAGGAACAGACACTGTACAAAGGATGCCCTCATCAGAGGAATGGTTACATAGAAAGTAGCCTGGCTCTGGGTACAGCCGTCAATCTCAGCAGCCTCCATAAGACTTTTGGAAACGCTCATAAAGCCTGCCACGTAAATCAGCATCATGTATCCGGCGTACTGCCACACAGATACGATAATCAGACAGAGCATGGCTCCGTTGGTAGTTGCCAGCCAGGAGGTTGACAAAGCTCCAATGGAAAGGGACTGTCCAAGGGCAACTAATGCGCGGTTAAAAATAAACTGCCATACGTAACCAAGTACGATACCGCCGATCAGGTTCGGAATAAAGAAACCTGCACGGAAGAAGTTCTGGCCCTTGATGCCGCTGGTTACAAGATAAGCCAGGGCGAAAGCCACTATGTTGACAAAGATTACGGCGATTACCGTATAAAAGGCGGTTCTGCCCAAAGCCTGCCAGAAAGTCGCGTCCTGGAAGGCTGCCATATAATTCTCGAGGCCTACAAAAGGCTTCTCTGCGGAAACACCGTCCCAGCTCGTGAAAGTCAGATACAAACCATAGATAAATGGAAGAACGACTACACCGATGAACAGGATTGTCGCCGGTCCGGCAAACATGGCGTATTGGCCAACCTTATACGACATGGTATTTTTTTTCATCTTCTCTTCCCCTCCTGTTTTATTACACAGGATCTGTCAGATCCTTTTCAGAAAAAAAGGGATGTCGGCGCCCGTCCGACACCCCTCTTTGGCGTGTAATGTAAAGTTCAGTATTAGTGCTCAACCGGAGTGGTAGATGACCAGTAGCTTTCGATCTCAGATGCGAAGCCTTCACGGTCGATCTGACCTGCCAGGTACTTCTGGAAGGAAGCGCCGCAGATTGAATAATGATCATCCGGCAGATAGTTGTAGTTTCCGATCAGATTTCCTGCATCGGCGAATTCTTTAACAGAAGCGCCCAGAGGATCCGCAACTTCCAGAGTGATGTTGCTGAATGCGGGAACCAGAGCACAGTCATTTGCCAGGAAGGACTGTCCTTCTTCATCGTATACCAGCCAGTTCAGGAAGTCTTTTGCTGCCTGACGCTGCTCGTCTGTGATGCTCTCAGCGGAGTCGATGTAGAAGTATTTGGAACCGCCGCCTACAAGCTTGGTGTTGGCGCCGTCATCCAGATTCTGGGGAACCGGCATAATACCCATATTCTCTGTGTAATCATACTGGTTGATTACGGACCAGTCCCAGTTGCCGCCGAACATGAAAGCGATTTCGCCTTCAGCCAGCTTCTGAGAGGTAACCTCACGCTCTGCTGCGATTGCAGAATCCTTAGCGTAGTTATTAGCCATAAGTACATCAAAAGTATCCATAAGGGCATTGAATTTCTCATTGTTGATGAGATCTGCAGTTCCCTCATACAGGCTCTGAACAAAGGCTTCCGGATCTTCCTGCTCCTCATATACCTGGGGAAGGAAATGTCCGGCCAGAGACCAGTCCTCTTTCAGGATACCAACCGGTGACTCCATACCGCCCTCTACCAGAGTAGCCAGCAGTTCGCTGAAGGCATCCAGAGTAGCGTAATCGGAAGGAACGAACTCCTCGCCAGTGATCGCTTCAATAGCGTCCGCGTTGTAGATGATACCTCTAGCCTCTACGCAAACCGGAAAGCCCATTACCTGGTCATTTACGATAACAGCATGCGTTGTATCAGCTGTCCAGTCCTGATCCGTTAAATCAATGGCGTGCTCCGGCCCCAAAGAGTAAACGTCCTTTGCGTCAACCATGGACATTACATAGGGATCGTCTGCCGCGTATCTGGACCCCATGTGAGCGGCAACCGTATCGTTGGAGTAGTAAACCTCCATGTTTACTCCGGCGGATTCGGAATACTCAGCAGCCTTTTCCTCGAACTGGCTCTGAATCTCCATCTTGGAGTTGAAGACTGTCAGGTTCTCACCCTCAGCCATAGCCGGTGTAGCTACGCTTGCTGCCAGAGTCGCAGCCATAGCAGCTGCCATAACCATAGAAACTCGTTTTTTCATGTTTTTTCCTCCTTCTTGGTCTTTTTATCAGGTGTCTGTATAGTAGCACAAACTGCACATATATGTCAACCGCTAAACATATATTTCCGGTCTGAAAATTGTATTTTCGGTACATGTTAACGAAGTTTGACTTTTTTTTTTGTCTATATTTACCAATAAAAAATAGAAATACTTGTGCATTCGAACCTTGGTTCTTTAAAAATGTGATTACCGTTGAATATAAATATAAAAATAAATTTCTTTGCATAAAAACAAAGGGAAATTTAGTCAGAGAATTTCAGATGAGAATGGGGAACAATAGAAAACGCGCTCCGCGAGTTTTCTATTGTCATGAATTATAAAAATCCTGCCGGAATACCGACAGGAAGTTAGGAGATTTTATTTTCGGGTGCTTTCCCGTTCAACCAGAGTGACAGGGAAACGCATCTCTTTTGGTACGGCCTCGCCGGAAAGAACATTGTTCAGAGCGGATACGGCAAAATCCGCCATTTCCTTTACCGGCTGACGAATGGTGGTGATCCGGGGCGTGGTAAGGGAGGCGATATTTACATCGTCAAAGCCCACCACCTTCAGCTGCTCCGGCACCTTTATATTTTTTTCATGGCATACCTGGATCACCTGGGCCGCGATCAGATCGGAGCTGGCAAAGATTCCGTCAATGTCGGGATGCTGGTCCAGAATCAGACGGATGACTGCATAATAATCCAGATCGTTGTAATATTCATCGTCCGGGTCCACGGACAGATATTTTACCCCGTGCTTCTGACATACCTCCTCAAAAGCCGTCTTCCGGCTGTCCGCAGGCATCTGCATCTGATTCACGCCGCCGATGTGCAGCAGAGAGCGGCAGCCCCGGTCAATCAGGTGTTCGGTGGCAAGGACGCCTCCCTGATAATTATCGCAGACAATGCCGACCGTGGCCTCGTCGATAAACCGCTCAATGGTGATAACCGGAAAATCCAGGTTCTTAAAAACCTCTGTATGAAAAAGGCCGCTGAACAGAATTACCCCTGCAACCCGGTTCCGCCAGCACATTTCGATGTATTTTTTCTCCAGATCGGTTTTGCCCTTGGAGCTGAAGAGAAGAATTTTATAATTATTCTCATACGCCGCTTCCTCAAGGCTGTCGATCATCTTTGAAAAATAAGGATGGACAATATGAGGAACGATAACACCAATGGTATTCGTCTTCTGAGTGGAAAGAGAACGTGCCATCTCATTGGGCTGGTAGTTCAGTTCCTTCATGACCCGGTAAACCTTCTCGCGGGTTTTGGCACTGATATATCCACGGTTGTTCAGAACTCTGGATACAGTGCCCACCGTCAGGCCTGATTCCCGTGCCACATCCTTTAAAGTAGCCATTTGCGTCACCCCTTTCTGTACATTCTGCAAAATCTACATACATAAATATAGCATTTTTTCTCACAATATGTCAACCGGTTGTAACAGCTGCCGGAAAACAAATCAGTCAGACTGCTGCCTGATGGATGAACTGCATCTATTGTCCACTCCTTAACCAGTAACGGGCGATCTTGCATTGAGAGCTGCCGGATCCCCGGTTGCATCATGTGTGCCCGCAACCATGCAGCAAGTGCGAGGCTTGGGTACGGCATGTAACGAACTGTACAGCTCAGTTGGAAATATCAGCCCGCGATTGCTCAAGGCAGAAAACTGTGGTAAACTTTAAAAAATGACCGCGGCATTCTATGGAGCCGCTGTCAAAAAGAAGACAGAGGACAGAGAAGATGAAAAAGAAAATAAAGATGATCGGTCTCGATCTGGATGGAACCGTATTTAATGAAGAAAAGAAAATCACGCCTCACACGCGGCAGGCGCTGGAGGAGGCGATCCGCAGGGGGATCACTGTGCTGCCGGCTACTGGGCGGCCGGAGTCCGGATTGCCGGAGCAGTTTCTGGAGATTCCGGGGGTTCGCTACGCTATTACCTCTAATGGGAGCCGTATTATAGATCTGGAGAAAAAAGAGACGGTGTATGAAGAGCTGATTCCCTGGGAAATGGCCCAGGAGCTGATTCAGACCATGGCGGCCTGTCCCCATTCGGCGTGGGAGGCCTACTATGGAGGAAAATGCTTTGTAGATCGGGATACCTACCGCTTCTTAGAAGAGCCGGGCATGACGCCGGCTATCAAAGAGTATATCCGGAAGACAAGAAATCTGTGGCCCCATCTGATTCCGTATATGCGGGAAAACAGGATTGCGGTGGAGAAGCTTCATATGGTTTTTGAAGACCGGTCGGAACGCGACCGCATGCTGGCGGAGCTGAAGAAGGATCCCAGAATTGATGCCAGCTTTGCCACCACCTTTAACCTGGAGATCATCTCCGCGAAATCAGGAAAGGGGAACGGACTTCTGGCTCTGGGAAGAATTCTGGGGATCCGGCAGGAAGAGATCATGGCCTGCGGAGATTCATGGAATGACTGGGACATGCTGAAAAAGGCGGGATTGTCTGTCGTAATGGAGAACGCGGATTCTGAGACGAAAAAGCTGGCGGATTTTATCACGAAAAGCAATGAGGACGACGGGGTGGCATGGGCCATCGAACAGCTGGTACTGTAAAACAGGCGGGGTTTTAACCCCGCCTGATGTGTTTCGCGCGTCCGTTTCCGCGAGCAACGAGCCAAGCAGACACAGCCCAGGCTGCCTTCTCTTGCCGCAAGCGGCAATTCACCTTGTGCCTGCATGTCCATTTGGCGACTGCCGCGCTGATTATTTCCATGCCCCGCAGCCTGCCGCGGGGGATTTGGCTACTGGGTGGAAGTATACAGCTCCTGTATATCCTCCGCGCCCAGCACTCCGCAGTACACCTGGACCTGATCAAAGAGAGCGTCCCGCACATCCTCGTCATCCCAGATATAGCCGCTTCCCACCATAACGTCGGTGGCCTGGGAGATTCCTGTCTTATTATTCAGGAAGCAGTCGCTGATATCCTTTACCTCCTGTCCCACAAGCTCTCCGTTTAAGTAAACCTTGATCCCCTGGGGATCCACGGTGTAGGCCACATGCTGCCATACGCCCCGCTCTCCGCTGGTGGTAAGCAGAGCGCCCATTACGTCGCTGTAGGCATTGGCATTGATTCTGGCGATGAGGTTGGCGCCGATCCTGGTAAGGGGGTAAGCCGCGTCGGCATCCGCTTCAAACAGGGCGCTGTGTTCAAAGGTTTCCTCACCGATGTTGACCCACATGGCCACGGAGTAGCCGGCGGGTTTCACCTCTGAGAAGGTATCCTCCGGAAGCCGGAGATAATTTACGCCCTTGGCCCCTTCCTCATTGGAAATCTGCAGAACGCTTCCTCTGGTCTCGTCTTCTGTGATGGAAGCGGTTCCCTCCAGAAGGGCGGAGCCGGTGCCGGCCGAACCCTCCATGGGAGCAAGAGCTCCGTCCTGGGCCGGAGTATCAAAATCAAAGCCATACATCAGGTAGGCGTCCTGACGTATCGTAACCTTGTAGGTTCTGGTGACGGAGGCTTCCCCTCTGGTGATCTGAGCGGTAAGCTCCACCCGCGCGTCCTCTTCCTGCCGGTTGATTTCTCCCGCTTCACTGAGAAGTTCCGGATCGGAGGAAGTCCAGACAACCTCCGCGCCCATAACGGATTCCGGAAGTGCGAGGTTTTCGCTGACAGAGGAAGGAATCATCTGATCCACTGAGACGGCAGCCATATCCGCCACCATTTCATCGTCCTCCATATCAATCATAGAGCGGTCTCGGAAACTCAATATAGCCCGTATTTCCGCCCCTTTTTCTTGTTCTTCATTTCTGTTTTCCTCCATATTTCGGGAAACAATTTCATAAAATTTTTAAATAACTATTGACATTGCCTCTGAATT
>DVGK01000072.1 GCA_018712785.1 Candidatus Choladousia intestinavium | reverse complement strand
GCTCTCCCGCTCGCCAAACATCAGATTCATATTCTGCACTGCCTGCCCGGCCGCGCCTTTTACCAGATTATCAATTGCCCCCATCATAATAATGCGGTTTGTCCTGGGATCAATCTTAAAGCCAATGTCAACATAATTGCTCCCCTCCACCCATTTTGTTTCCGGGCATACATCCGGATCAAGAACGCGGACAAATTTTTCGTCTCCATAATATCTGTCATATACCGCTTTTATCTCTTCCGGCGTAACTTTCCGGGTCAGGCCTGCATACTCGGTAGCCAGAATTCCCCGGTTCATGGGAACAAGGTGGGGAGTAAAGCTGAGTGTAACCTTTCTTCCTGCCGCATAGCCCAGCTGTTCTTCAATCTCAGGCGTATGCCGGTGTGCTGCCACGCCATATGCCTTAATATTTTCATTGACCTCGCAGAAAAGGTTCGGCAGCTTGGCGCCCCGTCCTGCTCCGGAGGTTCCGGATTTGGCGTCAATAATCAGGCTGTCCATATCGATCAGCCCCTCTTTTGCCAGAGGATAAGCTGTCAGGATGGAACAGGTTGTATAACAACCCGGATTTGCCACAAGGCGGGCTGTTTTCACTTTTTCCCGGTTGATCTCGCACAGACCATACACCGCTTCATCAAGAAACTGAGGCGCTTTGTGCTCAATCTTATACCATTCTTCGTAAACAGATACGTCTTTGAGCCGGAAATCCGCGCTCAGATCAATCACCTTCGCCTTTGACAGGATTCCTTCATTTACAAGAGACGCACACAGACCCTGGGGGGTAGCCGTAAAGATCATATCCACCCGGTCTGCCAGTTCCTCCATATTGTCATCCATACATGTGTCGTCCACAATCTGGAACATATTTCTGTACACATCCGCATATTTCTGATCTATGTAGCTTCTGGATCCATACCATTCAATCCGGGCATTTTTATGCCCTGTCAGTATTCTCACAAGCTCAGCGCCCGCGTATCCCGTGGCGCCAATGATTCCAACCTTAATCATTTTTAATAATTTCCTTTCCGTGAAATATGTACAGCGCCGGCAGACAAAAGAGTTCGCGGGGATTTCCCGCTCTGGTGTCCGCTGACGCTTCCATTTCCTAATAATATACCACATTGTCAGGGAAGTAAAGCATACTTCCTGTCTTTCTGAACTATGCTTGCATAATAATACATCATTTTTGCATAATATGCAAGCTTTATTCATTTACTTCTTTATTTTATTCACAAATCTCCTATCAGTGCACTCAATTTTATGCACGCAAATCCGATCCGCGCCGTTACAGAAAAACGCCGGAGCATGTACTGTACCGGAAGTCCGGGATCATTCATCCCGGCTGCTTCCGACACATGCTCCGGCGTATCTCTGCATTTTTATTTCTTTTTAACTCTTTTTGTTCATTTATTTCCGGATCTGACCATTTCCAAATCCGATATACTTTGTTGTTGTCAGCGCCTGCAGACCCATAGGACCTCTGGCATGAAGTTTCTGTGTACTGATGCCGATCTCCGCTCCAAAGCCGAATTCAAATCCATCGGTAAATCTTGTCGAAGCATTTACGTAAACCGCAGCCGCGTCAATCTCATCCAGGAACTTCAGCGCACGGGCATAATCTTTCGTCACAATGGACTCTGAATGTCCGGTGTTGTATTTATTAATATGGTCAATCGCCTCATCTATGGAGTCTACTACTTTTATGGAAATCACAGCATCCAGATACTCAGTTCCCCAGTCTTCTTCTGAAGCCGGAATAATATCTTCGCTGATGGCCCGGGCTCTCTCATCCCCGCGCATCTCTACATTATGCGCCTTTAATTTCGAGACAATCCTGGGAAGAATTTCATCTGCTGCCGCTGCGTGAATTACCAGAGATTCGCATGCATTGCATACGCCCATTCTCTGTGTTTTTGCATTCTCCACAATATCCGCGGCCATAACCGGATCCGTTCCTTCGTCCACATAGACATGGCAGTTTCCCGTGCCCGTCTCAATTACCGGAACCGTACTGTTCTGGACCACATTTGCAATCAGCCCTGCACCGCCTCTGGGAATCAGTACGTCGATCCATCCGTGCATCTTCATCATCTCATTGACCACATCCCGGCTTGTATCCTCAACCAGAAGAATAAGATCCTGGTTGAACTTCATTTTCCGGAGAGCTGCCTTAATCGCCCGGACAATCGCCTGATTGGAATGAATTGCATCGCTTCCTCCTCTCAGAATAACTGCATTCCCCGTTTTAAAACAAAGGCCGAAGGCATCTGCCGTAACGTTCGGCCGGGATTCATAAATAATGCCCACAACCCCGAGCGGCACTCTCTTCTGCCCGATCCGCAGTCCGTTCGGCCGTGTTTTCATATAAAGGACCTCTCCTATCGGGTCGTCCAGAGCCGCAATCTGTCTGAGCCCCTCGGCCATATCGGATATTCTCTTTTCCGAAAGCGCCAGTCTGTCAATCAGGGACTGTTTTACGCCTTTCTCCTTTGCCGCTTCCAGATCCTTTTTATTTTCTTCCAGGATCAGCTCCTGCTGGGCAATCAGTTCTTCCGCCACAGCAAGCAGTCCCCTGTTTTTTTCATCTGTACCGAGTTTTGCCGCTTCTCTCGATGCACTCTTTGCATGTTTTGCAAGCGTTTCCATGTAAGTTCCCATTTTTTGTTCTCCTTTCCTCACCCGGCGTAACCTCATCCAGTTCAACAGATTTCTGCGCGCCATTTGTCTTATTTTACCATCATTCTCCGTTTCCCGCCACACTTTCTTTTCGCCCTTCAATTTGAATTTGTCGGGGACGTGGGCTGGAGAAAAGGTCCGAAAACATCCGGATACAATGGA
>DVGK01000071.1 GCA_018712785.1 Candidatus Choladousia intestinavium | reverse complement strand
TTTCTCTTCCGTTTAATATTTTTCCTATTTTACCTATTTTTAACCATTTATTAAACGTTTTACCTTGTTTTCCGAAGTTTTTCCGGATGATAGATTCTTTCAGCTTGTCAAAATGAAATTGGAGTTGAAATGAGTTATCCAAATTTCTGTGTTTTTTCAAAAAAAGCATTTGCCTATACCAAAGACAAATGCTTTTCTCAATTATTTTCACTCTTCCCACACCCCGACGGCTCTTACCGGCGCTCCGTCGGAATTCTCCCATTTCAGCGGAAGGGCTAAAAACCAGAAGAGCTCGTTTCCGCACTGTTCCAGATTCTTCAGATTTTCAATAATAACCAGATTCCCAGCGTTCAAAAGCTTTTTATGGATGGAAAGGCTTTCATCCGGAATGGGATCCGGTCCCAGAACATCGAATCCCACTCCTTTTTTCCCTGTCCTCAAAATAAATTCTATGACTTCATCATCCAGACAGGGGTACTCCCCAAAATAGGAATCCTTTCCCCATCGCCGGTCCCAGCCCAGATGAAACAGAAGGAATTCCGCTTCCTTGGCCTTTCCTATACAGGGCCGGATGATTTCCATGGTAATAGTCTCCTTCTCTCTTAAACGGCAGCAGTCAAGCACCAGAGCCTTCCCCGCGAATTGACTCACAGGCATCTCATCCAGAGTGAGTCCGTCCTTTAACACATGGGCCGGCGCGTCCATATGTGTTCCATTATGGGAGTAAAGGCTCAGATGCGTCTCTCGGAATCCGTCCGGCTCATAGAAGCTGGATGTAGTTAAGGCCGGCGAAGGCGTCCCCGGGAAAACCGGCATTTTCTCCTCAATGGTATGTGTCAGATCGATGATCTTCATGTCCCCTCCTCCTCGTATAGAAAATCAGCTATTGTATGGTTTTTCTTCTACCAGCGGAATCAGAAAGTCAACCGAAAAAATCCCCTTTTCCAGAGACGCCTCCGCGGTGCCGCCCATGCGCCGGGCCAGTTCCTTTGTAATGGAAAGTCCCAGGCCGGTGGAGTTCTGGGTTCTGGCAGAGTCTGCCTTGTAAAATCTTCCGAAGACCTGGCGGATGTCGATTTCATCCGGATGCTCTGTATCATTGGAGCAGCGGAATCCGGCATACTTGTCTGTTTTATACAATTTAAAGGAAATCTGCGTGTACCCATACACCAGGGCATTCTTTATCATATTTTGAATGCCGCGCCGGAGAGCCTCCTCGTTTCCTCTTACATAAATTCTTCCATCGCAGAAATCCGCCTCAGGTTCGATTCCCCTTTTCTGAAAATCCTGATAAAAAGAAAATACCGTGTCATAAACGCATTGCCCGAAATCTGTCTTCCCAAGCTCCAGCCGGTATTCATGATCCTGGAGCCTGGCATACGTAAAGAGTTCCTCCAGCATATCCTTCAGGCTTTCTATTCTGGTTTGAATGATCTCGATATATCTCAGGCGCTCCTCCTCTGACATGCTTTCCTGCAATAGCTGAAAATATCCGTCCAGGGAGGTAAGGGGCGTTCTTATATCATGGGAGAGACTGGTAATCGTTTCCTTCAGCTGTGTCTCGCTGTGGAGGGATTCCTTCCGAAGCTCCCTGGAGCGGTCCAGCAAATCATTGACCTCGTCAATCAGTTTATTGACCTCCGAAAGAGGCAGCTGGGAGGTAAGTCTCATATTCGTGGGATTCTCTTTTAGAAACGCCAGCTGGCGGCAGATTTCTTTCACCTGCCGCCGATATAAAATAAAAATAACGATCAAAATCACCAATGCAGCTGAAACGGCCGCTGTCCACAGAATCATTCTCTCTTTTCTCCTTATCGGACATCCCGTTTTTTCAGAACCGCCATGGCCAGACCTGCTGAGAGGAAAATAAATACAGCACCCACAGCCGCCCCCCGCAGCAGAAGCTCATTAGCGGCCCCGAAGCCCGCCGTTCCCAGGTTGCCTTCCAGCATGCAGTTTCTGATATCTGCCTTCCATCCTGACCGCAGCTGTGTAAGGCCCTGATTGATCAGTACGTATACCGGGTTCAGAACTCCCAGAGCCATGAGCAGCCCCGCTGCCATTCCAAAACCGGAACTGTTTGAAAGAATACATAAGAACAGAACCAGAGCCGAAAAGCCCAGATGAAGAAAATACTGTACTCCCAGGAAAGGGAGGATCTTATCCGCAGGCTCCAGCCAGAGCCGCTCTCCCCAGAAAAGCCAGCCTGTCAAAATAACGGTCATGGAAAATACAGCCTCTGCTATAAGAACCCATATAGCCACTGCCGCAAGCTTTGAAACTGCTAATTTTCCCGGTTTCTGATCTGACCTCCGATATTTTTGATATATCCGTTTCTCTGTTCGGCGCTTGCGAAAATGGCCGTAAAGATCACACAGAGAATCACCAGTACGCCGCTCTGGATTTCAGAGCTTATCAGCTCACCGGCGCTGATTTTTCCTGTAACCCAGTCAGGATTTGTCTCAGAGTAGACACCGATCTGTACTTCTTCATTTTCTGTTTCCATCTCCCTGGCATACTGAACATCTTCCTCCATAGCCGCAAGATCCAGATTTGTCATGGAAACACAAAAGGCAGCGATTCCAAGGACAAAAACCAAAAGAATCCAAGCCGATACCGTATGGACCATCCGATACAGATCCATTTTTATTAAATTAAGCATTGATCCCGCCTCCTGTCAAGTTCAGATAATAGTCCTCCAAAGCTTCATTCTTTACTGTAATACTGATAGTTTTCACCTGCTGTCCGGCCAGCGCCATAGTTATCTCACCGCTGTCATTCAGCCGCTCAAATATATGAATCGTATGGGAATCCATGACCTTGTATCGGGTAATCCCGATGCTTTCCAGAACCGTGCATGCTTTCGCCGCGTCATCTGTTTTCAGTTCGATCCGTTCGCTGCACTTTGCCATCAGTTCGTCTCTGGTAAGCTCCTGCAGAAGAACCCCGTTGTGAATCATGCCGTAATGGGTGGCGATCTTGGAAAGTTCCTCCAAAATATGGCTGGAAAGAATGAAAGTGATATTCTGCTCCCGGTTCAGCCGCAGAAGAGTTTCCCGAACCTCCGCAATCCCCTGTGGATCCAGTCCGTTGATAGGCTCGTCCAGAATCACAAGATCCGGTTCCCCCACTAAAGCCAGGGCAATCCCCAGACGCTGCTTCATTCCCATAGAAAAATGCTTCACTCTTTTCTTTCCTACATGGGCCAGCCCTACCGTGTCAAGGAGTTCCTCTATAACCTTCTTTTTTCGGACCCCCATGGCCAGACATTTCAGTTTTAAGTTTTCTCCCGCTGACAGATTGGGATATACCCCCGGAGACTCGATCAGCGTTCCCACCCGTGACAGATACCTGTACGCCTCTTTTCCTCTTTTCCCAAACAGAGAAAAGCTTCCTTCCGTGGGAGCCGCCAGTCCGCTGATCATTTTCAGCAGCGTGGTTTTGCCCGCTCCGTTCCGGCCAATCAGTCCGTAAATATCTCCCTGCTTCACATGGATATCCACTCCATGAACTGCCTTATGCCTGCCGTACCGCTTTGTCAGCCCTTCTGTGCTAAGTAAGTATTCCATGTATCTTCCTCCTTTACTTTACGTTTTCTATCTTAGCCTTCATGTGCCAAAAAAGCGCAAAGCAAAGTTTAAGAAATGTTAAAGTTATTTCGCCAGACAGAATCCGATTCCCCAGACAGTCTCAATATATTCTTCCTGACTCAGCTTTTTCAGCTTCCTGCGGATGTTGCTGATATGCACGTTGATGGTTTTATCTTCGCCGATATAGAGATCATCCCAGGCGTAATCATAAATTTCCTGCTTAGAACAGACCTTCTTAGGATGCAGGAGCAGAAACTCCAGGATTTTAAACTCCTGTTTTGTCAGATCTGCCTGCTTTCCGCTGACCGTTACCGTATAAGAATCCGTACAGAGCCGCAGATCTTTATAGGAGAGGACATCTTTTCTCTGCTCCGTCTCTCCTGAAAAGCGGCGGATCTGCACGCCTACCCTGGCAATCAGTTCCTGGATGTCAAAGGGCTTTGTCATATAATCCTCCGCGCCGGAATTCAAAAGGTCTACTTTACTCTCAATACTGTCTTTGGCGGACACCACCATCACAGGTACGGAATATTTTTTCTTTATCTCCGAAAGAAGCTCCTCACCGTTTCGCCCCGGCAGCATAAGATCCAGCAGCACCGGGGAATAGGGCTCCTTTTCAATATACAAAAGTCCCTCTGTACCGGAAAATGCCTGGGTGCATGCATATCCGGCTTTTGACAGAGCATCCCTTATCATATTATTAATATCTGTATCGTCCTCAACAATCAGAATCTTTTCATTCTTTTCCATACGCAGCCTTTCCTCCCGCTTTCACAGCGCCGTCTTTCTTACGCTGCCGCCGTTGTAAAACTATCGGTTATTATACCACTGTTCCGGGCCGGCGATCAATCCGGAATATATGAATGTCGGCTGATCGCCAGTCAAATACCCCGCAGCAAGCTGATAAGGGCTGGAAATAGTTAGCGCGGCAGAGCTGCGGGGTATTTACCCGCGCGGTACTCGCGGGATTAAATATCCTCCGCCGGCAATAGCAAAATTCCAGATTCTCTGCTATACTTTACATGGAAAAAACGTATAGGAAAACGAAAGGAATTTATTATGCCGGAAAATTCTGAAAGAAAAACCTTATATCTCATTGGCGGCACCATGGGGGTAGGGAAAACTGCCGTATGCCGGCAGTTAAAAAAGGATCTGCCCCGAAGCGTCTTTCTTGATGGAGACTGGTGCTGGGACGCAGATCCTTTTATTGTAACCGATGAGACGAAAGAAATGGTTCTGGAGAATATCTGTTTTCTGCTGAATCAGTTTTTACGCTGCTCCGCATACAGGAACATCCTATTCTGCTGGGTCATGGACCGTCAGTCCATCCTGGACTCTATTCTCCAGGGTCTGGACACTGCAGACTGCCGGATCCAATGTATTTCTCTTACTGCAGAGCCGGAATGTATCCGGGCCAGACTTGCCGCGGATATAAAGGCAGGTCTTCGTTCCGCCGATGTAATTGAAAGAAGCATTGCCAGAATCCCTCTGTACGCTTCTTTGAACACACTGAAA
This sequence comes from Candidatus Choladousia intestinavium, assembly GCA_018712785.1. Lineage (GTDB taxonomy): Bacteria > Bacillota > Clostridia > Lachnospirales > Lachnospiraceae > Choladousia > Choladousia intestinavium. Next base: position 7,828 of record DVGK01000071.1, on the reverse strand, counting down.
ATCGATACCAGCCATAAATCCATCCGGATGACTGCGGATGAAATCAGAAACCTGCAGGTTTCCGGATCATCCGCCGGCAGGACAGGCAGGCGGCAAGGAAATATCCCCCGTATACAAGGAGCAGAAGAAAAACCGTAAATCCCGTATGGGAAGCGATATGCATATTCATAAACTCTTCTATTACCGCTGTAATTTTCCCCATGGCAAATCCGGAGAAAAGAACAGCCGGCACAAGAGGTGCCAGAAAAAAGACGGCGATCTGTTTTGTCAGGGCAGCGTTCACCCAGCTCTCCGGCGCCCCCAGCTTTTTAAGAAGTCCGTACCGGTATACATTATCCGCCGTCTCGGTCAGCTGCTTCAAAGACAGGAGCACCGCGCAGACCAGCAGAAATACAAGCCCTATATAGCAGCACAGGAAAACCATCAGAGCGCCAGCCCCGTAATACAGGTCATTTAACATATTTTTCTCTGTGTACCGGTAGCCCTCCGTCTCCCACTCCAGTCCAATGGGAATCATTTTCTGCAGAACTTCCTCAGAGTCTGTATCCGGTCTGTACTTCACAAGCAGAACGTTATCGCTCTTTGTGAAAGAACCGGTTTCAATGACTGAATCCGGAACAATGACCGTCCCTCTGTCGTTGTTCCCCACAGAGGTCATCCAGTACGTTTCATTTAATGGTTCTGAAGCCGCGGAGCGCAGGGCCCTCCCATTCAGAGTAATGGTCTCATGAGTCTGCAGAAAGGCACGGATATACTCCATCGTCCCCTTGTAATTGCAGTTCAGCAGGAATTCCCCCTCCGAAAGGGAAACCGGCTCCTTTCCCTGCATGGCAAGAGAGCGGTTAAAATCAGAAAGAGAGACGATATACACCTTTATCTTCGGAATTTCCTGATCAATAGGCCACAGACTGACCTTCTGCCCTTCAAAGAGATCCGCGTAGGTCAGGTCCCCTTCATAAAGGCTGATCTGCTCCATCCTTTCCGCATACGCTTCCATCTGCACGCCCCTGGATGATAAATAGACGGAAATATCTGTGTCTCCGGAAATCTCCACATCCGCCAGAACATTCAGGTCAAAAGGAAGCGCCGCCCTGGAAGCTTCATTCATGGTAACGGCAGCGCTGACTCCCACAGAAACGCCGCAGACCGCGACTGTCAGCAAAATGCTGACCGCCGCAAGCACCAGAAAGTCCGTGCGGATTCTGCTTCCAAGCTGGCGGCAGAGAAACGCGTTCAGCTTTTTCAGGTAGATTCTGCTGCAAGACTGAAGCACTTTCAGAACTGCCGATGAGACGGAAAAGAAAAACAGTACAGTCCCTACGAGCCATAAAGCCAAAGCTGCCTGAATCCATGGATGACGGCGGCTGGGAATGATTCCGTATCTCTGGATCAGGATGCCGGACAGAGCCATACAAGCTATGGCGGTCAGACAGAAAAAGATATGCACCCTTTTCCCTTTCAGGATGGAGACATCATTCCGGCGGCCGGCATTCAGAAGATCCGCCAGTTTCTCCCTGGAAACAGCCTTTACGTTAAAAAGAGAAGCAAGCAAAAAGATCAGGGCAAAGCAGCAGACTGTCTTTCTTAAGGCGTCCGTGGAAAATACCATCTGAAATTCCTCGATATCCACTGCGAAAAGCCGCAGCGCCAGAAGGGACAGGCCCTGGGACAGTATCACTCCAAGCCCCAGTCCGCAGACAAGGGAAATTCCTCCCACACACAGAGTCTCCCCTGCGAAAATTCCGGAGACCTTTCTCTTTTTCATTCCCAGCAGCAGGTAGATCCCCAGCTCCTTCTTTCTGCGCTTCTGCAGGAAACGATTGGCGTAGAGAATCAGAAAAGCAAGCACCACCGCTATCATTACAGACAAGATGGAAATGTAGATTCCGGTCTGATCTGCCAGGAGCTGCTTTGTACTCCTCAGATTCTGCAGAGCCGGCTGATTCTCAATAGAGTTAAACGCGTAAAAAATACTTACGGAAAGCATTAACGTAAGGAAATAGATGAGATAATCCTGAAGATTCTTTTTTACGTTTCTGAATATCAGTTTACACAAGGTCACTTTGCTCACCTCCCAAAACGGAAACCACCTCCAGAATCCTCCGGAAAAAATCCCGGCGGCTGTCTTCTCCCCGGTTCAGCTCATTGAAGATTCTGCCGTCTTTTATGAAAAGAATCCTGCGGCAGTAGCTGGCAGAAAACGCGTCGTGTGTAACCATCAGGATGGTAGCGGATAATTTTTGATTCATTTCCTGCATCATGGACAAAAGAACCCGGGAGGAATGGGAATCTAAAGCCCCCGTAGGCTCATCTGCCAGGATAAGGGCCGGATCCGTCACCAGGGCCCGGGCCGCCGCCACCCTCTGCTGCTGTCCGCCGGACATCTCATAGGGATATCTGGGAAGAACCTGGATAAGATTCAATATCTCTGCCGTTTCAAGAACCTTTCTTTTCACTTCCCCCGGTCTGACTCCCGCAATTGAGAGAGCCAGGGCGATATTTTCATAAGCAGTCAGCGTATCCAACAGGTTAAAATCCTGAAAAATAAAGCCCAGTTTTTTCCCTCGGAACTCCGAAAGCTCTCCGCCTCTCAGGGAAGTAATCTCTCTTTCCTCCACATAGATATGACCGCTGCTAACCGTATCAATGGTGGAAATGCAGTTCAGCAAGGTGGTCTTTCCAGAACCGGAAGCTCCCATAATTCCCAGAAACTCTCCTCTTTTAACCGAAAAGGAAATATGGTCCACAGCCTTTGTCAGATTTCCTTTATTTCCATAGAACTTCTGAATGTCTTCTACACGCAAAATCATATCCTTCATAGAATCTTTTTCCTCCTTTGGCTGCTCTAAGCTTACCATATCCGGGGACGCCCTGCCATTAAACTGCCTTACTTTTAAATTACAAAAATGTAAGGCGGGTTTATATCCCCGCCTCCCGTATAAAGCTCTCCCCCGGAAAATCCAGGGTTACCGTGGTTCCCTCCCCCTTTTTGCTTTGAATGGAGAGCTGAATATTCATTTTTTCGCAGAGCTTTCTGCACAGATACAGCCCCATGCCTGTGGACTTTGGAAAGCAGCGCCCGTTCTCACCTGTAAAACCCTTATCAAAGACCCTTGGCAGATCCGCCGGGGCAATCCCGATTCCATTATCCCGGATCTGCAGCCGGACCCGGTTCTGCTCCTGCAGGGCTGAAAACACCAGACTGAAGTTCTCCCCTCTATATTTAACCGCGTTGGAAATAATCTGACCAATTACAAAAGCGCTGCTTTTTCGATCCGCGCACACCGCGATATCCAGATTCTCCATCTGCGGACGTCCCCCTGCCTGTATCATGGGTCTTGCGTAAGCTTTCAAAGCCGCTCTTACCAGATCCTGCAGGAGAACCTTCTCTACTTTAAAATCCTTTTCCACATCTGTGCTTCTGGCGTAATACAGAACCAGTTCCACAAGACTTTCAATTTTCCGAAGCTCATCCTCCATCTTAAAGGCGGTCTCGTTCTTCTCGTTTTCCGCAATCAGCCTGGCGGAGGTAATGGGTGTTTTGATCTCATGCACCCACAGATCCATAAATTCCCGGTATTCACGTCCCTGCCGCCAGATCTCATCGATCCGGTCATTCTCATATTTCTGGCTCTGCCTTAAGATCTTCGCAAGGATCCGCCCATCCAGAAAATCCGGTTCCTCTGCAATCTCCATAAGCAGCGTCTTTTCCTGCAGCTGATCCAGCAGCTTAAGAAGCCGTCCGTAATAGTTTTTTCTCCGGTAAAAATCCCGGAAGAAGGGCAGAAAAAATCCGGCAGCCAGAAGGATTTCAGATAACGCGAGAAAGATTCCCGGAACCTCTGCCAGCCACAGAAGGCAGAAAATCAGAAGACCGGCAGCCATACAGCAAAAAAAGGAAAAAAAACGGTCCGCAAAATAGTCCCGGAATTTCATACCCAGTACCCCATTCCCCGCTTCGTAACCAGATAATCCGGAAGGCACAGCTTCGCAAGCTTTTTCCTAAGCCGGACGATATTTACATTGAGCGTATTCTCATCAATAAAAGATTCACTCTGCCACAACTCGTCTATCAGAACGTCTCTTGGGAGAATTTTCCCTTTGTTGGCCATAAGCAGCCGCAGAATTACCAGTTCATTTTTTGTAAGAGCTTCCTCCCTGCCCTGGCTGGAAGCCGTGGCTTTCATCAGATCCAATGTCAGCCCTTTATGGCAGAGAAGGACGTTTTCCCGAGCCGCGCAGGCTCGTTCCAGCAGCCTCTGAATCCGCGCCAGAAGGATCTGGGGATGGTACGGCTTTGTAATAAAATCATCCGCTCCCAGATTCAGGCTCATTAACTCATCAAAATCTGAACTGCGGCCGGTGAGAATCAGAATGGGAATCCCGGAGATCTGACGAATCTCCCGGCAGACCTGAAATCCATCCCCAAAAGGCAGATTCAGATCCAGAAGAATCAGATCCGCTCCGGAGGCCAGAGCCGTCTGCGCGATATTCTCAAAATGCTCGCTTCCCACGCAATCGTATCCGTATTTTCCCAAAAGCCTGATCAGTTCTTCTCTGATGGCTTTTTCATCCTCTATAATGAAAATTGTCACTTCCTGCAACTCCCTTCCCGCAGTAATTTTTCAGTCACCCTGGATACTATTCTACCGAATCTTTCCGTTTTTGAAAAGCCCGCTTCTATGGACAGTCCCTCGGAATATGGTATATAATGTGAACACTTAATGATTTATAATATTTTTCAGAAGGAAACAAACGATATGACCAGAAAAGAAGCCTGCAAAATTCTGGGTATTACCCAGAATGCAGAAGAAACAGAGATCAAGAAACGTTACCGCCAGCTTGTGCGCCGGCTCCACCCGGACGCGCAGGCCGACGTTTCCCGAAATTCTTCCCATGAAATTCAGCAGATTATCCTTGCCTATCAGGTTCTGAAGGAAGAAAAATTTTTTAGTACCGAAAACGCTTCCCCGGACGGCTCCTCCCGGAAGGCCTCTGTCTCCTGGGACGCGCCTTTAAATGTACACGCTTACCGGGAACGGGAGATTCTCCACAGCGCGGAAGATTCTTACGGAAGGCCTGCGGGAAATTTCTGCATTGCCCGCGGAAAATATTTTTGGAAAACAGAAGAAGATTTTCCTCTGTTTCTTTTAAGTGTATATCGGTGCAGCAAGGATCTCCTGGATGAAATTGACGTTTCCCTGAAAAGGAGCGCCCCCGCCTTCCTTCGGCAGAAGATTCATCCGGAGCTTTGCTATCTGATGGCCCAGCAGTTTATAGACGGCACTGCCCTGTTAAAAGAGCTGGCAAAAGAAGAACCGGCAGACTCTGCCGGCTTTGGTACCTTCTATCTTCCTGCTATGCTGGAAAGCCGGGACCCTTCCCTTTTTCCCAAACCCGGAGAGCTTCTCTTCCCTGCCCGCATTCATCAGCACAGACTGTATTTAAAAGACGCAGCCGGAAAAGAACTGGGATATCTTTCTTTTCCTGACGACCGCCTGTACTACGTGGTGATTCCGCTTTTTGAGCAAAAAAGTGTGCTTGTAAAAATACAGACATCCCAGGAGAAAAAGAAAAATACAGGGGCAGCCTGCCGCTCCCTGCATCTCTGGATCCGTCTGACCGAAGAAATTCCCGTCACTATGCCTGAAAGCCTGAATCTTCAGATCGAAAAGCTTCTTGGAGAGTACGCAAAGAGCTCGTCCTTTTAAAATATTCTTTATCCATTCTCTGCTGACTGCTTTTCTCCGGATCCTTTATGGATGATACTCTTTTTCCGGCTGGTTTTGTAAGTCACAGAAGGCTTTTTCCCAAAGGACTGGACCCGGTCAATCAGGAAAGAGGATATGGTAACTGTAATAACAGAAAATACAATTCTGGACAGCGGAATATAGGATAAAGAGAGACCCAGCACCGTCAGATCTGTAAAAAGATACGCATGGGACAATCTGCAGCGGCTCTTGTGAGAAATCACCAGGGCAAGAGCATCATCCCCGCCGCTGGATCCCCCCTGCCGCACAATGAGCCCCACACCGATTCCTACAAAAATACCGCCCAGCACCGCAGCCAGCAGCGGATAATCAGAAAGATCCGGCAGCATGTGGGGAAATGCCTCCCATATCTTATAGAACATAGATACGCTCAACGTAGAGATGGCAGAAATCTTGATAAATCTTCCTCCCAAATATTTATAAGCCAAAAGATAGCAGGAAAGATCCAGAATAGGGGTAATAAAAGCCGGCGAAAATCCCAGCCACTGCTGAATGAGAAGCATCAGGCCGATGACTCCCCCTTCTGTTATATGGGTCTGCTGATGAATATTATGGATTCCAAAGGTGCAGACAGCCGCTCCCAGCAGAATCAGACAGATCCCTTTTATGGACAGACCGTCCTTCAGCGCGTTCCAAAAAAGGGACATTTTTTTCTTCATAAGAACCTCCTCTTGTTTTTTTCTTGCTTCCCCTCTATAATAAAGGATATAGTTACTATAAGGTCAAGAGGGCAATATGGACAAATTTTTTTCAATCGGTGAGCTTGCTAAATATCAAAATATCTCAAAACAGACCTTAATCTTCTATGACAAAATCGGCCTGTTTCATCCCGCATACGTGGATCCGGCCAACGGGTACCGGTATTACAGCTCAAAGCAGCTGGATTCTCTGGATACCATTTTAATCATGAAAAAAATCGGATTCTCATTAAATGAGATCCGGGAGTATATGCAGCACTATAATATTGATACCAGCCTGAACGCTCTGAAGAAGCAGCTGACTGTCATAGACAATCAAATTCAGGAGCTTCAGATGATCCGAAGCCGGGTGGTGAACCGCTGTGAGCAAATGGAACAGGCGAGAAAATATAAAGAAAAGGGGAGTGAAATTGTAACGGAAAACACAGAAGCCCAGTATATTTTCTTCCAGGAAGTAGAGAAGCCGTACTCTCTGGGTGAAATCAGCATTGCCACGAAAAAATGCTTTGCTCTTTCTTTTCAGAAAAAACTCCCTACTTATTTTCAATCCGGAGTTATGGTGCCTCTCCGCCACATTCTGGAACGCCGCTATACAGAGGCCACCCTGGCCTTTCTTCCTATGGAAAAGGGTACATCGGCGTCCAATGTGAAAAGGCTTCCTACCGGCAGATGCGTCAGCCTCCTTCACATAGGAACGTACGAGTCCATTGGACGTTCCTATGAAAAACTTCTGTCCTACTGCCGGACTCACAGCCTGGAAATCATCTCAGATTCCTATGAATTCTGCATCAATGACTATCTCACTTCCTTTGATGAAAATGAGTATATAACCAAAATCCTTTTCTATGTTCGGGAACGCCTGGAAACTACTTTTTCCTCCAGTATCGCCTGACATATTCCCTGGCCTCCTGCTGCCCCAGACCATACTCCATCTGTATTTTCAGGGCAGCATCTGAGGGCGGCCGGTCAAATTCCTGATAAGTCTTTATAATTCCGCTGATGGCGCCCTCTTTTATTCCTTCCATCTTTAATTCTTCCAAAGCCGTACACACATTCATCTGCCCCCTTTTTTGTCTCAAAGCATGCCCATCAGCTCCTTTGACTCTGTAATGGCATCTATCTTAATTCTATTTTTCTCTGCCGTAAGCCTGTCCCCCTATGACACTCCGGCACACTTCTCCCATAATCTATTTCCTCACAAGCCAATTTATTTACAATCAATATACTACATTTCACAAATAGTTTCAATACCTCCCGTGAATAAATTTTACTGTCATTCAGTGATGAGAGATCCAAGGTCATCTTCATAAAAAACTTTATTATTATTTATGAAGATGCTATAATTCATGACAATAGAAG
>DVGK01000070.1 GCA_018712785.1 Candidatus Choladousia intestinavium | reverse complement strand
TAAAAAACAGGCTTCGCCTATTCAACTCCCCTGCCCCTCAATCATGAGGGGTTAGGGGTTTTCTTTTGTTACTTTTTCCTGCATAATGGACTTATGAATATCTTACAAAGAATCTTTGCAGACCATTATGAAGAAATGATTTATACATTACACCCACGTTCTTCTGTTATTGAAAACGTGGATAAAATGATCAACTGTGGCAATCCCGCCTTTGGCGGGGCTATGTTCGGATGCCCAAAATGTGGCAAACTGAAATTCGTCCCTTTCCGATGCCACAGCCGTTTCTGTCCTACCTGTGGGAATCTCTACTCTATGCAGCGTACCACCTCAATGTCCTTCAAACTCGTAAATGTTACTCACCGCCATTGTGTTTTTACCATTGACCAAAACCTCCGCCAGTTCTTTCTTGATGACCGGACACTGCTCGACTGTCTCTTCCACGCCGTCAACAGTGTTGTTTCCCGCATGTTTTTCGAGCGGAATAAGTCCATGAATTTTACTCCGGGTTTTATTATGGTCCTTCATACCTTTGGCAGAGATTTGAAATGGAATCCCCACATCCACTGCCTCATTTCTGAAGGTGGCTACAGTGATAATGGTTTCTGGCGCAGCATCAATTATTTTAACTATAAGTTCCTTCGCAATGCCTTCCGCACCGCTCTCCTTAATGAAATGGAACACAGAATAGGCCCCTCTTTCAAAAGAGTCAAGGCCCGCTGCTACCGGGAACATAAAGAAGGGTTCTATGTCTATGCAAAGCCCAACAAATGCAATCCGAAAAACGTCATAAAATATATTGGTCGTTATCTTGGCCGCCCGGTTATCGCCACTTCACGCATTGATAAATACGATGGGGATTTTGTCACGTTTCACTACAATCGTCATGAAGATGACAAATACGTAGAAGAAACCGTTCCCGTTATGGAATTCATTCAGCGCCTCATCCAGCATATCCCGGAAAAGCATTACAAGATGATACGCTATGGCGGTCTTTATGCCAGACATCGGGAAATAGACAAAAAACTCCACAGAGCTATCTCCCGTGAAAAACATCACATCTACAGAAGTTTTAATCAGTGGCGCACTGCCATCCTTTCTGCGTTTGGCTATGACCCATTACAATGCGAATGTGGTACGACCATGCTTTTTCTAGAACTCTATTTCAACCACAAGCGCGTTTCTCTGGAGGAAATGTACGAGAAAGTCATGTCCCGTTCTCGTGGAAAGCGGTCATCTGCATGACTTCCTTATATCCCATTCCTATGGTATACTCCTTTCAAAGGAGGCTTTGTATATGAACCCACAAACAGAGAAACTGCGCAAAAAATATATGGATAATCCACCGGAGGGGATGACATCCGAGGACATTCGCCGTATGAGCGAGGATGACCTTCTCGATATGGATTATTTCTTAAATGAAGATGACTTGTTTGATGACGAGGCTGGCGTAGAAGGTTTTTATATCTTCTAGACCGTGTCGTCTTATCACTTTGCTCAAACAAGAGTTTGTCTAACATATGTTCGGTGAACTCTTGTTTTCTTTTGATTCTTTAAAGCTCGGAATTTCCTATAAAGTAAAGAAAATCAGGCCGGAACTTTTCACAAAAAGCTCCGGCCTGTAGTTTCTTCTATTCAGTTCTTGCGTCCCGAATTCTTTTATTCCGCAACCGTTACAGAGGTCACATGGGGATTGGCTCCCTGATACCAGTACAGGAAACCTTCCATGTCAATGGTATCTCCTACCTGGAGTTCTTCTACCGCATTGTAAACGTCCGTCGTATTGTCGCAAAGGTAAGACTCTACCGTAAAGGTATAGGTCTCTCCGTTCAGAGAAGCGTTAAAATACAGGTCGTCTCCATCTGTACCGGATCCATCATAATTATACAGGAAAGCCACCTCATTGCCTTCCGCGTCCTGCTGCGCTTCCACCGTCAGGCCCTTAAACTCTACAAATTCGTTCTGATGATCGATCAGCTCATCTGTGCCCAGAAGCTCTGTCACATCTGTAGCCGGTGCGATGTACTCCTCACCTTCCTCAATCTCGAAGGTAGCGTCGATGATCTCCACTTCCCCTTCCCATTCTGACTTATAGCCGGTCACCTTGATCTTGGTTCCGGGAACCAGCTCCTCATACTCCTCCTCAGAGCAGCCCATATTGTAGATAAAGTAAGCGCCGTCTCTGTCCTGGGTATAGAAGGTAGCCTGCTCTTTTCCGGTCTCAGAGTCTGTCCACCAGGACTGCTTTGCCTGTACATAAGTCTCGATTACCACTTCCGTGTCCAGATCCGCAGCGATATACTCCGCATAGGTCATAACGCCCTCTGATTTTTCTTCTGCAGATTCCGCTGCCGCTTCGGACGCGGCCTCTGTCTCTCCTTCCGCAGCGGCCTCAGTTTCCTCAGCCTCCTCCGTAACCGCTTCCGTTACGGCTTCTGCTGCTGCCTCTGTATCTTCCTCGGCCATTACGCTTCCGGAAAATGCAAGGGTAAGAGAAAGTGTTAAAAATAAAGCAACTGACTTTTTCATCTCAAACCTCCTGAAAAAAATATTTTTGGAATCCCTCTTATTATAAACGATATGGGGCAAAAGTCAACCGCGGCGCCTCTGCCAGATCACGTAAAGGATGATCAGCACCCAGGCTCCTGCCAGCGCGGCCAGGAGAATGACAGCGGTACGAGGCAGGGGACCCAGATCTCTCCCTCCGGCAGAAGCAGTCTCTGTCTCGTCTAAATGATACAGGGAAGACACATCCTCATAGAGCTTTTTCATATAAGTGTCGTCAACCTGCTGTTGCCGCCGAACAGATTTCGTCACATCCTCAATCAGCTGTCCCGCGGCGTTTCTAAGAGAGGTAGAGCCGTTAAATACCGGCGTGGTGAAGGTATCATCCGTATGCTCCAGCAGAAGGCGGGAAGCCTGGATTTTAACATCGTAATACGTATCGTTGTCTTCTCCGGCCCGCCCCAGATAGTCCTGATATTCCGGAGATTCCTGTGCCTTGGAGGTCACCGGAATATATCCCTCCGTCTGGGAGTAGGCGATCTGCACCTCATTGGTCAACAGGTACTGTGCAAAGAGCCAGGAGGCCAGCACCTCCTGGAGATCCTCCTTATTAAAGATGCAGACAGAAGGTCCCTGGGAGATCATCTGCGGGTTCTCCGGGTCAAACTGAGGAATCATCCGGACCTCGGTTTCAAAGTCCACCACATTTTCCTGGCTGATATCCAGCAGCGGGGCGTCCGTTCCCATCCAGGTAGCCCCGGCTGTGGAATCAATAGCGAAAAGGCACTGGCCCGCATTCAGGAAATTGGCGGGATATCCCGAAATTTTAAAGGTAGAAAAAGCGCCGCTCTCTGCATGCTCCGCAATGGTATACAGCAGCTCTTCTGTGGTGTCATTGAAGATCTGGATCTCTCCCTCTTCCGTAGAATATCCGGCTCCCTTCTGCTTCAGCATCTGAATCATCATGTTGTCCGTAGACTTATAGATAAAGGGAATCAGTACATTCTGTCCATTCACCAGGTAGTTTCCCTGAGCATCCTGCTCCACGGCAGCCTCCGACACCTCCCAGATAAACTCCCAGGTCAGGGTTTCCGGAATGGTGTAGCCCATAGCCTCCACATACGTCTTGTTAATGTAACAGGCCTCCGTGGATCGCATAAAAGGCAGCGCGTAATAATGTCCGTTCAGAGAGCATTCCTCCAGAAACTGGGAAATCACTTCCTCCTGTCCGGGAGAGTCAAATTCCAGCCTGCTTCCTCCCAGGCCGTACGCTTCATCCGCCATCAGTTCATCCAGGGGAACCACTGTGTTATTTCCTGTCAGATAGGTAGCAATATGATCCGGATACGTAATGCAGACATTGGGCGTGGTGTTGGTGGAGATATTGGTAATCACGTCGTTGTAGATATCTCCATAGTCCGTATACAGCCTCAGGTTCACCGTAATATTCGGGTAAAGCTCCTGAAAATCTTCAATGGCTTTTTTATAGATCTCCGTCTGGGTAATATTTGTATCGTTTTTCGCCCAGAAAGTAATCTCATAGTTTTCTGCCGTATTGAATTCTTCCGGGATAGTAAAATCCGCTGACTGCCTGGAACCATGACATCCCGGCAGAAGACACAGGGCGGCAGCGGCCGCCGCCAGGACAGACCGCTTTTTCCATACTCCTCTCATCCTTTTGTACCTCCTCTTGAAACGCCCTCCATAATTTTTCTGCGGAATATAAGAAACAGAACAATCAGAGGAACGGAGATCACCACCACAGCCGCCATCATGGCCGGAACATTTTCCCGTCCGAATCCATTTTCCCTGATTTCCTGAATCCCGTTGGACACCAGGTAATAATTGGGATCGTCTGTAATTAGCCTGGGCCATACGTAGGAATTCCAGCACTCAATGATTTTCAGAATCACAATGGTGATTAAAGTGGGCTTGCAGATGGGAAGCAGCACCCGGCAGAGATACTTCAGATCTGAAGTGCCGTCTACCTTGGCAGCCCGGTACAGCTCATCCGGCACCTGTTCAAAATTCTCCTTCAGAAGATAAATGTAAAACACTGAGGTGACGGAGGGCAGAATCAAACCGGTGAAGGTATTTCTCAGATCCATGTTGGTGATGGTCACAAAGTTGGTGATCACTACCAGCTCATTGGGAATCATCATCAGAGAGAGAAAGAGGGTAAACAAAAGGTTCCTTCCCCGAAACCGGAGTCTTGCGAAGGCAAAGGCAGACAGGGTAATCACGATCATCATGATTCCCGTTGTCACAAGGGCGAAAATCACAGTATTTCCCAGATACCGCAGCAGCGGCACCGAGGTAAAGGCATCCCTGTAGTTCTGCAGGGTCGGTGACAGAGTAAAAAATTGGGGAATAGATTCTGAATTATACGCGCCATAGCTTTTTACAGAAGTCAGAAGCATCCAGTAAAAAGGAAACAGAACCACCACCGCCCAGAAGGTAAGGAGAAGATAGGTGAAAAATTTCCCGATTCTCTGGCGGATCCTGGCCGCCCTTTCAAGTTTGTTATAGTCCATTTTATTTTCCCCTCCCACTTAGTAGTGAACCTTTTTTCTGCTTACAAGAAGGTTAATGCAGGTAATGGTAAGAACAATGGCAAAGAGAAGGATGGCCGCCGCGGACGCATAGGAGGGATATCCGCCGCTGTCTCCGTACAGCATATCATAGACATACCCTACGATGGTGTTCATTCCCGCTGTATTTAAATCCGTTCCGAATAAGGCCACCACATCACTGTAAGCCTTGAAGGCGCCGATAAATCCCGTAATCACCAGATAAAAAATCATGGGAGAAATCATCGGAAGGGTAATCCTTACAAAAATCCGGAACTTTGAGGTACCGTCCACCCGGGCGGCTTTATAATAATCCTGGTTCACAGAGGCCAGGGCGCTGGTGAGAATAAGAATTTTAAAAGGCAGCACCACCCAGACCGTATAAAAGCACAGTACAAACATCTTGGCCCAGTAAGGGCCGTCAATAAAATCTACGGGGCCTACACCGAACCAGTGAAGGATCAGGTTCACCAGTCCGTCCGTATACTCTGTCTTCTGAAACAGAATCATAAACACCAGGCCTACAGCCAGCGTGTTGGTCACGTATGGAAGAAAATAGATGGTCTGATACAGTTCCCGCAAAGGTTTAATCGAGCTTAATCCCACTGAAATCAACAGGGCCAGCCCTGTGGAGATGGGAACCGTAATAATCACCAGTATAAATGTGTTCTTTACGGCCTGCAGAAAATACGTGTCGTGAAGAACGTAAGAATAATTGTAAAGTCCCACCCCGGAATAGGTCTGGGAAGCGAAATTATATTCCTCTTCAAAGGAATAAATAAAAACGTCAATCAAAGGATAGACCAGAAAAGCTCCCAGGAAGAGGATTGCCGGCAGAAGGTAAAGCCAGGCTTTCAGATTTTTCTTTTTCATATCCGGATCCTCTCCTTTGTTTCTTTCTTAAACAGATAGGCCTTATTGGGCTTTACTCCGAAACGGACCGTCTCCTGTGCCGGATCGACCCGGATTTCAGCGCTGATAATCGACCGGATCTGGGCCCCGGCGGCCTCTTTGTGGGAGGAGACAATGCTGATATCCCGTCCCATTACCTCCACTCTTCCCATTTCACAGTGAAGGGGTCCTTCCTCCTGCCAGAGGAAGCCCTCCGGCCGGATTCCCACATAGACCTCCTGATCCGGGACGCCCCGGGCAAGCAGAACCGCATCCTCTCCGATATATACTCTTTCTCCTTTGATTCTCCCGTGGAAAACATTGATGGGAGGCGTGCCGAGAAACTTGGCCACGAAAAGATTCACCGGATCGTCGTAGACCTCCTGTGGCCTGCCGATCTGCTGAACCACCCCTTCCTTCATCACCACAATCCGGTCAGAGATGCTCATGGCCTCTTCCTGGTCATGTGTAACGAAAACTGTGGTAATCCCAGTAGAACGCTGAATCTTCCGGATCTCCTCCCTGGTCTGAAGGCGCAGCCTGGCATCCAGATTGGATAAAGGCTCATCCAGCAAAAGGACTCTCGGCATCTTTACCAGCGCTCTGGCAATAGCCACCCGCTGCTGCTGGCCTCCGGAAAGCTCACTGGGCCTGCGCTCCATCAATCCCTCAAGCTGCACCAGCTTCGCCGCCTTTTCTGTCCGCCTGGTCATCTCCTCTTTTGTAAGCCTGTCCTTTCCCTTGAGATTCTGCAGGGGAAATAAAATATTCTGCCGCACCGTCAGATGCGGATAGAGGGCGTAGTTCTGAAAAACCATTCCCACACCCCTATGCTCCGGCGCCAGTCCGGTCACATCCTCTTCTCCAAAGAAAATCTGTCCGCCGGTGGGCCGCTCCAGCCCGCAGATCAGATTCAGCGTAGTGCTTTTCCCGCAGCCGGACGGCCCCAGAAGCCCTACCAGTTCTCCGTCCGGGATTTCAAAATTAAAATCATTTACAGCAACCACATCCTGCCGCAGTTTTTTGCTGCGGCTGGGAAACGTTTTCGTGAGATTCTTCAACACAATCTTCATGGTTCGTACCTCTTTCCTCCTTGCCTCTCATCGGGTGGATAAAAATTCCCACTCTTTCTGGCCCGCCTCATCTGAGGGATACCGGCTTACGTATTCCTCCGCCTTGGCTTTTGCCGTGTCAAAGTCCTGCTTTCTTTCATATGCCACAATCTCATTAAAATACAGTTCCTGTTTTCCCTCATTCCCATCCAGGGCAAGGCCCTGGGCAATGTAGGAAAGAGCCATGTCATAGTCTCCTTCCGCAAGGAAGCACTGAGACAGGCCGTTGTAGCAGGCCGCGCTTTCACCAAATTCGCTCTGGATCTGCTGATAGATCCCCGCCCCCCGGGCGTAATCCCCCTGGGCAAGGTACACCTGACCCATCAGGTACATGGCAGGTTCGTACTTCTCATCCACCGGTACCAGAAGCTGGTTCTCAGCTTCCGTATAATTCTCAAGATAATAGTAAATCCTTCCCCGGTTATAGTAATGCTCCGCGTCCTCCCCCTGTATAGTAAGAGCCTGTTCCAGATACTCGTCTCCCACAGCGGACTGACTGATCTGAGCGTAGCACTCATAGATATTCAGAAAAAGGTCATAATCCTCCGGAGCCGCTACCGCCGCCGCGTCAAAGTCCCGCTTGGCATCGCTCTCATTTCCAAGGAAAAGAGAGCTGGCCCCCCGTATAAAGCGGGCGTCCGCATCGGATGGCTCTTCCTCCAGAATATCGTCACAGGTACTTATGGCATCCTCATATTTGTCCTGCCGGTACTGAGCGGTAGCCAGATAGAGCCGGATATCCTTCGTATTCTCCGGCATCTTGTCATCCGCGGCATCCAGGGCTTCCTGAAACGCCTGCTCTGCCTCCTCATACCTGCCAAGTCCCATACAGGCCAGCCCCTCTCCTCTGAGAGCCAGCACAGCCGTCTCCCCCTGGGCCTGGGCTTCCTGGAACAGGGAAAGGGCCTCCTCATAGGAGCCCTCCGAAAGGGCCTGATTGCCCGCCACAGTATTGTCTCCTGTGGCCTCCCCCATGGCGCAGCCGCTTAAAAGGAAACACACGGCAGCGGCCGCCGCCCACAGAACTCCTCGTTTCATCTCATCTTCCTTTCTCAGAAAATATTTTTCTTCTTAAAAATCAAAATACAAACCAGAATGACAACCACGCTCAGAATTACTACACCCGGATATCCGTTGTCCAGCTCCGGCATATCTTTAAAATTCATACCGTACCAGCCGGTAATCAGGGTCAGCGGAAAGAAAATCGTAGAAATCACCGTCAAAAACTGCATATTGCTGTTCTGCTTGGCGTCAATCTGCGCCTGATAGGCATCCTTCACCTGCTGGGCGTATTCCAGCAGATGCACCGTCTTTCCCCTAAGCCGATCCGCCCGGTTTGTTATAATCCCGAAATACTTCAGTCGCTTTTTCCGGAAGAAATAATTCTCGTTATCCTCCAGCTCTGTTCCCATGTCCATGATTTCGTCGTAATAGCTTCGAAGCACCAGAAGCTCCCGGCGAATAGGCATCAGTTCATTCTGAAAATTCGTCAGCTTTCCCTGAATGACATCCTCCTCCATATCTAAAAGCTTTTGTTCATACTGCCCCAGAAGCTCCAGATCCCGGCTCATAAATTCTGTTATATAGTTGTATATAAATCTCTCCTTGCACTCCCCCTGGTGGTTTTTCCGGATCTGAATCCGTCGGATCAAACGGATGGAAAAATCCGTATCATCCAGGAGTACAATGTTTGACTGATTTACAAAAAACAGGATCTGGTATCGGCTCCCCAGAACATCCAGCAGCTTAGGTATACAAAAGCTTCCGGCAAGGCACTCCTGCTGAGTCTCCAGCTTGCAGAACCCCACCTTTGCCGTCTGAATTTCCCCGTCGTATACGATTCCGGCCAGCTTCAGAGTCTCTCTGGCTTTTTTTGAATTTGCCAGAAAAACAGCCGGCTTTCTCTCCAGGAGCCACTCTTCTTTTTCAACAGGCATCAGCCGTTCTCCAAATTCCAATATCATACTTCTGCTCCTTTTCTGACCGATCGTTCTTGGATCTTATCCCGTATCTTCTTGTGTCTGTAGCAATACGTTTCACACCGCATTAACTGTACCAATAAATTGCTTTTCCGTCAAGCTATTGCACTTTGTAATAAAAAATGATAAAATATGAACTGAATATTTTTTGTTCGGAGGTACACAGTACATATGACTTTACTGCACGTTCTACTCATTATTCTTTTGATTCTTGTCGTCGTCTTAGTGGTAATGTACGTCATGGGCCGCAAGCTCCAGAAGAAGCAGGCTGCCCAGCAGGAGCAGCTGGATGCTGCGAAGCAGACGGTTTCCATGCTGATTATAGATAAGAAAAGGCTTCCTATTAAAGAGTCCGGCCTTCCCCAGATGGTGATTGACCAGACACCCAAACTGATGCGCCGCTCTAAGCTTCCCATTGTCAAGGCAAAAGTAGGGCCAAGGATTATGACTCTTGTGAGCGATGCTTCTATCTTTGACACGATTCCTGTTAAAAAGGAAGTAAAGGCTGTGGTCAGCGGCATCTATATTATGGAAGTGCGAGGCGTCCGGGGACCTTTGGAAACGCCTCCGAAGAAGAAGGGCTGGGTCGCCAGACTTCGGGAAAAAGTAAATGTGAAATAGCCTGAGCTTTTTATACTGTATAACCGAAAGACAGCGGAGATTCAAAGAAATCTGAATCCCCGCTGTCTTATTATTCATAACAACAGAAAGTTCGCTAAGCGTGCTTTCTATTATTCATGACAATAGAAAACTCGCAGAGCGTGTTTTCTATTGTTCGG
The DNA here is from genome assembly GCA_018712785.1 of Candidatus Choladousia intestinavium. GTDB lineage: Bacteria > Bacillota > Clostridia > Lachnospirales > Lachnospiraceae > Choladousia > Choladousia intestinavium. The sequence continues at coordinate 8,086 of DVGK01000070.1, read as the reverse complement.
TCAGGCTGAATCTTCCGCTGTCCTTTGCCACGATTTTTACCTGCAGGCTGCAGTCCGCCATATGTTCATAATTTAATTCCAGAGAGTAATCCACGCTGGCTTTTATAATATCCTCGGATTCTTCCATCTTCATATCCTTTACCCGGATTCCCGCCAGCATATTTCCATAAGGAGTTCCGTACCAGCTCTCGTTCTTCCGGTTCCGTTCAAATACCAGCTGGCTGTTAACAGCCCCTTTCTGGCATACCTCCATGCGCTCCCCGGCCAGCTTAATGCGGCTGTTAATGGATTCTCCGCTTCCCTCCACGGTCTCCTCAAACAGCACATAATGCTTCCCGTTCCTTTTATAATATTTACCGGCGGAAATCACCTCAACCTCATCCTTCTGGGTATCTTCCAGTGTGTGAAGCCCCTTCACACTGATCAAAACTTCCTCTGTCATATCTCTCAGTACTCCTCTATATTGATTTTCCGGGTGGTCTCAATGTCGTACGGCAAAATGGAATTGGCGAAATTCTTAAATTTATCGGCGGCGTCGCTGACAAAGAACTGATACCCCTCCGATGGATCTGCCTTTCCCCCGTGATTTTCGATCCCCTCTCTCCTGAGAAGGCTCTCCAGCTCCTTGGCCGTCTCATAGGCGGGATTTACCAGAGTTACTTCCTCTCCCACAATTTTCCGCACCAGAGAACGCAGCAGTGGGTAATGGGTACATCCCAGAATCAGGCTGTCGATTCCCTTCTGCATCAGCTCATCCAGGTATCTTCTGGCCACCTCTTCCGTCACCGGATCCTTCAGCCATCCCTCCTCCACCAGAGGAACAAACAGGGGACATGCCTTTCCATACACGGAAATCTCCGGATCCTGAGCCCGGATAAACCGGTCGTACATACGGCTGTTAATCGTACTCTCCGTTCCGATGACACCGATCTTTTTATTCCTGGTAACAGAAGCCGCCACTCTGGCTCCCGGCTTCAGCACTCCGAGAATAGGTATATCCAGCTCCTTCTCCACTTCCTCCAGCGCCAGGGCGCTGGCTGTATTGCAGGCGATGACGATGGCCTTCACCTTCTGAGTCTTCAGAAACCGGATAATCTGCCGGGAATACCGGATGATTGTATCCTTGGACTTGCTGCCGTAGGGGACTCTTGCCGTATCGCCGAAATACACAATCTTCTCGTCCGGCAGATTCCGCATGATTTCCCTGGCTACCGTCAGCCCTCCCACTCCCGAGTCAAACACTCCCACCGGAGCCCTGCTGATTTTTTCCCGCTCCAGTTCATTTTTTTCACTCATATGAATCTCCTTTTACCGAGTTTTACTATCTGTCTTCCGCTCCGAATATAAGAGGCTCCCCCTCAAGAAACGCAAAGGAAACCGGCTTCTCGTCAAAAAAACGTGCTTTTCCGCTGGTGGCCTCCGTAACCGCCTCCTTCAGCTCTTCCAGTTTGCCCTGAGGCACCAGCACCTGCAGCTCTACATTTTCCGTATATTCAGAACCTGCCGTGTGAATGCCCTCTTTTCCCAAAAGATACTGAATTTTCCCAATGCCAGTATAGTCCGTTCCGATTTTAAGGAGAAAGCCTTCCTCTTTATCAATCACCACGCTGTACCGGAGTCCTTCCTGCACCGCTTTTGAATAAGCCCGCACCAGCCCCCCGGTTCCCAGAAGAGTACCCCCAAAGTAACGGGTCACCACCACGGCCGCATTGTGAATTCCCTCCCCCAGCAGTACGTCCAGCATGGGTCTGCCTGCCGTCCCCTGAGGTTCTCCGTCGTCGCTGCACCGCTGCAGCTCATAATGCTCCCCGGCCACATATGCAAAACAATTATGAGTGGCGTTCCAGTATTTCTTTTTCATCTGGCCAATGAAATCCAGAGCCTCTTCTTCTGTCTCAATGGGACGGACCGTAGCGATAAAGCGGGACTTCTTTTCTACGATCTCCCCTTCTCCTCCTCTGTACACGTATTTCATTTTTTGCTTCCTCCTTGTACTCCACTCCATTATATCGGCCAAGAACCGTTCCCGCAACCGTATAATTTTCTTAATATCACGGAATACTATACCAGAAACCTTTGATTTTTGCAATTACGGGAAAAGGAGGCCCTGACAGTATGACCGAGTCGTTCCATGCCGCTCCCGAACCAGATAAAAAGCAGCCGGAAAAACACTTTAAGCGCCCTTCCCTGCGCTCTGTCCTTATAACAGCCGGTATCGTGGCCGGAGTTCTCCTGCTGATTTTCCTTCTGATCCTCTGGTATTTAGTCGCTTCCGCTCCGGATATTGATTCTGTCACCGTTTCCCCGGAGGAATCAGCCACCTATATCTGCGACCAGGAGGGAAATCCTCTCCGCAAGCTGACGCTTTCCTCCTCCAACCGTGATATTGTATCTCTGGATCAGATCCCGGAGATTCTCCAGGAGGCAGTGATCGCCATTGAGGATGAACGTTTTTACAGCCACGGCGGCATTGATTTGAAGGGAATCTCCAGAGCCCTCTGGCGGGGGATTACCCGCCTGAGCTTTTCAGAGGGTGCCAGCACCATCACCCAGCAGCTTATTAAAAACAGTGTCTTTACGGAGTGGACCTCCGAAACCTCCTTCTGGGATCGTTTCTCGCGGAAGATTCAGGAGCAGTACCTGGCTCTCCAGCTGGAAAACCGCATGTCCAAGGAGGAAATCCTGGAAAACTATCTGAACACCATCAATCTGGGAGCCGGATGCTACGGCGTACAGGCGGCTTCTCTGCGGTATTTCGGAAAGGATGTAAAGGAGCTTACTCTTACGGAGGCTTCTGTGCTGGCAGCGATTCCTCAGAATCCCACCGCCTACAATCCGATTACAAATCCTGAAAAAAACCAGGAACGCCGGGAAATCGTCCTGGATTATATGGAAGAACAGGGTTATATTACAGAAGCGGAAAAAAAGGGAGCCCTCTCTTCGGAGATTTATAACGAGATTGCGGCTCAGGATGAAATCTATGAAGAAACCTCCGTATATTCCTACTATGAGGACGCTCTCATTGATCAGGTGATAGATCTTTTAATAGAAGAGAAGGGCTACTCCTCCGAGCAGGCCTACCGAGCTGTGTTCAGCGGAGGGCTGCGGATTTTCTCGGCTCAGGATTCCGAAATCCAGGAAATCTGCGACGAGGAATTCCTGAATGAGGCAAATTTCCCGGCAGGAACCCGGTACGGCATCGATTATGCCCTCAGCATCCAGGAGCCGGATGGAACGGTCTCCCACTATGGTCCGGAAGCGCTTCGATCCTATGTCCGGGAAAATCTGGATTCCACCTTTGACCTGATGTGTGATTCTCCTGAAACGGCTCAGTCCTATGCAGACGCCTTCCGAAGCTCCCTGCTCTCCGGCGCTGCTTCAGAGGAAGAAGCAGATACGAAAGAATCGGAAGCTTCCCAGTCAGAGGAATCTCCCCAGGCCTCTGTTTTAGGAGAACGGCTGACCCTCTCTCCCCAGCCCCAGGCCTCCGCGGTGATCATCGAGCAGGAGACGGGGCTTGTACGGGCCATTGTAGGCGGTCGTGGTGAGAAGACCGCCAGCCTCACCTTAAACCGGGCCACCGAGACCACCAGGCAGCCCGGCTCCACCTTCAAAATTCCCGCTGTCTATGCCCCGGCTCTGGATGCCCGGGACAAGACTCTAGCCGCGCTGTATGACAATGAGCCCTATGCCTACGAGGACGGAACCCCTGTCAGCAACTGGGATCTCAGCGACTACACAGGACCTGTGACCATCCGGGAGGCCATCACCCGCTCCATCAATGTGGTGGCGGTCCGGTGCATCACAGAGATTACCCCCCGCCTTGGCTTTGAGTACGCGGAAAATATGGGGATTTCCACTCTTCATGAGACTTATGAAGAAAACGGACAGCGCTCCTCGGATATCATTCAGCCCCTGGCTCTTGGCGGCATCACCCAGGGAGTCACCAATCTGGAGCTCTGCGGCGCCTACGCGTCCATCGCGGACGGCGGCGTGTACCGGCAGCCTCTGTTTTTTACAAAAATTCTGGATCGGAACGGAAATGTGGTTCTGGACTATGAAGACGGCTCAGAAGCTTCTTCGCGGAAATCCAGACGGGTTATGAAAGAGACCACAGCGTATCTCCTTACGGACGCCATGAAAGATGTGGTGTCCCAAAAGACGGGAACTGCCTACGGCGCTATCCAGGCAGGGACTATGCCGGTGGCCGGAAAAACCGGGACCACCTCCAGCTATAAGGATATCTGGTTTACAGGCTATACTCCCTTCTATACCTGCAGTGTCTGGGGCGGATATGACAATAACGCCAGCCTGCAGGACGGGGAACGCTCCTACAATAAGACTCTCTGGTCCGCCATTATGACCCGGGTTCACGAAACCCTACCCAATACGGATTTTTCCAGGCCGGAGGGGATCGTCACCGTCACTCTGTGCAGCCGGACACATCTGCCCGCTGTGGAGGACGGCTGCCCCGAAACCTATAAAGAAGTGTTTGCCAAAGGAACGGTTCCGGAAGAGGAATGCCCCCTCCATGAGCCAAAGCCTGAGACAGAACAAATTCAGATTTACCCGGATATCCTGGAAGAACTGCTGACGGAAAGCGAGTCAGAGAAGGAGGAGGAATCACAGGCAGAGGAAGAATCTCGGACGGAAACTTCTTCTGAGTTCCTTACAGAAACGGAAGAGGAAAGCCTTTCAGCTTCCGAGGAGACAGAGAGTGAAACCGTCTCTGAATCAGAGAGTCTCCCGGACAGCTCAGAAGCTCTCACAGACAGCGAAGCTTCCCCGCAAACGGAAACGCTGCCGGAGCTTTATGAGGATTCCGAGGAAACCAGCTCTCTGGATGATCTGCTGGGGCGCCTGGGAAAGTACGGACTGCGCTGAGAGTCCCTGTATCGGTCCGTCTCTCAAAGAGTCGCGAACACCGGGGCCGCGGACAGGCCGTCAAAGAATCGCCGGCACAGAGGCCGCGGACAAAGGATCTCCTCTAAGCTCCCAGAAGTTCAAGCAGCTCTTCCTGGCTGAGGGAGCCAAGCTGTCCGGTCTCTCCCCCGATGACCTGATCGGCCAGATCCTGCTTCGTCTCCTGCAGCTGCTGGATCTTTTCCTTTATGGAATTTTTCACAATCAGCTTATAGACCGTGACCTTCTTCTGCTGCCCGATGCGGTGAGCCCGGTCTGTGGCCTGATTCTGCGCCGCCAGGTTCCACCAGGGATCGTAGTGAATCACCATATCCGCTCCGGTCAGATTCAGCCCTACTCCGCCTGCCTTCAGGGATATGAGGAAGACCGGCGTATCTCCTTCATTAAAAGCCTTTACCATAGCAAGCCGCTTCTCTTTTGGCGTGGCTCCGGTAATCATAAAATAGGAAATCTTCTCCTCCTCCAGTCTCTTTTTTAAGATCTCAAGCATGGAAGTAAACTGGGAGAAGAGAAGCATTCTGTGCCCGCCGTCCATGCCGCTTTGGATCAGCTGCAGGCAGGCCTCCACCTTGACTGCCTCCCCCTTATAATTCTCAAAGCACAGAGCCGGATCGCAGCAGATCTGCCGCAGCCTGGTCAGCTCTGACAGAATCTGAAATTTATTCTTGTTAAACTCCGCAGGATCCTGCTTCGCAATGCTCTCCCTCATATGAAGCACCTGGGTGTCGTACAGCTTCTGCTGATCCGCTCCGAAGGGCACATAGCGGATTTCCTCCAGCTTCTCCGGAAGATCCTTCAGCACATCCTCCTTCAGCCTGCGCAGGATAAAGGGCGCGGCCATTTTCTGCAGGCGCTTCATGGCATCCTCGTCCTGGTTTTTTACCACAGGCGTCTCGATCTCCCTCTTAAACACATCATAGCCATAGAAAAAGCCGGGCATCAGATAGTCAAAGATGCTCCACAGCTCGCTGAGACGGTTCTCGATGGGCGTGCCGGTAAGGGCAAAGCGGGTCTGGCTGTGAATCACTTTGACTGCCTTGGCCGCCGCCGTGGTGTGATTTTTAATGTACTGCGCCTCATCCAGGATCTCATAAGAAAAGCTCCTGCCCTCATACTGGCCGATGTCACGCTTCAGAAGATCATAGGAGGTCACCAGTACGTCGTACTTCTCATAATCCTCCAGCTTCCGCTGCCGTTCCTCCTGGGTTCCTGTCACCAGGCAGACCGCAAGCTGCGGCGCGAATCTTTGGAATTCCTGTCCCCAGTTAAAAACCAGGGAGGCGGGAGAGACAATCAGGGCCGTGCCTTTTTGCCCCTCTTCCTTGGCGGCCAGCAGCACGGCAATGGCCTGCAGCGTCTTCCCCAGTCCCATATCGTCGGCCAGGATGCCGCCGAAGCCCCAGCTCTCCAGCGTCCGCAGCCATTTATACCCGTCCTTCTGATATCTTCGCATAATCCTTGAAAGACTTGCTGGTTCCTCAAAATCCGCGTCCTTTACCGTCTTGAACCCCTTGACAATCTTTCTGAAATGACTGTCCCGGGTGCTGTAGACACTCTCGTGCTCCTCCAGCATCTTATCAAGGTACAGCGTCCGGTAGACCGGAAGATGAGCGCTTCCCTCCGCCAGCTCTTTGGCGGACAGATGCATGGCCCGGGCAATCTCTGACACCATTTCCAGGGAATCATCCCCCAGATCTGCAAAGTCGCCGTTTTTCATGCGGTAGTACTTTTTCTTTGTCCTGTACTCCCGGAGAATCTCCATCAGCTCCTCCCTGGAGGTATCCTCTGTAGAGAGCTTCAGATCCAAAAGCCCGGAGGACACAGAAACGCCCACCGCTACCTTGACCCGACGGATCTTCTGATGGTTCCGGAACCGTTTCGTACACCGGACCTCTCCCAGCCCCAATAAGGCTTCCACGCCCTGGCTGACCATGCGGAACATCTGCTCCTCGCTGCCGCCGCAGGTGATTTCATCCTTCTCCAGCTCCGTCCCAGGAAGCCACTGGGAGGCCAGGAACAGAACCTCCTCCTCCCGGCTTAGGTCGCGGAACACCTTCATATTCTTATTCCGGTTCTCTCTCAGCAGATCCAGCACAGAGTATTCCTGCTCTCCATACCGAGCGAAAATCCGGCAGGTAATGTCGCTGTCCTCCGCGTCCAGATAAAAGATAAATTTCACATCCGGCGGCAGATAGCTGCGGATTTTTTCCGGTTCGGACTCCTCAATCCGCACCGCTTCCTGAAGCCTTGGCAGTACCCGGTAATAGAATTCCGCCATGTGGTTTCTCCCTACCAGGAAGGAAAATCCCTCCTCGTCAGAAAGGTTCGCCAGAGGTTCGATTCTTTCCATAAAGTCTTTCTCCAGCCGCAGCAGCTGATTTTCCTGGATAAAGTAAGCGTCCTCCATCCCATAATGCAAATCCGGAAGCGAACCGCTGACCAGAATGCCGTGAAACTCTTCCCCACTCTCCTGCTCCGGCTCAATGCGCAGCGTCACCTGTGGATTTCCCCGGCCCCGGCGCAGCATTGCTTTCTTCTTTCCGCCGCCGTCCTTGTCTTCAAACTCTATGGCTTCATCCTGCATCCGCTCATACAGCCGGTCCAGGCGCCAGCCGAACATTTCCATGGAGCCGCCCGTGCCGCTTTTTCTTCTTCCGGAATAATACCGCCCGGCCTCTTCAATCCGCTGTTCGATATTCTCCTCCTCCTGAACCATCTGCTGGATAAAACGGATCCACTCTCTCCCTTTTTCTGTAAAATTCCCAATCTGATGGTTGAAGCTGGTGCTGGTTCCGTACTGGGCGGTAGCGGAGTTCTTCACATTTTCGCAGAATTCATCCAGCTTTTTAATTACAAACAATTTTCCTGTTCCGATTTTAAAGGAGAGAGACAGGACGCCCGCCTTTCTGGTAAGCCTTGGCGCAAGGCTCAGGCTTTCCGCCCTTTCCTCTGTATCCGCAATCATATGGCTGGCTCTGCAGCTGCCCGAATCGGCTCGCCCCGCTTTCCTGCTCCTCCCTGAGCCGGCGGCTTTCCTCCTCCTGCTGTTCCCAGGCCAGGTTCCCCTGATCCGTTTTCTGCTCTTTATCGATAGCGTACAACACCGCCGCCATATGTTCACAGTACTGTCCCGCGCGGGCGGTGGGACATTTGCAGCTGATGC
>DVGK01000069.1 GCA_018712785.1 Candidatus Choladousia intestinavium | reverse complement strand
TAGCTGGAGATACGGAGAAAACGTTTTGGGCATTAGGGAATTTTTTACCTGAATTTGAGACAAAAACTAAATAAATTACAGATAAGGGAACTATAATAATAGAAGTGGGTGAACCTGAGCAAGTGCTGCAGGATAGAAAAACATCCGCAGTCTCCGGCAGCTTTATTCTGCCGAAGGCAAAAGCGGAGGAAATCATGGGAGTTCCCTTTTCTTTTAAAATCAGGAAAAAGTACAGAGCACTGCGGTTCTCGGAGCAGAAGGTAGCGGATATTCTGCTGAAGGGCGGCTACAATCCGGGGGAGCTCACCATTGAATTCCTGGCGAATGAGGCAAAGGTAAGCCAGCCTACGGTGATCCGGTTCGCCCAGGCTATGGGGCTTGGAGGGTTCCGGGAATTAAAGACCGCTCTGATTGCGGAGGAAGCTCTTCAGGGAGGAAAGAATCCCGGAGGAGGAGAGAAAATTTCTTATGACGTGACGCCGGAGGATAAGCTGGTGGATGTACCCCTGAAGGTGATTTCCACAAACATCCGTCAGCTGGAGAATACCCTGAAAAACCTTTCAGTGTACGAACTGATGCGGGCGGTGCAGGCTCTGGCAGGAGCCAAGAGGGTGCTGCTGGCCGCCGCGGAGAATTCCTGCGCGGTGGCGGAGGATATGGCCACAAAACTGATTTATATGGGGATTGACGCTGTTTTTTACCAGGATGTTTACAGACAGTCTGTGTTTGCCTGCAATCTGGAGGAGGGAGACGTGGCAGTGGGAATCTCCTACACTGGCGTATCAGAAAGCACAGTAAATGCCGTACGGATCGCCAAAGAAGCGGGAGCGGCCACGATTGTGATTACGAATTATGAGAATGTGCTGATAAACCGCTATGCGGATATCCTTCTGTGTTCCGGAAACGAGCCCTTTCTTTATCAGAACGCGATTTTTTCCAGATGTTCCCAGCTGGCTATCGTAGATATGATCTATACAGGACTGCTGGTACTGGATTACGGCCGGTTTTCTCTGAACCTGGAGACCAGATCCATGATCCCGGATCTGTTTGTAAAAGAAGAAGAAAACTGAATTTTTCTCTGCCCTGGCTGCTACAGCCAGGGCAGTTTGTTTTGAATCATCAGAGCTTCCATGTGCTTTTGGTTTTCACTGGAATGCTCCAGCTCCCTGGAGTAACGGCAGGCCAGATCGGTAAGCTCCTCCGGACCCAGGGTCTTTTCATTCCGAAGCCAGCAGGCCGTAAGCATCTCCCGCAGAAGCCAGGTATGTACAACCGCAAGCTGGGCGCAGGCCCGGATCTCTTTGTCATAGACAGAACCGCAGAAATAAGAAAAAAGAAAATATACCCCCAGCTGTTCCATGGGGATTTCCCAGTCAAAAGAATCCTTTTCCATCCATTCCCTGAATTCTTCCTGAATTGTTTCATAGAATTTCCACCCTCTTTTATAAAGGAGGTCTTCTGTTTCCATAAGCCAAAGGGGCCATTCTCCCCGCAGTACCTGGAAGGTTTTCAGGGAGCCAAAAGCCTTTCGGATCCAGGAGGCGGAAGATTTCCGGCAGGAGATCAGCCTCTTCTGAAGCATTTCATCAAAACAGCCGGATTCGGTTTTTTCCAGGAGCTCTTCCCAGGTAGACAGGGAACCCCTTTCCCATCTTTTTTCCATCTCATCTGCCAGCCAGGAGATGAGGCCGAAACGCAGGGACAGAGAAAGGCTCCGGTTCTGCAGAATCCCTGTCATTCGCTGTCTGGCTGTGTAAAGCTGAGAATAAAGAAGCTGGTCAAAATTCTGATAGGCTTCCGGACGTCCGGGGCGGTTAAATTCCAGGAATCTTACAGGAGCCTCCCCCTCCAGAAGGAGTCTGGCCGCCTCCGGGCAGGAGAGGGAGAGGGAAACCTCCCGGACGTTTTCAAATTCCTCGATGTGTCTGGGATACAGACGGCAGGTGCGGCACATGGTGTCCCGGCCCATATGAAGATACATGCCGCAGAGGTTCTTTTTGTCCAGAAAAACACAGCGGCCATGGGAATCCTGGCGGAAGATTTTTTTGTTCCAGCGGATGCCCTTGAGGAGCCTGGGGCGGAAGTCTCCCCTGTAGGCCCGGTAGCGTTTCAGAGATTTGGGGTCGATGGAGATCTGCCAGCCTGCGCAGCAGGTGTCCGGGCAGGCGTCCGCCAGGCAGCGGAAAGCGGGATAGTAATCCGGCAGTACGTAAAGCATAGAGTGTGTTCCTCCTACTGTTTTTTCTCTCAGGCAGAGGGCAGGACAGCCATATCCGTGTGAGCAGCCCGCCTGATTGGTGATATTTCCTGTACAGTAAAAAATAAATGGTCGGACATATCACGCGGCAGAGACAGTTTACTACAAACAGAAGAGAAGCTCAACAGCAGGACGCGATTTGGGAAAATACGGTGAATTTACTTACATTTTATGTAGAATTTGCGGCGCTTACAGATTCGGCCGGGGGCAGCCCCGGGGAAGGGGAGATTTTCGGGCCTGAGATCCTGGAAAAGAGAATCCATCTCTCCTGCTTTTGGCGGCAAAAATTCAGAAGCGCAGAAGAAAATGTAGAAAATTTACATGAAAAGACGCTGGATGGAAGGCAGAAAAAGGGATTCCCAAGGGAGAAAGGTAGAAAACTTACAGAAACCTTCCCTAAGCGCCGACGGCGGGCTTTTTTTTATTTACATTCAATTTACGGCCCTTTGATAGCGGAAAAAGGGTAGAATCCGTAAAATGCAGGTGAGCAGTGAGGAAAGCTCACTGGAGAAGAAAAAGACTATATCCTGAAAGGAGAAAGAGATGAAAAAGAGAGGAATCAGCCTGTTTCTGGCAGCAGCGACGGCAGCATCTGTGTTTGGAACCGTTGGATGCGCGGAGGAGATACAGAAGGCTACAGAGGGAGAAATTACGGTATACACAGCTCTGGAGGATGAGCAGGTGACGGAGTATCTGGCAGTGTTTAACGAAGAGTACCCGGACATCACAGTGAATGTGGTTCGGGAGTCTACCGGAATTATCACGGCAAGACTGCTGGCGGAGAAGGATAATCCCCAGGCAGATGTGGTATGGGGAACGGCGGCTTCTTCCATGATGGTGCTGGACGATCAGGGCGGACTTCTGGGGTACGCGCCCGAGGGAGTGGACCGGATCCTTCCGGAGTTTAAATCGGATAAAGAGGTGCCCACCTGGGTGGGAATTGACGCATGGGATGCAGCAATCTGAAGAAGTTCAGCCATATTACCATTCCTTCTGTCCGCTACACTTTAATGAACTCTCTCTTTGTGTGTTTTACTCTGGCTTTTACGGATTTCGGAGCGCCGAAGGTTCTGGGAGGAAATTATAATGTGCTGGCTACGGATATTTATAAGCAGGTGGCAGGACAGTTCAATATGAATATGGGAGCGGTGGTTGGAACCCTGCTGCTGATTCCGGCTCTTTTAAGCTTTGGAGTAGACCGGATTACCTCCAGAAAGAGCAGCGATACTATCAGCTCAAAGGCCAGCCCTTTAAAAATCAAGGATTCCGGAATACGGGACGGCGTATTCTATGCAGTCTGCGGAGGAGTCGCCTTCTGCCTGATCGTGCTGGTAGCCGTGCTGTTTATAGGGGCTTTTACAGAATATTATCCTTATAATATGGGATTTACTTTAAAGAACTTTCAATTTAACGGTTCCACCGGAGGGATTGCCAGCTTTGCGAATTCTATTTGGATGAGTCTGCTGACGGCTGTTTTCGGAACGGTCTTTGTATTCCTTTACGCTGCCTTTATCGAAAGAAGCAAATGTTCCAGCAAGATGAAGGGAATCGGCAAGCTGTTCTCATCGGTTCCGCTGGCTTTGCCGGGAATGGTGATCGGACTGAGCTTCATTTTCTTTTTTAACAGCAGAAGCAATCCTCTCAATTTCATCTATGGAACCGTTGTGATACTGGTACTGGCTAATATGGTGCATTTCTATTCGGTTCCCTTTGTTACGGCCAGCAGCGCCTTAAAAAAACTGGACCGGGAATATGAAAATGTGGCGGACAGTATGAAAATTCCTCAGTGGAAAACCTTCCTTCGGGTAACAGTTCCTTTATCTCTGCCTGCTATCCTGGAGATTTTCCTGTACTATTTTATGAATTCTATGGTGACTGTTTCCGCGGTAGTCTTTCTGTACAGCGCGAAGTTTAAGATCGCTTCCATTGCCATTACTCATATGGAAGAGGCCGGAGATATCGCTCAGGCAGCTGCTATGAGCCTTCTGATTCTGGCGGTCAACATCACCGCCAGGGGGCTTTATGAATTTCTGGTATACAGAATCCGGAAGAAGAATCAGGCCCGGGAAACAGGTGAGCTTCCCCAGCGGGAATACGCTCCGGAGCAGAAATTCCGTCAGGCCGCTTTTGCTAGAAAGTAAAAAGCTGCCGTTCACACCGCGCCTGGAAACAGGCAGAGGTGAACGGGAGAGCAGATAAGGAAAGAGAAAGGATGAATCGAAATGTATGAATCAATACCGGAGAACCCATATCTCCTTCTGACGCCGGGACCCCTCTCTACCTCGAAGGGAGTCCGAAGCGCTCTTCTCAGGGACTGGTGTACCTGGGACGATGATTATAACCAGGAAGTGGTGCAGAAAATCCGTGGGAAGCTTACGGCCCTTGCTTCCGGAAACCAGGAAGCCTATACGGCTGTGCTCCTTCAGGGAAGCGGCTCCTATGGGGTGGAGGCCTGCCTGGGAACGGCCCTTCCGGAGGAGGGAAAGCTTCTGATTCTGGCGAACGGCGCTTACGGAATGCGGATGGTGCGCTTTATGGAATACATGAACCGGCCATGGACCCTGCTTCCCTTTGATGAGACGGAGCAGACGGATCCTGCTAGAGTGGAAGAAATTTTAAAGAAGGATAAAAGGATCACCCATGTGGCTATGGTACACTGTGAAACCACTACCGGAATTTTGAATCCGCTGGAGGAGGTCTGCAGACTGGCCAGACAGTACGGAAAAACCATGATCGTAGATGCCATGAGCTCCTTCGGAGGAATTCCCATGGATCTGGAAAAGCTGGGAATCGATTTTCTCATTAGCTCCGCCAATAAATGTATTCAGGGAGTTCCGGGCTTCTGCTTTGTGATCGCCAGAAAAGAGCTTTTAAAGCAGTGTCGGGGAAACGCGCATTCCTACAGCCTGGATCTGTACGATCAGTGGAATGAGATGGATCAGACAGGAAAATGGCGTTTTACCTCTCCGACCCACACAGTCCGTGCTTTTTTGCAGGCGCTGACGGAGCTGGAGGAAGAGGGAGGGATCCCGGCCCGATATAAGAGATACACCGCAAATCAGCATCTGCTGCGGGAAGGGATGGAGAGCCTGGGCTTTCAGGAACTTCTGTCCAGGGAGATCCAGTCGCCTATTATCACATCCTTCCTGTATCCCTCCAAAGATTTTAATTTTGGGAGCTTTTATCAGCAGATGAAGGAAAGAGGATTTGTGCTCTATCCTGGAAAGGTTTCAAAAAGGGAAACCTTCCGGATTGGAAATATCGGGGAGATTTACCCCGGGGATATAGAAAATTTACTGAGGAATATCAAGGAGGTTACAGCATGAAAGTATTTTGTCTGGGAGCGGCAGGACGTATCAGCAGGGAGTCAGCGTTAGATCTGGTGCAGCACTCTTCCTTTGAGGAAATTACCATTGGGGATTACAATTATGAGGAAGCCTGCAAAGTGGCCGAGTGGCTGAACGACAGCCGGGTGAATGTGGTAAAAATCGATGTGAATCAGACAGAGGAAGCGGCGGCCCTTATGTCCGGATATGATGTGGTGATGGATGGAACACAGATTACGCTGAACGGAAAATCCACAGAGTGTATCGCCAAGGCCGGATGCCACGGCGTAAATTTAAACGGCTTCGGAGAGGAAAATCAGTGGGCGCCTCTTTTTGAAAAGGCCGGAAAGACCTGTGTGCCGGGCTTCGGCATGACCCCGGGAACCACTCAGATGATGGCCATGCATCTGGCAAATCAGCTGGATACGGTAGAAGAAGTGTACGTTTCCCACGGAGCCTTCCGCCCCTTCGCCTTCTCCAAGTCCATTACGGAGACGACAACTTACGAATACGATCCGAATCTGAAAAGCAGAGTCGTCTATGAGGACGGGAAATTCATCCAGGTACCTCCTTTTGCCAGACCGAGAAAGGTAAAGCTTCCCATGCCTTACGGAGATACGGTTCAGTATATTATTCCTCATTCTGAGACGATTACCCTGTCAAAGGCACTGAAGGAGAAGGGAGTCCGCCTGATTGAGGTGCGGGGCACCTGGCCCATGCAGAATATGAATCTGGTCCGGGGACTTTACGACTACGGAATTCTGAGAAATCCGGAAATCGAGGTAAACGGAACGAAGGCAGGGCTGATGACGCTGATCGGCGACTATCTGGTAAACAGCGAGGAGGGAAAGACCACCAAGCTGTACGGCTATGCCCTTCATGTGGAAGTAGTGGGAACAAAGGACGGCGAGAAAAAAAGAGGGATCCTGTATCATACCCACCCGGCTTCCGACGGCAGCGTGGAAGGCTGGGAAGGACTGAGAGCCTACACCAGAAATGTGGGAATCCCCCTGGCGATCGCGGCAGAGCAGCTGGCTAAGGGCTGCGCTCCAAGGGCGGGTATCCTGATTCCGGAGGAAGCCTTTAAGCCGGAAGAAATCTTCAGAGAGCTGGAAAAAAGACAGATCTATATGCATGAGGAGTGGACGACTCTGTAAAAGCTCTGCCGGTTACGGACTGACCGGCGGCGCAAAGCGACAGGCCTCTGAGGAAACCCCCCGGAGGCCTTATGAGAAAGGCAGGAGCAGCATGAAAAAAATAGAAGCAGTAATTTTTGACTGGGCAGGCACGACAGTGGACTTTGGCTCTATGGCTCCGGTACAGGCATTTATCCGGGCTTTTGAGAAATTCGGAATTACGCCTACGGTTCAGGAAGTACGCACGCCGATGGGAAAGCTGAAGTGGGATCACATTCATGAGATGCTTCAGATGCCCAGAATCCATCAAGAGTGGATAAGAGTACAGGGGCGGGACTGGACCAGGGAGGACGTAGATCAGGTATACCGTGTAAGCGAAGAGACGATTCTGGAAATTCTTCCCGCTTACGCGCAGGTGAAGCCCTATGTTCCGGACGCGGTGGCGTCCTTAAGAGAAAGAGGAATCAAAATCGGATCCACCACCGGCTATACAGACGAGATGATGGAGATCGTATCTGAGGCGGCCAGAAAAAACGGCTACGCTCCGGACGCCTGTTTTACTCCTAATTCTGTAGGGGACAAAGGGCGTCCCTACCCCTATATGATTTTCCGGAACCTGGAGGCTCTGGGCATTTCTTCTGTGGAATCTGCCATAAAGGTGGGAGATACGCTGGCAGATATCCGGGAGGGAAAAAATGCCGGGATGATTTCTGTGGGAGTGGTGGACGGAAGCTCTGTCATGGGGCTTTCAGAAGAAGAGTACAAAGCATTGAATGCGGAGGAACGGTTTGCTTTGGAGGAAAGGACCAGGAAGCTGTATCTGGAAAGCGGCGCTGATTATCTAATCCAGAATTTCAGCGAACTGGAGGATTTGATCCTGGATCTGGAGCAGATGGCAGCAAATTTTTAAAGAATTCAGAGAGAACCCCGGAACGCCCAAGAAGGGCTGATTCCGGGGTCTTTTATGTATCGGGAAGCTTAAACGATTACAAATTGCTGAGATCTGTGTAGTAAAGAATTTTCAGTTATGTTAAAATAGCAGTATAAGAAACTGGAACGGATAAAGAAAGGAGGAAGAAATGAAGAAAAAAAGCTGGAAATTCTTATACAGTATCTCTGCAGGGTTACTCCTTCTGGCAGGGGGAAGCATCATCCATGCAGAGGAGACGGCGGTGATCGGAGGAGCGGACGGGCCAACCGGTATTTTTCTGGCGGGAGAGGAAGAAAATGCCGAGGCTTTTCAGTCACAGGATCCGGAAGAAGCGGCCAATGCCTTTTTAAAGGAGTTTTACTCCATCGGCTTTGCGGAAGCGGACGGCATTCTGAACTCATTTTCAGAGGAACAGGAGCAGATGGCCGGGGAAGTGACGGAAGGGACGGAGGGGCCGGCGGCTCCCTCAGAGAAAACGGAGGAAATCGAGAAAATTACAGAGGGGGCTTCGGAGGAAGCGGAGGCCTCCGGGGAAGTTCAGGTTACGGTAATCGGAGAGGATGTGGAAGAACCGTACACGTACTCGTTTGATTCGGTTCTGGGAGCTCTGGAGCAGATCTCTCCCTATAAGTATATGACCCGGGAGGCCTGGGAGGAGCTGTCCGCCAGCCGGGGACTGACTCGTTTGTACGGACTGGTGCAGGACGCCGGACAGGATTTGGCTGCGGAGGAAATCACTCTGGAGGAGACATCCGGGGATGATGAAGAGGTAAAATATAACTTTCAGGTATCTTTGAAATTTTCCGGAGAAGGAGAAGAGAGCTTTGAGATTTCCGGACAGATGGACTTGATTTCAGGGACAGAAGGATGGCAGGTGGAGCGTTTTTATACCAGTCTGTAGGCTGAACCAGGAGAAAATTTTTGCGGCTGGCAGACGCCCTTTGGAGATATCTGCAAAGAAGGAGAAAAAATGGGAAAGATAGAAGAGCTGAAAGAAGAATACAGAAAAAGCGGATATGAGGAAATCTGCCGGGAATACTCCCGTGAGGAATGTTTTCCGGCAATGAGAGACGGAATCCGGCTGCACACTTTTATTTTTAAACCGAAGGGAACGGGCCAGGAGAGATTTCCGGTGATTCTGCAGAGATCCTGCTATCCTTCCCACGCGGAGACCCTGGAGATACACGGGGCAGAGCTTTCCAGAAGAGGGTACGCTTTCGTCTTCCAGTTCTGCCGGGGAATCGAAGCTTCCCAGGGAGAATGGGTGCCGAATATTTATGAGAGAAACGATGGAATCGATACGGTAAAGTGGCTGACCGGGCAGTCCTGGGTACACTGTATCGGATACTGGGGCTGTTCTTATCTGGCAGCGGCAGGCTGGGCGATGGCGGACGCGGTGTCCGGAGATGTGACCAGTATGGCGCTTACCCACTATGGGACGGACCGGTTTAAGTCTGCCTATGAAAAAGGCATGTTCCGCCAGGATGTGCTTACCTCCTGGAGCATGGACAACTGCGGCTGGGAGGTGAGAGCCGACTACGACCAGGTGTGCCGCTATATGCCCCAGAGGGAGGTGGATACGGCTCTATGGGGAGGCGAGGTTCCATGGTACAGAGAATACGTCTGCAATACCAGAAAGGAAGAGAAATACTGGCAGCAGGGGTGGTGGCAGCAGCTGGACGAGATCCCCAAGAAGGTGCGGATCCCTCTTCTGATCGTGGAAGGCTGGTATGACCATCACCTGGGAAGCGCTCTGGAGGCATGGAGAAAGCTGAATCCTGAGTCAAAGAAGCACAGCCGTCTCATCATCGGTCCATGGAACCACGGATTTGAGGTCTGTGTTCAAGAGCAGAGGACAGAGGAGGCCAGAAACAGTGAGATCCGGATGATTCTGGAATGGTTTGGTCAGACGCTGAAGAAGAAAGAACTTCCTGTGGGGGAGGTACGCGCTTATCAGATAGGAGAAGACCGGTGGCGGAGTGAAGCTTTTCAGGAGGCAGAAGAAAAGGAAGAAACAGTCTTCTATCTTGACTTTGTACACAGAAGGCCGGAAACAGAAGGCGGTTCTTTTTACGGGAAGCTTAGTTTGGAGGAAGAGGAACAGGAGGGCAGCGCATCTTATGAATTTGATCCTGAAAATCCGGTGAAATCCTGGGGAAGCGAGTCCTGTCTTCGCACGTGGGGAAGTATCGGAAGCCTTCTTCAGCCAGAACCCGGACAGAGAGAGGATGTAATCACACTTTTTTCAGACCCCATGTCCCGGGAACTGAGAATCTGCGGCAGGATGCAGGCGGAGCTTTATATTTCCTCCGACTGCGAGGACACAGCTTTTACTGTGAAGGTGATGAGAGTAACGCCGGAGGGACAGGCTTACAATATTCGCTCATCCATCGCTTCGGTGAGCCATGGCAGCACGCAGGGGGAAGCCTATATCCCGGGTACCTGTACGAAAATACAGATTGATATGTGGGATGTGTGCTATACCATAAAAAAGGGCGAGCGCCTGCGAGTGGATCTCTCATCCTCAAACTACCCTGAGTATCATATCCACTGCAATTACCGGGGAACCTGGGGAGAGCAGAAGAGAAAGAAAAAAGCGTTCCAGACTGTTTACAGCGGAGGCAGAACTCCTTCCAGTATCCGTATGGAGACGGAAAGGCTGCAGCAGGACACAGTGACGCATTGAATAAAGAAGAATTTTTACGGCAGCGCAGAGGAATCTGCGCTGTTTTTTGCGCGCAATGCAGGGAAAAGTGCGGCAAGCGTGTGGTTCGGGTATGACATGCAACGAGATGTAAAAAATTCCGAAAAGGAAAATAGAACACTTGTTCGAATTTGGAAAATGTGCTATAGTTACTTATAGGTGTAAAAACCTGATCTGCAGACAGGGTTTATTTTCTTTCGGCCTGGTTTTCCCCCGGTCTGTACAGTAAATACGCGGACCGGAGTGAAAAGCCCCGCGCATATTTTCCGCGGGAAGGGAAACACTAATCAATCAGAAATACAGAAAAAAGGGGATGAGGCGCGTTGGGAAGAATTTATTTCTGCATAGATCTGAAATCCTTTTATGCCTCTGTGGAATGTGTGGAGCGGGGCTTGGATCCTATGACCACGAATCTGGTGGTGGCGGATATGGAGCGGACAGACAAGACTATCTGCCTCGCTGTTTCTCCTTCCATGAAGGCTCTGGGAGTTAAGAACCGGTGCCGCGTTTTTCAGATTCCCAGAAATATTCCGTATATAGCCGCCACTCCCAGGATGCAGCTGTATATTCAGTATTCTGCGGATATTTATGAGGTATATCTAAAATATTTCGCCAAAGAAGACATTCATGTGTACTCCATTGACGAGGCTTTCATGGATGTGACAGACTATCTGCCCCTATACCGCATGAGTCCCCGGGAGCTGGCCTTCCGGATTATGGAGGATATCCGGAAAACCGTGGGAGTCACAGCCGCCGCGGGAATCGGCACGAATCTGTACCTGGCCAAGGTGGCTTTGGATATTACTGCCAAACACGCCCCGGAAAACATCGGCTGCCTGGATGAGAAGCAGTACCGGGAGACCCTGTGGAGCCACAGGCCTCTGACAGATTTCTGGAGGATCGGCTGTGGGACGGAGAAGCGTCTGGCAGGGCTTGGGATTCTCACGATGGGGCAGGTGGTCCAGGCGGATGAAGAGCTTTTATACCGGAATTTCGGCGTTGACGCGGAGCTGCTCATCGACCACGCCTGGGGCAGAGAGCCTGTGACCATGCAGGATATTAAGAATTACCGGCCCAGGCATTCCTCTCTGTCAAGCGGCCAGGTGCTTCCCAGGGATTACAGCTATGAGGAAGGGGAGTTGATTCTGAAGGAGATGACAGATGCCCTGTGTCTGGAGCTGGCGGAGAAGCGTCTGGCAGCTTCCGTCATCACCCTGGTGGTAGGATATTCCAATTCTCTGGGAATGGAGGCGGCCAGGGGCTCTGTGACTATGGGGAGCTGTACCAGCTCTTATAAGAAAATCCTCTCCCGGGCGCTGGAGCTCTACGGCAGGATTACGGACCGGAGATATCCCATACGGAGAATGAACCTGAGCCTTGGCAGGCTGGAGCGGGAGAGCTGCAGGCAGCTGGAGCTTTTCTCGGATCCTGCCTGGGAGGAACGGGAGCGGCGGCTTGCGGGAGCGGCTCTTAAAATAAAAAAACGGTACGGGAAGAATGCCCTTCTCCGGGGGATGGATCTTCAGGCGGCAGGAACCGCCATGGAGAGAAACCGGCAGATTGGAGGTCATAAGAGTGGCTGTTAGTAGAGGAAGGATGGCCCTGGAAGACAGGGCCAAGCAGTTTATGCCCTTCGATGCCCTGAAGGGACTCAGGGAGGCCCTTCAGGAAAAGGAGCGTATCCTGGAAGAACGGCGGCTGCTGTCCGAGGATCAGGAGGAAGAGCTGGACAGAACGCTCCACGCCCTTCGGCCCGGAGAAGAGGCTGAGATTGAGTATTACCAGGGGGAAACGCGCATGCGTCTCACAGGCAGGGTGCGCAGAGTTGACAGCAGCAGGGGAATTCTTCAAATAGAAGACCTGGAGATCCCCTTAAAGGAGCTCCAGGTCCTGAAGCGGAAAGAGGAATTCCTCAGTCCGTGAGAACGATTTTTTTCCATTTTCCCTGGGCGTAGCGGAGCATGCACACGATGCCTGTAATAAGCCAGGTCAGTCCGGTAGTATACCAGACGGCCCAATAGCCCAGAGCCGGAATGGCAGACAGGCCTATAGAAAAGCCGATGCGTCCGGCAACCTCCGCCAGACCGCTGATAAAGGCAAAGACAGAATCTCCGGCGCCGTTTAAGAGGCTGCGGGCAATATAGATCATCCCCAGAGGAATATAGAACAGGCTGGTGATCTGCACAGCCCGGCCGCCGATGGCGATTACTGTGGCGTCGTCTACAAACAGTCCCACAAAGTCTTCTCCCCATAAAAACATCATGGCACACATGAGAAGGCTGAAGATGACCACCAGGAGGCAGGAACGCCGGTAGCCTTTGCTGACCCGGTCTACCTTCCCGGCCCCCAGATTTTGTCCCGTAAAGGTAGCCAGAGCTGTTCCCAGAGAATTAAAGGGCTGCTGTACCAGCTGCTCTATCCGGTTGGTGGCCGTGAAGGCAGCGATAACGTCCGCTCCGAACCGGTTGATTACGCTCTGGAGGGCTACACAGGAGAAGGCAATGAGACTTCCCTGAGCCCCGAAGGGGATGCCCAGACGGAGCATTTTCGACTGAAGACTGGCGCTGATGCGGAAGTTTTCCTTTTCCAGACGGAAATAGGGATTTTTCAGTACAGCATACGCGATACAGCCCAGGGCGGAGAGAAGCTGGGCTGCAACGGTGGCAATAGCCACACCTGCCACACCCAGAGGAATGACCAGCACCAGCACTAAATCTCCGATAACGTTGAGAATGCTGGCCAGCACCAGGAAAATTAAAGGCGTGGTGGAATCCCCAAGAGCCCGGAGCATGGCGGCGATTCCGTTATAAAGGACTACAGCAAACAGGCCGCCGCAGACAATACGGGTGTACAGCAGAGCGTCCTGGAAAATGTTTTCCGGTGTATTTAAAAGTCTCAGGATGGGGGCGGAGAGAAGTACGGAAACCACGCTCATGAGGATGCCCATTCCCATCATCAGGTAGAGAGAATTTCCGATGGAATCCTTTACCCGTCTTTCATTTTTCATCCCGAAATACTGGGAGATCAGGACGCCAGCGCCGGTGGCAAAGCCATTGCACAGGCTGAAATACAGAAAATTTAAAGAGGAGGTCATCCCCACGGCGGCCAGGGCCTCCTTGCCTACATAATTTCCTACCACAATCGAGTCTACCATGTTGTAAAACTGCTGAAAGATGTTTCCGATCAGCATGGGAAGAGAAAACTTCAGAAGAAGAGAAGTCTCATTCCCGGAAGTCATATCCTGTACGTATTGTCTGGCCATTTCATCTACCTCAAAAACTAAAATATTTTAGAAAAGCAGATTTATTTTATTCCAGAATGAGAGAAAGTCAAGAGGGATTTTTAAATATCTGTATGTTTGGTGCAATAGTCCCGCCAAAGCTGTAAATGCAGCGGATAGTCAGTGCGGATGGCAAAGATGAAAAGGAAGGGAGGGAAGGACAGAATAAAGCTGCGGAAGCAGAGCATATAAATAAAGCAAGAATGCCTTTGGCGGGCGGGCCGGAAAAGCCTCTGTTAGGTTCAGGTTTCAGCCAGGCAGAACCAAAGCAGGAGCTTCACGGGAGGCCAGGATGACCAAAAAAAGGGGGAGGTCTAAGCCATGGACGATCAGAAAATCGAAAATCTTCTAAATCTGGCCCTTGCGGCAACACCCCAGGAAAGGGAAAAATCTCCGGATTTGGAAGCGGGTTACAATCCTCTTAAGAAGACGTGGCAGGTCATTATCCGCTACAGCGGTGATTTTAAGGAGACTGCCAGGCCGGAATGGGAGTTTACGCCTTTGTCCGGAGGCTATGGAATTCTGGTGCTGCCCCAGCAGGATTTGGAGTACCTGGCTTCTCTTCCGCAGGTTCAGTATATTGAAAAGCCCAAACGGCTTTTTTTTACTTTGGACAGAGGGAGAGCTGCCTCCTGCGTATCGGCGGTGCAGAGCGCCAGGTATGACCTTTTCGGCCGTGGAGTGATTGTGGGAGTTATCGATTCGGGGATCGACTACTTTCATCCGGACTTCAGAGAGGATGACGGGGGTACAAGAATTCTGGAGCTTTGGGATCAGGAAGCCCGGAGGATCTATACCCGGGAGGAAATCAATCAGGCATTATCTGCCGGCAGCCGGGAACAGGGATATGAAATCGTGCCAGAGCTGGACCTTAGCGGACATGGAACCCAGGTGTCTGCCATTGCGGCAGGAAATGGGAGAGCCTCCGGCGGACAGTACAGGGGAATGGCGCCGGAGAGTGAGCTTCTGGTGGTAAAGCTTGGGACGGCGCCAAGGGATGGCTTCCCCAGAACCGCAGAGGTAATGAAAGCAGTGGAGTATGTGATCCGGAAAGCGGAGGAGCTTGGAAAACCGGTATCTGTGAATCTAAGCTTTGGAAATGTATATGGCTCTCACCGGGGCACGTCTCTTTTAGAGACTTATTTGGACTTTATGGCAGATCAGTGGAAGACTGTGATATCCGCAGGCACTGGAAATGAAGGAGGCACAGGCGGTCATGCGTCCGGGAAAGTTCCGGAGGAGGAGCCGGCAGTAATTGAGCTGCTGATCGGCGAATTCGAGACAGGACTGAATCTGCAGATCTGGAAAAACTACGCGGACCAGTACCGGGTCACGGTAGTTCATCCGAATGGACAGGAGGCGGGACCGCTGGGCCAGGAAGCCGGAGCAGCCAGATACCGGCTGGGAAGAACGGAACTTCTGGTTTACTACGGCATGCCAAGTCCCTATCAGGGTCTTCAGGAGATTTATATCGAATTTCTTCCGGAGGACACCTACCTGGATGAAGGAATCTGGAAAATTCTTCTGACTCCCCAGCGGATTGTAGATGGGCAATATAATATGTGGCTGTCAGACGCAAGAGTGAGAAACAGAGGGACCAGATTTCTGCAGCCTGCCCCGGATGCCACTATGACCATACCTTCCACGGCAGGCAGAGTGATCAGCGTGGGGGCCTATGACGCAAGACTGCAGCAGTATGCGGTGTTTTCGGGAAGGGGCTGGCCGGAACAGGAATTTTATACACTGCCGGATTTAGCGGCGCCGGGTGTGGAGATCACCACTGCAGCTCCGGGGGGAGGGTATATTTCTGTTACCGGAACCTCGTTCGCGGCGCCGTTCGTCACGGGAGCAGCCGCTCTTCTGATGGAATGGGGGATTACTGAAGGAAACGATCCCTTCCTTTTTGGAGAAAAAGTGAAAGCCTATCTGCAGAGAGGCGCCAGGCAGCTTCCGGGCTTTGAACAGTGGCCCAACAGCGAGCTTGGATACGGGGCGCTGTGCGTCAGAGACAGCCTGCCTGATTGAAAAGATTACTATGAATGGCGATTAGAGCATTAATAGCGTACTTTAGTAGTAATCTCTTTATGAATATAAGATAAAACAAAATGATTTTGGTATTTCCTTGACAAGGAATTCATTAAGATGTACACTATCAATTGATAGTAAATAATTTTGCGGGAGGTGATTCCCATCTTTCTTAGTACACAATCGAAAAAAGGAGAAGTTACTGCTTTTTTAGAAGAACTGAAAATGTTTTTGGAAAAGGATGACTTTGACATAGATACCGATTTTGTTTTAATACGAAAAAATAAGAAGGATGACGCGGAGCATTCGACACCATATACATTATTAGATTTAGACTATGATATAGAGGACATTGCTGACAGATTAAAAGAACTGACTGTCGAGGAATATTCGGAAACTAAGATTGATAAGGATGATTTAAACCCACCACTGCTTTTTGTATTTGGAAAGAAGATAAACAGAAAACTTGTATATATAAAGCTGAAGATTAAAGGAAACAGGAAAAGACACGTTTTGTGCGTATCATTCCATTATGCGAAGGATAAGATGAAATTTCCGTATGCGTAATCGAAGACGAAAAGGAGGAAGGACAATGGAGGCGAGTACTTTGATTAGAAAGGTTCAAATGGATTGTCCGTTGTGTGACAAAACGCATGAAGTAGAAGAGAGGAAACGCTTTACAACAACTATACTGAAGGGAGAAGAGGTAACTTATGAGGAGAGGTTTTATTTTTGTGCAAATGCGGATGCGAATGAAAACGAATTTGAAACCGGCTTCATGACAAATGCAAACCTTCTGAATGCACGCAATGCCTATCGAGTGAAACGTGGTCTGCTTACCTCTGATGAGATTGTTGCAATACGAGAAAGCTATGGTTTGTCGCAGGTTGATCTTGCAAAATTACTTGGATGGGGAGAAGCTACAATTTCAAGATATGAGAGTAAAGCCATCCAGGATGAAGCTTATGATACAATGCTTCGTTTTATTAAGGACAATCCATTAATGGCACTGGAATTCCTGAAGAAGAATGCAGCCAAATTTTCTGACCAGAAAAGGCTGGAAATACGAATAAAAATTGTAGAGAAATTAGATTCTTATGGAAAAGAGTATTTGACGCGGCAAGCCTTTGAAGGCGAATATGCCGATTTTGGAGAACCATCGGATGCTAACGGTTTTACAGTACTGAATATCGATAAGATTGAGGCTCTAATTTCATATATTGCTGAAAAGGTGTCCAACCTGTTTAAAGTAAAACTGATGAAAATGCTCTGGTATGTGGATTCCTTTTCCTACAAAATGAGTGGTCACGCTATGACAGGTATGGTTTACAGACATAATACTATGGGCGCTCTTCCCGTTGGACATTATAGTCTTATGAATCTGGAAAACCTAAATGTTCATGAGGAAGAGAGTTATAATTTTGATTCAATGCTGCATATTTATCCGATAAAAGGAATGGATTACTCCATTTTAAGTGCTGACGAAAAGAAAATTATAGACAAAGTGATTAAGAAATTTAAAAATTACAAGGCAAAAGATATTGTTGAATATATGCATGAAGAGAAAGCATATATTGAGACGAAACCGGGCGACATAATTCCGTTTTCACTGGCAAAAGACATAAGGGAATTTTAATATCCTGCCCCTCCTTCTTCTGCCGGAAGAAAAGCGTAAAGCAACACCCTGAATAGAGAGGCTCTTTTCTTTCGACTCTCATCAAATATATAATTCAAAGTGGCTGCGGTTTGTTTTCAGCAGCCCTTCTTTTTGCAGCTTGGACAGTTCTGCGGACATGGCGGCTCTTTCCACGCACAGATAGTCTGCCAGCTGCTGTCTGTTATACGGAATGTCAAAGGAACGCTTTCCCTGACGGATGGATTCTGAAGACAGGTAAGAGAGAAGCTTCTCTCTGGTGGTCCGCTTGCTCATATGGGTGATTTTTTCGTTGAACAGAAGCAGCTTGCCGGACAGTACGGACACAAGATTCTGAATCAGCCTGCTGTGGTGGGAGCAGGCAGTGGGACAGGTGGTGAGGATGCGGCTGATTCTCAGCATGAGAATTTCACAGTCCTCACAGGCTGTTACGTTAATATTCAGAACAGAGCCGGGAGACGCGGCGTAGGGCTCGCCGAAGAAGTCCCCGGGCCCCACTTTTGCCATGATGTTCCGGTGGCCCCACAAGGTTTCCTGGACGGTCAGGACTGAGCCCTGCAGCACAAGGCCCATCTCCGAGGTACGATCCCCTGCGTGAAAGATGTATTCTCCACTTTGGCGGGAAAGGATCCGCGCCTCTACGCAGTGCAGAATGGACAGAATCTCCTGATCGGACATTCCCTTGAAAAAAAGACTTTTCTTTAACAGCGGTAAATGTTTTTTCAAAATTTTCTCCTTTTGTTAGAAAACCAACATACTTATTGTTCTTACTATACTATAGTTATGTCAGTAAGGCAAGGAGGTGTGAGCATGATTTTTGGTGGATGCCAGAGAGTGTGCAGGTGACCAGATGTATGAGAGTATGATGCGGATTGCGGAGCGGAATAAAGAAAAGGAGAAAAAAACAGTATGAAAAGAAGAGTCATTCGGATTGCTGAAGAAAAATGCAATGGCTGCGGTATATGTGCCGAGGCATGCCATGAAGGAGCGATCGGAGTTGTTGACGGAAAGGCGCGGCTGCTTCGGGATGATTACTGCGACGGTCTGGGAGACTGTCTGCCGGCCTGTCCCTTGGACGCGATTTCTTTTGAGGAGAGGGAGGCAGCCTCTTACGATGAGAAAGCTGTGATGAAAAATAAAATGGAAAACTTTACTCCGGCTTCCCAGCTGGGACAGTGGCCGGTGCAGATTCAGCTTGCTCCTGTGAACGCGCCGTATTTTGAAGGGGCAAAGCTTCTGATCGCGGCGGACTGCACGGCTTATGCCTACGGAGCTTTCCACCAGAAATTTATAAAGAATCACATTACCCTGATCGGATGCCCGAAGCTGGATCCTGTGGATTATTCTGAAAAGCTGACAGAAATTCTGCGCGGAAACGATATAAAGAGCGTCAAGGTTGTGCGGATGGAGGTACCCTGCTGCGGAGGGATTGAGCAGGCTGTGAAGACGGCTCTGAAAAACAGCGGGAAATTTATCCCATGGAGTGTGACGGTGATCTCCACAGAGGGGGAGATTCTGGACGAGTAGAGAATGAAAGATTCGGCCGGACCCGCGCGGGGTCCGGCCGAAAACAGAGACAGGCTTTTTACTGGAGGGGCACCTCATAGAAGCTTGCCTCCTCCAGAGCGCCGTCGCCTTCCGGGACTTCTTTTAAGAACAGAAGGCATTCCACCTGCTCCGGATCCAATACCCGGTCAATGGCGAAGGAGTACACATACGTATCGGAAGATTCGTCCTTGTAGCCCATAGAACCGGGGCCCATATAAAGGTAGGGATAGGAAGTGCCGTCCTTCAGCCGGACTCCCATAAGGGCAGGGGGCTCTTCATAAAGGGTGTATTCCTGAATCTCGCCGTTTTCATCCGTATACTGATCTGTGATTTCCTGCCGCGGGAACTGATATTCTGCAGTAAGGGAAATCGGTGAAATTTCCGCATGGGTCACAGCAGCCCCGGAATCTCCGAGAGGCACATTCAGATCGTATTCCTTTGCCTCGCCGGAGCCCTGAAGATTCCAGTCAAAGGTCCAGCTGCCTTCCAGAACCGGGGAATACTCTGCCCTGGCCACGGTGCCGAGATTTGTCAGCTCTACGTGAACGGGTTTGTTCAGGAAAAAGCCCTTTTCATCTGTCTTTGCCAGAGTCACCTGGAATTCCAGACTTCCATCCTTCATGACGTAGGAGGGTTGTATGAGAACCCCGTTTTCATCTGTCTCCAGAGACTCCCAGGAAGAGCCGTCCGCCAGAGCGGGACGTCCGTATTCGTCTGAAATGACCCCGTTGTAAAAGCTTCCGCTCCAGCTGAAATCGTCCCGGCCGTCCACTGTGATGCTGATCGTTTCAAAAGCAGGCTCAGCCCCTTCTTCCAGATCGTATCCTTCTACCTTAAAGGACAGGTGGGAATAGTAATTGTCTGTGATACTCTGCTGAGCCGTCACAGTGATTCCATTGTCTGTGCAGGACTGTTCCGCGAAGGCGGCCATCTGGTTGGATTCCAGCTCCTGCTTCTGTTCCTCTGACACATGAAGTCCCTCGGAAAGGCTTCTGCTCCAGTTCCGGTACACGGCTGCTGCGCCGGTCAGGGCAAAGAGAGAGGCAACAGCGGCGGCCGAGATGAGAACCACTCTTTTCCGGGAGCGCTTTCGGGGCCGGGAAGCCTGGTTATAAGGAAGGACTTTTCCTCTTTGTCCGGCGCGGCTGCTTTGGATCTGCGCCAGAGCCGCATCGGCTTTCTCCCGGACGGCATCGGGAATCTCGACTTCTTTTCGCAAAATTTCTATAGCGTCTTTTTTATTCATACCGTTTGTCTCCTTTCTCCCTGATACGTGTCCGACAGCAGGCTGCGGCCTCTGGCAAGCCTGGTGCGCACGGTGCTTTCCGGAATTTCCAGAATCTGGCTGATTTCGCTGGTCTTAAATCCTTCTATATAGTAGAGCATAAGAACCAGACGGTACTTTTCATCCAGGCAGTTCAGGGCTTCCTTCCATTCTGCGTTTACAAATCCGGAATCGTTTTCCGGGATCTCAGGGATCTCCTCCATCCAGACCAGGGACTCTTTTTTGCGGATGAGATCTTTGCATTTGTTCACAAGAACTCTGGTCATCCAGGTGCGGAAATACGAATCCTCCCGCAGCTGCTCCAGTTTTTCCCAGCAGGTGAGAATCGTCTCTGAGATGGCGTCAGCCACATCTTCATCGTTAGAAAGAATGGCCCGGGCGGTTTTATAGAGATTCTGCATCTGGGAATGGATCAGCTCTGTAAAGGCATCCGGATCCCCTTTCTTTGCTTTCTTTACTAGATTTTTCATAGTCAGTTCCTTTCTAGGAGTCTGTGAGCGCCATATGGTGCTGCGGCCAGCCGAAACAGCGCTGGTCCGTGGGCCGCAGAGCACTATCTGTACGTACAGCAGCATGTTTTTCATGCTTTCAATCATTAGACGGGAAAATGAAAGAAAATGTTTCAGAAAAAACATCCCGGATAAAAGAAAACCGGGATGTATGTATTTATGAGAATAGAAAACATCAGGAATATTTTTCCTGATATCAGAGAAGATACTTGTTTTCAAATTTTGCCAGAGGTTTACTGAACTGCTTAGTAATCATTCCTACAAATAGAGCGGCCGCTACGGTGCCCTCCCTTACCCCATCCAGATGTCCCAGACCGATCATGCCGATGGACACGGAAACACATACCAGAGTAATATCAAAGATTACCTTCATGTTTCCGAACTTAATGGGACATACTTTGCAGATGGACAGCACCACGCCTTCGCCGGCATTGGTAATCAGCTTTGCCATTACCTCGATGCTTACGCCTAAAGCCACCAGGACGAAGCCCAGGATGCAGAGAATCCACTGCTGCAGATAATTGGAATAAGTGATATTTTGGAGGACAAGCCCCCAAGCGTCGATCATGGCGCCGAATAAAAAGGAAGCCGGAATCTGAAGGAGCTGAAACCATTCGAATTTTTTCCGGAGAATGACAATCTGAATCAGAACGAAGATTACATTCATAATAATCGTAGTTGTCCCTACAGACAGTCCGGAAAGGGTACTGGTCACATAAGGAACGCTGGAAATCGGAGAGGTACCCAGGGCACCGCGTATGGAAAAGGCCACGCCCAATGCCATGACGGCAAGCCCGATACATAGAATTACGCACCGGGCCGGGATATGTTTCAGAGAGTTTTTTTCAGTCATTTTTCAGATTCTCCTTTCCTGCGCTGTCTGAAAGTATACGGCACGTTTTTTCCAGAAGCGCTCTTAATGTGTTCAGTTCTTCTCCTGTAAGGGCTGAGACTACCGGGGCTTCTGTTTTCTCAAAAATAGCTGCGACCTGGCCGGCGGCCTCTCTTCCCCTATCTGTCAGGGAAACAAAAAGAGAGCGGCGGTTGCCTTCCCGCTGCCTGCGGACAATCAGGCCGGACTTTTCCATGCGAAGCAGAATACTCCCTACGGTGGCTTGTTCAATCTCACAGTAGGAGGCAATGGTTTTCTGATCTGCTTCCCCGTGCGTGCGGAGAAAATCCAGAACTTTGGGCTGCCCGGCAGTCAGGCCGATCTTATTGACCTCCGATAGGATACGGCGGGAAAATATAGCGTTTGAACGCATGAGAAGATAATGGAGACTTTCCAATACTAAGACACCTCACTATAAGAATCCTTATTATAATAATCCTTAATTATAAGGGTTTGTTTATTTTTTGTCAAGACATTGAAAATCGGGATTGCATTTTTTAGAGGAATGTTTATAATCAAAGGTACAGAAAAAAGAAATAATATTTGAAGGTTTTTGATAAAGAAAGGAGAACAATATGGCACATATTATTGCGGTTGCAGGAAAAGGCGGAGTAGGAAAGACAACTCTCTGCGGACTTTTAATACAGTATTTATGCGAAACAGGAAGAAAGCCGGTACTGGCAGTGGACGCGGACGCGAATTCTAACTTAAACGAGGTGCTGGGGGTAGAGACAGAGGTTACTCTGGGAGAGCTGAGAGAGGAAATCGAGAGAGCGGGGGTGGACAGCCGTTACCAGATCCCGGCCGGGATGACGAAGCAGGCGTATCTGGAAATGAGACTTTCCGACGCACTGACAGAGGAGCAGGATTACGACCTGATGGTCATGGGCAGAACCCAGGGACAGGGCTGCTACTGCTTCGTGAACGGACTGGTGCAGACCCAGATCCAGAAGCTCCAGAGCCATTATCCCTATGTGGTCGTGGACAATGAGGCGGGGATGGAGCACATCAGCCGTGGACTTCTTCCCACCATGGAGACGGCTATTTTGGTCAGCGACTGTTCCAGAAGAGGGGTGCAGGCCGCAGGGCGGATTGCGAGACTTATGAAAGAGCTGAACTTTAAACCGAAGCAGGTAGGGCTGATCGTAAACCGCGCGCCGCAGGGAAAGCTGGATGAGGGCACGCTGGAGGAGATCAAAAAGCAGGAGCTGAACCTTCTGGGAGTGGTTCCCCATGATGATATGGTATACCGGTACGACTGCGACGGCAAGCCCATCGTACAGCTTCCGCAGGATTCTCCAGTGCGGGAGGCGCTGAAGGAAATCGTGGATAAGCTGGGCATATAATCAGAGAAGGGATCAGGAGGATAAAAGGGGAATGCGGCTTCAAAGGATTCAGAGCTATCTGAAGGAAAAGGGATGGCCCTTTCAGTATACGGAGGAGGACGGTCTGGGAAGCGTGGACTTTGAGTACAGAGGAATCGGCTACCATGTGTGGGAGTTCCAGGAGGACGGATACGGGGCAGAGAGCAATGTAAGAGAGGGAGGACGCCAGGAAGAGTACCGGGGAGACTATGAAGAGGAGATTCTCCGGGTGATGGAAGGGTGGAAGTAGACAGCAGCAGTCTCCCTGAGAGAAAGGCAGCGGAAGCTTTGCCTGCTAAAAGAAGGAAAGGATATCAGGAGTCTTGTTTAAGGCTCCTGTTTTACTTTATGACAATAGCACACTCGTAGAACGTGTTTTCTATTGTTCATGACAATAGAAAACTTGTAGAGCGTGTTTTCTATTGTTTATAATTATAGGAAAGAGGAAGTTTTGCAGCGATAGGAATGAATCTGCATTGGCTGGCAAGCAGAGAAAATTTTTTTGTTCAGGCAGGAGAGAAAAGAACTATGATTCACATATTTTACGCCGAGGATGACCTGTCCATCGGACAGGCAGTAAAAGAATACCTGGAACAGAAGGACTGCCGCGTTTCGGTTTTCCCTTCTGTGAAGGAGATGAAGCAGGCTGTAAAAAACAGACTGCCGGATCTGGCGCTGATCGACTGGAATATGCCGGACGGACAGGGGGACGGACTCTGCCGGTGGCTTAGACTTGGCTGGCCGTCTCTCCCGGTAATCTTTCTCACAGTGCGGGGAGATGCCAGGGACGTGGTGGAGGGGTTTCACAATGGGGCCGATGACTATGTAGTGAAGCCCTTTGAACTGGAGGTGCTGCATTCCAGGATTCTGGCCCTTCTGCGGCGGGCAGGAGGCCAGGGCCATACCCATTATTTTTGCGGCGATATTACGCTTGACACGGAGAAAAAGCAGGTTCGCCGGGGAGAGGAGGAGGTTGCTTTAAGCAGGCCGGAATATGAGATCCTGCTGCTTCTTTTAAAGAATAAGGGCAGGACGGTGACCAGGAATCAGATTCTCTCTCATGTGTGGGACAGCCAGGGCAGCTTTGTAAATGATAATACGCTGACAGTCGCCATGAAGCGTCTCAGGGAAAAGCTGCATCATCCCGCCTGCCTGAAAACGGTGCGCAGCTTCGGCTATCGGATGGAGGAGCGGATATGACAGAGAAGAAAATAAAAACAGCGGAACTCCTGCTGCCGGTTCTGGCCTGTCTGGCGGCAATTTTTATTCTGTCCCTTATGTGGCAGCGGCAGTATGAGAGGGCGGCTTTCAGTCATCTTTCCGCATACACAGAGGCTTTTCTGGAACAGTACCCGGAAGAGAGGGGAGAGGTTCTGGGGGTCCTGAAGAAGTACCAGTCTTCGGGAGACAAGGCTGTTTGGCAGAACGATTTTCTGGAACAGTTTGGGTACAGAGAAGACGATTTTCTGAGGGGAGAAAACAGAGCGGGTTATGGAGCAGCCCTGGCCGCTGCGGCTCTTTCGGCGGTAATTTCTCTGTCCTTCTGGAAGAAAGACCGCAGATGCCAAAAAAGGATCCGGGAGCTGACCGGATATCTGGAACGGGTAAACACTCAGGCGGCCGGAACTCTTATTCAGGACAGGGAGGATGATTTCTCACGGCTGCAGGATGAGATTTATAAAACGGTGACAAATCTGTACGCGGTTAAAGAGGAAGCGATAAAGGCCAGGGAAAGGTTCGCGGAGCATCTGGCAGATATCGCCCATCAGCTGAAAACTCCCATTACAGGAGCGCTTCTCTCTCTGGAGCTTCTGGAAAAGGAAACGCAGAACGGACGCTGCCTCTCTGTCCGAAGGAAGCTGGAAGGGCTTGGCCGGCTGGAGGAAGCCCTTCTGACTCTGTCCAGGATTGATTCAGGGGCGCTGCAGCTGGAAAAGGAGACTGTGGATGTGTATACGGCTCTGGAGCTGGCTGCCGGGAATCTGGAGGAACAGATGGCACAGAGGGGAGTTTCCGTGGACATTCCTGAAAAGGAAGGAGTCGAGATCCTGGGGGATCTGGAATGGACGATGGAAGCCCTGATGAATCTGATGAAAAACTGCATGGAGCATTCCCAGGAAGGCGGGAAGATATACTGCGACTACTTCTGCGATCTTCTGGGTACGAAGATACGGATCTGGGATCAGGGGGAAGGCTTTGCGCCTGAAGATCTTCCACGGCTTTTCGACCGGTTCTACAAGGGAAAAAACGGAACCGAAAAGGGATGCGGGATCGGCCTTTCTCTGGCCCGCCGGATTGTTGAAATGGAAAACGGCAGCCTGACCGCCGGAAATCTTCGGGAGGGAGGCGCCTGCTTTGAAATACGGATTCCCAAACCCTGACTGTCACCGGGGTGTCACTTTTCTCTGCTAAAATAAGCGTCAGTTCAGCAATGAGGCGGCCGCATGGCAGAACCTGCCGGCGAAACGCCGTTCCCGGCAGAGCTTGGAAGGGCAGAGCTGCTTTTGGAGCATACAAAGAGGGCAGAGCTGCTTTCAGGACGGTTAGGGCGGGGGAAGCAGCTTTCAGGACAGACAGAGAGGGGGAATTTCCTTGGAGATTGTGAAATGTGAAGGCGTCGGGAAAGTATATGGAAAGGGAGAAAATCAGGTGAGGGCCCTGGACGGTATTGATTTGTCCATTGAGAAAGGGGAGTTTGCCGCTGTTATGGGGGCCTCCGGTTCGGGAAAATCCACCCTGCTGCATATTCTGGGAACGGTGGACCGCCCCACCCAGGGGAGAGTTCTGGTAGAAGGAACCGATATCTCCGGCATGAAAGGAAGGGCGGCGGCTCTGTTCCGGCGGCGGAAGGTGGGGCTGGTGTATCAGTTTTACAATCTGATTCCCACCCTGACTGTAAAAAAGAATATCCTGATGCCCCTTCTCCTGGATAAAAGGAAGCCGAACCAGGAATATTTTGATCAGATTGTTTCTTCCCTGGGGATTGAGGATAAGCTGGAATTTCTTCCGGGACAGATTTCCGGGGGACAGCAGCAGAGGGCGGCCATTGCCAGAGCTCTCATATACCGCCCGGCGATTCTGCTGGCGGATGAACCTACGGGGAATCTGGACCGGAGGAATTCGGAAGAAATTATCGCCCTCCTGAAAAGAACCAGCAGGGATTTAAAGCAGACGATTCTCATGGTAACCCATGATGAAAAAATCGCTTTGGAAGCGGATCGGATCCTGGTCATGGAGGACGGCCGCATCATCAGCGACAGAAAGCAGGGGTAAGCATATGGGAAGGAAGGATTTCGCAGGTTCTGTAAAAGGAAAAATCTTTGCCGGCAGATCTGTTTTTCTGGCGTCTTTTTTCGCGGCGCTGTTTCTGGCTCTGCTGGTTGGACTGTTTTATAATTTTTGGAAGTATGAGGTAGAACGGATCTGTCTGGAGGAGGGGAGCTGGCAGGGGAGGCTCACCGGAGAGATCAGCCGGGAAGAGCTGGAAGTGATCGAAAGCTATGAGAATGTGGAAAAGGTGGAGATAAACCAGGAGCTCTCCCAGGGGCAGGAGATTACCGCAGATCTTTATTTCCGTGATATGAGCAGGATCCTGGAGGATATGCCGCAGATCGCGGTTCTGGCAGGACTTTCGCCGGAGACGGCGGAGTATCATCACAGCCTTCTGAACCTGTACATGATAAGGGATCCCAAGGATCCGGCTCCCAGGCTGATTTTCCCCTTGTTTCTGGGAATCACGGTTCTGGCCTGCGTCTCACTGATTCTGATTATCCACAATGCCTTCGGCATATCCATGCAGAGCCGGATCCGTCAGCTTGGCATTATTTCAAGCGTCGGAGCTACTCCGGGGCAGATTCGGGGGCTTCTTATGAGAGAGGCAGCTGTCCTTTGCGCGGTTCCGGTGCTTCTGGGCAGTGCTCTGGGGGTTTTGGGGAGCAGAGGGGTAATCTGGTGGCTGAATGCTTTTGCCGGAGAGATGGCAGCAGACCGGCATGAGGCTGTGTGGGGGTTTCATCCACTGGCTTTTGCAGGAACGCTGGGGGCCGCGGCGGCTACGGTTCTGGTTTCCGCCTGGCTGCCTGCCAGGAAGCTCTGCAGAGTGACGCCTCTGGAGGCTGTCCGGGAGCCGGCAGAGCTGCAGCTTAAGAAGAGGAAAAAATCTCCTTTTCTGAGCTGTCTGTTCGGAATAGAAGGGGAGCTGGCGGGAAACGCGCTGAAGGCCCAGAAAAAAGCGTTTCGTACAGGAACTCTTGCGCTGACTTTTTCCTTTCTGGCCTTTACTCTTATGGAATGCTTTTTTACCCTGTCGGGAATCAGCACCAGGATGACGTACTTTGAGAGGTATCAGGATGCCTGGGATGTTATGGTTACGGTGAATAACACAGAGATTGAGAATTTTACGGAGACGGATGAGCTTCAGACGATGGAAGGCGTGAGGAGCGCCGTCGTATATCAGAAAGCAGATGTCAAAAGGATTCTTGACGAGGAGGAGTTGAGCCGGGAACTGACATCTCTTGGAGGTCTCGCGAGGGCGCCCCGGGAGCAGGCGCAGCCCTATGGAGACGGCTGGATTGTGAACGCTCCTTTGGTCATCCTGGATGACGCGAGCTTCGTCCAGTACTGTGAACAGATCGGAGCGGAGCCGGACACGGATGGAGCGGTGGTTTACAACAGAATATGGGATGTGGAGAACTCTAACTTCAGAAATCCAAAATACCTGCCGTATATGAAAGAAGAGTCTGACTCCGCGGCGCTGTGCCGGGAGGGCGCGCAGGAGGAGACTGTGGAAATTCCGGTTCTCGCGTATACCCAGGAGGCTCCCCTCCTTCGGGAGGAATATGGTACAGAGGACTATTACGAACTGGTTCATTTTCTGCCGCTTTCTCTGTGGGAAGAGATAAAAGACTCCCTTGGCGGGGCGGAGGCAGACACATACATCCGGATTCTGGGAAAAGAAAACGGGAATCTGGAAGAGCTGGAGGAGATTCAGGAGAGAGCGGAAAGCCTTCTGGAAGGAAAGTACGACATTGAAACGGAAAACCGGATTCAGGAGAAACTGGATAATGACCGTTCCATAGAAGGAATGATGACGATACTGGGAGGATTCTGTATTCTTCTGGCCCTGATCGGAATCGGAAATATATTTTCCAACGCTCTGGGATTTGTCAGCCAGAGAAAACGAGAATTTGCCCGCTATCTTTCCGTGGGAATGACGCCTGGCGGGCTGAGGAAAATGTTCTGCGCGGAGGCTTTGGTGATCGCGGGGAAGCCCCTGGCTGTCACCGTGCCGATCACTGTGCTGGCGCTGGCTCTGATGCTTAGGGCCAGTTATCTGGAACCGGCAGTTTTTATCAGAGAGGCGCCGGTTTTCCCCATTCTCCTTTTTATTCTGGGAATTTTCGCGGCGGTAGCCCTGGCCTACTATCTGGGCGGGCGAAAGGTTCTGCGCCGGGAGCTTTCAGAGATGCTGCGGGATGATTCGCTGTGGTAAACGAAAAAACAGAGGACTTCTCATGTACGTTCAGCTTATCGGATCCGGTTTAAATCCCAGACTGTGAGAGAGGATATATTACGGCCAGTTCCATTTTCGGAATCCGTCAGAGAGAGCTGACCGCTGTTAATCAGCTCTGCCGCCTCCTGGTGAAGCGCATCATCCCAGCCGATTCCGGTGAGCCGCCAGTTGCCGGTAAGGGAGGGCGCTTCCAGGCTGCCGCCTTTTACGTCCACAAGATAGTCCTGAATCAGGTCCCGGATGGAAGAGGCGTTTTCTTTTACAAGGAGGGGCAGAGAAGAGCCCTCCTGAAAAATTTCACCCGCGGTGAGAAGCTGGGAAAAGGCCCTGCTGCTGCTCACTGCCACCGTAACAGATTCTCTGTCCTTGATTTCGGAACCATCCGGCCAGGTGAGAGATTCAATCCGCCGGCCGGGCTTTTTTGACAAATTTATTTCGTAGCAGATCCCCGAGAACAGATCATACGTACTTCCATCTCTGTCCGGGGAGAAGGAGAGGGTTACGTCTCCTTTTTTGTAAGTATTAAAGTACGCGGCGGACCATTCCATATATTGCTTTAACTGCTCTCCGCTCATCTCCAGGACACACAGAGTATCTTCAGAGGGATACAGCCGGTCAAGATCCGACTCAAAGACAGGCCCCTCTTCAAGGCCGGCAATATCACTATCTTCCGCGAGAAGCGGGGCGGCAGAAATCTGCGCCCCTGTATAGTAAATCTGAACTTCGTGGAGAAGATTCAGAAGAGATGTCTCCTGAAGTCTGGCCTGGGGAATTCCTGAAATTTCATCCGGGGGAACCAGGGGCCCTCCGGATAATCGGCAGACTTCTTCTCCGGAACCGGAAAGATCCTGAGCAGAGGCTTCAGGGAGAGCTCTGGAAGCTGAATACACAGAAGACGCATATTCAGAAGAGAAATACCTGGAAGGGGATTCCTGAAATGGAACGGCCTCAAGGGCAAGAGAGGCCGTCAGGCAGAGCGCAGCCGCCATAAGCGGAAAGGAAAAAGTAAAGAAAGATATTTTTTTCATGAGGAAATCCCCCTTCCTGTATTGTGCCATTATTATAATGGAACAGAATGAAAAACAGGAATGGGGGAGGTAAAGCCGGAGTAAAAATTAGCGAAAGTACAGAAAAAGAAATAATGGGGGAGTCAGAATATTTTTTTAAAGTTTAACTGGGGCTTCCCCTTTCCAAAGCCGAATTGCCGATAGAATTCGTGGGCGCCGGTTCTGTCCGCTCCTGAAACCAGGCGGATTCCGGAGGCGCCGGATTTCTTCGCCCATTCTTCCACTGCCTTTAAGAGGGCGGTTCCCGCCCCCTGCCGTTTAAAATCAGAGGATACAGCGATTCCCATAATGTTTTTCATAGACGGGGCATAGAGAAGATCGTAGTCATTGGCATGGACATATCCAACAACAGAATCCTGAAATTCGGCTACGTAAACTTTATCGTGGGGACTGCCCAGTATCTTTTCCAGCTTTTCAATGGTTTTTTCCAGAGGATACGCATATCCCATTTCCCGGCAGTTCAGCCTGTGTATGAAATTGGCATCCTGGATTCGGGCTTCACGGATCTGAATCTTTATCACAGTAATGACTCCTTTCTTTTTCTTGTTTTTTGTCATTGATTCCTGCAGGCAGCGGGAAATTTGGTTTTCACTGACGCCCTTTATTATACATCAGGAATTAAAAAGCGTCTATTTTACTGGGAAAATGCATCTGTATAAATAAACTGAAAATTAGTCATATTTTCAAAAATAAAATAATTATAAAAATATAGAGAAACGTATTGACAAAAATAAAGATGGAAGTTATAATACTGACATACAATAAAAGCTGAACAAAACCTAAGGAGGAGATTCCAATGGGAAGGTAAGCCGATTCATTAAATGAAGGTATTTAGTGAAAGAAAATAAAATTAAAAGAAAGTGAGGTACGGACCACCAAAAACTTAAATTAAAACTCATAATATAAACGAAAGGAAGGTAAGTCCATTGGACACAGCGAAGTAGCGGGAGGCATCCAAAAAAAGATTGCGATGTCTCCCTTTTTTATGGCACAGGAAAAATTTTTTACGGTAAGAGGTTTTTCCTGTGCCATAAATCTTTTTCAGGTCAGGAGCTTTTCCTGTTCGTAATCCGGCGGGGAAGGCTGTGTGAGAAAGAGGTTTCGTAAGATAGACTGCGGGACAGGACAGACTGACACCAGTAAAATCAATGAGAAAGGGGAAAATAAATGTACGCGGTTGGAATTGATATCGGGACTACAACGGTCTGCGGCGTTCTGCTGGACGCGGCAACCGGGAAGGTGGAGGCTGTAAAGACCCTGGATAATGATTCGGCTTTCAGGGGAGAGGCTTATGAGGATCTGCAGAACCCGGAGAGAATCTGGGAGCTGGTGGGAGGAATTTACAGGGGATTTCTCTCAGAGCATTCTGACATTTCCTGTGTAGGACTGACAGGGCAGATGCATGGAGTTTTATATACGGACCGGGAAGGGAAGGCTGTAAGCCCTCTGTTTACATGGCAGGACGAACGGGGGAATGAACCTTATCCGGAAGAAGAGGGAAAGACGTATGCGGAGGTGCTGTCAGAGCTTACGGGATACCCAATGGCCACAGGATTCGGCCTTACCACGCATTTTTATAATCTGAAAAACCATCTGGTTCCGGAAGGGGCGGCGTCCATCTGTACGATCCATGATTATATGGGAATGAAGCTGACGGGAAGAAAGGCTCCCTGCCTGTCTGTGTCAGACGGAGCCAGCATCGGCTGTTTTCATTTAGAGAAGATGGAATATGACCGGGAGGCATTAAAAAACGCCGGAATAGAACCGGAGATTCTTCCGGAATGTGTGGCAGACTGTTCTCTGCTGGGAGAGACAGCAGAGGGGATACCGGTTTCCACCGGAATCGGCGACAACCAGGCCAGCGTCCTGGGATCCGTTAAAGAGCTGGAAGGAAGCGTGCTGGTAAATGTAGGGACCGCCAGCCAGATTTCCACGGGACTGACCCGGTATGTGAAGGCAGAGAAAACAGAGCTTCGGGCTATCAGCCGGGATCAGTATATCCTTGTAGGAGCCGGCCTGTGCGGAGGCAGGGCATATGCGGCCCTGGAGCGCTTCTTCCGGCGGACGGCAGAGCTTATGACAGGTAAGGATCCGGGGAAACTGTATGGTGCCATGGACCGAATCCTGAAAGAGAGGGGAATGAAGGGGACGACTCTGAAGGTTGACACCAGATTCTGCGGTACCAGAAGAGAGCCGGAGCGCCGGGGCGGCATTGCGAACTTGGGCCTGGAGAACTTTACCCCGGAGGATTTTATTATGGGAATCCTGGACGGCATGGCGGAAGAGCTTCACACGTTTTACCGTGAGATGGAGAAGCTTGGCGTTTCCAGGGCAAAATACCTGATCGGAAGCGGAAACGGCCTGCGGATGAATCCGTGGCTTCAGAGAATCTTTGAGGAAAGATTCGGGCTTTCCATGCAGATTCCGGTACATAAGGAGGAGGCGGCCTACGGAGCGGCGCTGTGGGCGCTGACGGCGGCCGGCGTGTATTCTTCCGTAGGGG
The DNA here is from genome assembly GCA_018712785.1 of Candidatus Choladousia intestinavium. GTDB lineage: Bacteria > Bacillota > Clostridia > Lachnospirales > Lachnospiraceae > Choladousia > Choladousia intestinavium. Next base: position 18,879 of record DVGK01000069.1, on the reverse strand, counting down.
AGGCACAGCAGCTGATTTCTTATGTTGGAGGATGACAGACAGGCTGCTTCAGAGCAATATTATTCCCGCGAGCAGCGAGCCAAGCGGACGCGCAGGCACGTCCGTTTGGCGAACACCGCAAGGGACGCTGCGTGCCGGCGGCGCACGGCTAGCGCCGGCCGAAAGGGAACGCAGACCGAATTTCCGGCGGCTTTGCTGTATCGTCTATTTTCAGGTATTTAAGAAAAAGTGTATTCATAGAATCTGGTATTTAAGAAAAATAGGTGAACATTCTGTAAAAATACATCTGCGAAATTTGTATAAATCTCACAAAGTATATAATTATCAACAAAAGCTATTTACAAATCGAAAAAAAGTGATATACTTAACATTGTCACTTGTAAATCCTGTCTGAAGGATGACACATTCATAACTTCTTTCACATTTCAGTTTAAGATCTAGTTTTTCGGTCATGATTATTCCTTTCAATTTAATACTCAACTAATTATTTCGCAAGCAAACACAGTATCAGCTGCCGTTCCGAAGCAGTATAGCTATGGATTTTCATACATACCCGGCACAGAAGCGGTCTTCTCTTCAGTTCCAGGCTATGAAAAGCGCAGTTTAGTGAAGCATCCGGTTTGGAAGGGCGGCGGAAAAAATTACTCTGAAGGGGAGAGGATTGAACGCCATTCAGCAGAACAGGAGAGTTCTGGCTTATCAAGAAGGGAGGGCAGCTATGGAACACATAAGGTCATTTCTTTCAGAAGAGGAAGGTGTGGGGGTTGTTGAGATCATTCTGATTTTGGTTGTGTTGATCAGCCTGGTCCTGATTTTTAAAACACAGCTGACGAATCTTGTTAAAAGCATTTTCAGCAAAATCGTAAGCCAGAGCAACAGTGTATAGGGGAGTGCCGCTATGTACAGAGAAGGAAAGAATGGATCGGTTACTGTATTTTTAAGTCTGGTTTGTATTTTATTTCTGAGCCTGATCTGTACAGCGGCAGAGTCGGCCAGGATTCAGGGAGCCAGAGCCCAGACAGCGAATCTTACAGGCATGGGGAATTTTTCGCTGCTGGGTGAATTTGAGAGAAATCTGCTGGAAGAGTACGAGATTTTCGGACTTGACGGTTCGTACGGCAGCGGAACTTTTGGGATTTATAAGACGGCGCAGCGGTTTGAAGAGTTCCTTTCTTATAATGTAAATCCCGGAAAAGACTTATTTTCTGTCTGGTGTTTCGATCCCTGGAACCTGGGACTGACTCACAGTGAAATCAGCGGTTATGCTCTTCTGACAGACGACAAAGGAGAAGCCTTCTACCAGCAGGCAGTCAGCTATATGAAAGCGAACCTGGGGACAGGGGCGGTAAAAGCTCTCCTGGAATACGTAAAGGACACAGACCAAATCGAAAAAAATCAGGAGGAATATGAAAAAAACAGGAAGGAAAATGATTCCCGGATGTCTGACCTGGAGGATCAGAAGGAGCAGCGGCTTCAGGAGATAGAATCCGAACAGGCCGAGGCCGGGGGTGCAGTTAACCCGCCGCAGAATGAAACGAAAAATCCTCTTCTGGAAATCGCGAAGCTCAGGATGAGAAGCACCCTGAGTATTGTCACCGGAGGCAAGCCTCTTTCTCAAAAAGCAGTCACCCTCACAAAGCTTCCCTCCCGTCAGATTACGAAAGAGGGCAGTCTGGAGCTGGAGAGAATTCATAAGGGGGTTACGGCAGATGTGCTGTTCCGGGAATATCTTCTGAACTATTTTCCCAATTATCTCAGCCAGAAGGAGGGAGAGGGTCTTCTATATCAGCTGGAGATCATTATAGGCGGCAATTCTATGGATAAACGGAATCTGAAGTCTGTGGCGGATAAGCTTCTGCTGCTCCGGGAGGGGATGAACTATCTGTACTGTGTACAGAATAGTCAGATGAACGGGAGCGCCCAGTCCCTGGCTGTGACCCTTACAGGGTTTCTCGGGATGCCGGCTCTCACGGCGGCCACGAAGCATGCCCTTCTGCTGGCATGGGCCTACGGAGAAAGCCTCATCGATGTAAGGACGCTGCTGGAGGGCGATAAGGTGCCTCTTACGAAGGACGTTTCTTCCTGGACTCTGACTCTTGAGAACCTGGGAAGGATTACAGAGATTATAGATCAGGGCGGCAGCGGGCAGGAGAAGGGACTTTCTTATAAGGATTACCTGAGAATCCTTCTTTACATGGGCTCTCTTTCCAAGCAGAAGCTCAGAGCCCTGGATCTGATTGAGGAGAATCTCAAACGAATCTCCGGGAGCGAAAAATTCCGGGCTGAGAATTGTATCGTGGGAATTAAAACCAGAACAGAGTGGGTTATAAAACCGGTATTTTTCAGTCTTGCCCAGGCCGTAACCAAGATAAAAGGGGAGGATATAAGTGTCGTTCAGACCGGAGGAATTTCCTACCTGGACAGCAGCTGACTCTGTCCTTGGGATTTTAAAGGGCTTTCTACAAAAAAGCGGGGTGAAAATGAATGCTTCTGTATTCGGAAATAAAAACAGATAAAAAGAATCGGTCATTTCGATTAAATCTGCAGCACACAAATCTTAAAGTATATTCTAAAAGAAAGGTAATACTCTCTCCCACAATGTTCCTTTTTAAAAAATCCGGTGCAGAAGCATTCTTTTTTGCCCCGCTTCACGGCGGGCTTACAGTAGAGGCGGCTCTTGCCCTTCCTGTTTTTCTGATCTGTATGATCGCGGCCTTACAGTACTGCGCAGTTATGGGGACAGCCGTTATGCTTGGTACCGCTCTTTCTGATACCAGCCAGGCCATGGGAACGGCCGCGTACTCTGTCCGGTATGCTAAAGAGGCAGGGGAGGGCACAAAAACGGCTGCGGCTATAGTATCCACAGCATACGCCCAAAGGCAGGTTACGAAGAAAGCCGGAAACCCGGAAAATATTAAAAATACCAATCTGCTTCTGTCCTCCGTGTTAAAGGACGGACAGACCATTGATCTGGTTCTTACGTATCAGCTCCGGTCGCCCATACAGCTTCCGGGTATTTTCTTCCTCCAAAGAGCCAGGATAAGAGCCTGGACAGGGAGGGAAGACGGCGCCGGAGCAACGGGCAGTGAACAGGATGAGAGCCGGGAAGAATACGTGTATGTTACAGTCACCGGCACTGTCTGCCATGCGGATCCTGAATGTAGCCACCTGAAGCTGTCTATCCGTGAAGTCCGGGAAAGCTCTCTGGAAAGCCTGAGAAACAACAGCGGCGGCAAGTACCACCCCTGTGAAAAATGCGGCGATCAGCAGGGCAGCGGGATTTACATTACAAATGAGGGGAACCGTTATCACACCAGTCTTTCCTGCAGCGGCCTGAAAAGGACGGTCAGAAAAGTGACAAAAGAGGAAGCAGGGAGCTTAAGAATGTGTTCAAAATGCGGGCAGGCCGCAGGGTAGAGAGTGTTTCGGATTTCCGAGGCAGAGAAAATTCAGTATGCGAATGGGAGGTATTATGTATCAGCGGTTTTTATCCGGTCTGTTCCTGGGGACAGCGGCTGCCATCGACCTGAAATGCAGAAAAGTGTATCTGCAGCTTGCAGCTGGCTATTTTCTGCTGACGGCGGCCGACCACATATTTCACCGGGAACAGGGAATCGTCTTTTTCCTTACCGGGCTTTTGCCGGGCCTGTTCTGTCTGACCGTATCCTGGATTTCCAGGGAGGGCCTGGGATATGGAGACAGCTTAATGATCCTTATATGCGGGCTGTCCCTGGGGTTTTCGAGAACCGTGATTCTGGTATCAGCCGCGTTCTTCTTTGCCGCGCTGCTCTCCATTTTCCTCCTTTCATTAGGGAAAGCGAGCAGGCAAACCCAGCTACCGTTTCTTCCGTTCCTCTTTTTGGCGGATATGATCTGGGAAATCCTTTCCTGTCTGGGAGGTTAGGTACAGTCGGAATATTTTGCGTGCGGTTCCATTACAAAGTGAGGAGGTCATATGAATTCAGAAAAAAGGGGCATCGGCGGACTGCAGGCAAGCCTTACTGTGGAAGCCTGCTTTGTCGCATCACTTACAGTAATTGTGCTGACAGCTTTTCTTTTCTGCGCCTTTTATGTCCATGACCGGGCGGTGCTCCAGGGGCTTGTATGCGAAACAGCCTCCGCCGGAAGCAACGGTCTTACGGCAGAAGAGCGGGGGCAGTCTATAGATTGTCTGAAAGAAAAGATCGTTTCCTCCCGCTTCCTGGGCAGCCGCGGTCTGAAGGGAACAGCCCGGGAAGGAAACGGCAGGGTGGAAGCTTCCGGGAATGGAAATTTTCCGGTTCCCGGAATGGTTATGAAATTTTTCTCCGGAAACCGTCTGACGCTTTCAGCATCATGGGACTGTGAAATCAAAACTCCCGCTGAAAGTATACGGAAAATACGTGGGCTGGCAGATTTAGCCGAGGAAGCTCTGGAATAAAAAGTGTGGGAATCCAGAAAGAGATTGTGAAACCATGGGAACGGAGGCAGATAGATGAAGGCAGAATACAGAAGAGACGGAAAAAATAATTATCTTGTTTTGGAAGCCCCTGAAAATACAGATCCGGATATTTACAGCATCCGTATGACAGAGAACAACAAAATTCCGGGCCTCCTTCCCATGCATTCCTCCTGGAGGGACGGTACGCTTTTTTTCTATTATGAAATTACCTCCAGGCAGTCGCTGGAGAATCTGTTTGAGAAAAGAAAGCTGAACTGCGGCGACATGCTTCACCTTTTAGCGGGAATACAGGAGACGCTGCAGTCACTCCACAAATATCTGATTCCTGCGGACTTCCTGCTCTTCCAGCCGGAATACATATTCCTTATGCCGGACACCCAAAGAGCGCTTCTATGCTGTTATCCCCAGGGAGATCCTGAAAGCTCGATTCTCTCTTTGGCAGACTTTTTTCTCCGGCGCCTGGATCACCAGGACGGACAGGCGGTGGCTCTCGGATATGGACTGTACCAGAGAGCCGGTGAAAAAAACAGCAGTCTTCAGCGTCTGCTGGAGGAGCTTTTGAAAAATTATACTCCGGAATTGAAAGGACCGGAACTACTTAACGAAGATAAGGGCCGGGACAGAAAAACCCTTGTGGAAGAGCCTGATATCCGGCCCTTAAAAGAACTCCGGGAAAAGCCGGAACAAAAGGAGATAAAACACAGGACAGATCCCTTACCGCAAACTGAAAAAGAAAGATCTGAAGAAAAGAAAGACTGCTTCCGGCTGTTCCAGAAGGTACACCCAGCGATCCTTCTTTCTGTACTGGCCGTGATCCTTGGAACAGAGATTCTGCTTTTCCTTGGTATTTTAGGGCTGACAGAAGCCGGAGGGCTGTTCTTTATGGCTCTTGCGGCAGGGATGCTTGGGAATAACCACTGGAAAAAGAAAAAGGAGGAAAAAAACAAGGCGCAGAAACATCTCTGGGCCGTGGAGGAGGATGAAGAACCTTACCAGGAGCTGCGCGAAGAAATGTATCGGGAAGATGAACCGGAAGCTTCTGAACCGGAGACCTCCTGCCTGCTTCCGGAAGATGAAACCAGGTGTCTGACTGCTGGCGGGACTTTTCCTGTGATACAGCTGATTACCTCCTCCCCAGGGTGTCCCCGGGAGATTTCGGCCGGTCCGGTCCCTGTACTGATCGGCAAAAAAGAGGGACAGGTGGATATCGTCCTTCCCTCTGATACAGTCAGCCGCATTCATGCCAGTTTGGAATTCGAAAATCATAAGTATTATATACGGGATCGGAACAGTAAAAACGGGACCTTTGTAAATGGAGCAAGACTGCAGATTAATGAAAGAAAAGAATTTAAAGAAGGAGACTGCATTTCCTTCGCGGATATTGCCTACTATGCTGTAAAAACTGAACATTGAGGTAAAAAGGACAGTAGCATCCATACGGGAATCATTGGATTTCCGGAAGGATCTGTGCTATACTGACGCAAAAGCCTTAGGGAGGTAGAAATGTCAGAAATCAGATCCTTTTTAAAAAACAGACAGCCGGTTACGCTTCTGATCGTGGGGATTAACATAGCTGTTTTTATCGTGTTAAGCATTCTGGGAAATACGGAGGATGCTCTGTTTATGCTGAACCATGGGGCAGTTTTTGTGCCTTTGGTGGTAGACGGAGGGGAATATTACCGGATTTTCACCAGCATGTTTCTGCATTTTGGGCTGCAGCATCTCTTTTATAATATGCTGGTCTTGATTTTTCTTGGAGATTATCTGGAAGCGGCCGTGGGGAAAATAAGATTTTTAATTATTTATCTGGCAGGAGGGATTGCCGGGAACCTTCTCTCCATTGCCTATGAACTGTATACCCGGGAATTTGCTGTCTCCGCGGGAGCTTCGGGAGCTATTTTTTCTGTGACGGGAGCTTTGATTTATCTGGTTCTTCGGAAAAAAGACCGGGTGCCGGGCCTGTCCGGCCAGAGACTGATTCTAATGGCCGTCCTTACCATTCTTCAGGGAATGACGGCCATTGGAATTGATAATGAGGCGCATATCGGCGGGCTGGCGGCCGGTTTCTTACTGGGCTGGCTCCTTACCCTCAGAATGTAGAACTCCGGCAGGCAGGGTAATACAAAAGTCAGTAAAGGTTTCCGGAATATCTGTACTGGTAGTAAATGAAAGCGCTCCGCCATGGTGGGAGACGATGCTTTTGGCAATGGCAAGCCCAAGACCGGTGCCATTTGGCTTGTGGGTAACGAAGGGCTCCAGAATCGAACTGCGGTATTCTGTCGGGATTCCGCATCCGTTATCCCTTACGTGAATCTGAACAAAGTCCCGGCAGGCAGCGGCAGCCAGGATGAGGCGCCGGTTTTCCTCCTTGCATGACAGGGCGTCCGCGGCGTTATGAATCAGGTTCAGCAAAGCTTCTTTCAGCCTGCGCCGATCAGCAGAAATCATGGGAAGATCAGCGCCTGTCTGAAGCGTAAAGAAGATTTTATGCTGCTGAAGGAAGGAGCGGCAGGAGGCAGCCGTCTCCCCGAGGAATTTCTGAAGATCCAGGGGTTCAGGCTGTAAGGTCCCGCTGTTATTCAGGGAGGACAGATCTGCCAGCAGCCGGAGGGTGTCTTCAAGGTCGTACTTGATCTGTGTCCACAGGTGACTTGTACCGATCAGTGGCTGTTCTTTTTCCATAAGCTGCAGGGAGCTGTATACTAAAGTCAGAGGATTTCGTATTTCATGCGACAGCTTTGATACAAAATAATGGTAGTGAAGATTCAGCTGTCTCAGCGCCGGGCAGTTCTGCCGGCAGGAGCCGTTAGGATCTATTTCTTTACTCATTTCAAATCACTTTCCAGAATCTACAAAATTTTTCAAAAGTCTAACATTTTCTTTGGAAATTATCAACAAGAATTTATTGACAACATTAGACAAAATTTTTAATATATAAGTACAGTATGCAAATAAAAGAGTGAAAGGAGACAGATTTTGGAAGATAATTGTATTTTTTGTAAAATAGCGAAAGGAGATATTCCTTCTTCTACAATTTACGAAGATGAGAATTTCCGGGCGATCCTGGACCTGGGACCCGCCTCAAAGGGACACGCCCTGATTCTCCCCAAGACGCATGCAGCCAATCTTTTCGAGCTTCCGGACGAGCTGGCCGGGAAGGCCATGATACTGGCTAAAAAGCTGGCCAAACAGCTTCAGGACGGACTGCATGCGGACGGAGTGAATGTTGTTCAGAATAACGGCGAAGCTGCAGGTCAGACTGTATTTCATTTTCACATGCATCTGATTCCCAGATATAAAGGAGATACGGTGAATGTAGCCTGGACACCGGGAACTTTGACAGAAGAAGATAAGAAGGAGATTCTTGCCCTGTTTTAAAAATCCGCGCCAGTTTCCTGATCAAGATAAGATACGGAGAGTTTGCAGCCGTATCCTCTGCAAAAAAATACCTTACAAAAGAAAAGGGAATGAAAAATGAAGAACAAAAGATTTGAGGAAAGCTTTCTGAAGTATAAGGATTTAGTCATCAAGCTTGCTGTAAGTAAGACTGGTAATTTTCAGACAGCACAGGAAATCTGTCAGCAGGTATTTCTTTCATTTTACAAAAATATGGATCACATAGACAAAGATCTTGAGAAAGCCTGGCTGATTCGCGCCACGAAAAATGCGATTGTTGATTTTTTCAGAAAGAATAAGAACCATAAAGAAGTATCAATGAATCATAATCTCAAAGAAATGGGAAATGTTCTGGTAGAAGAAAGTATTTCAGTGCATGAACGGCAGATGTATCAGAAGGAATTTACCGGAAGAATCCTGAGGGAAGTCCGGAAGGCAAATTATTTGTGGTATGAGGTCCTTATGATGATCTGTGTGGACGGAATCTCTTACAGCGAGGCGGCCAGAAGACTGGGAATTGCAGAGCCGGTACTTCGGGCAAGGCTTTACAGAGCAAGAAGTTTCGTGAGAGAACGCTTCGGAAATGAGTACTTAGATATGTGAGAAAAATGTATACCGGAGGGACGGAGGAGCACTCCGTTCCCTCCGGGCACAGGAAACGGTTTTATTTTACAATGTCGCAGATCAGGGAAAGAATCGTATCCACAGCATGGCTGAAGGCGCTTTTTTCCATGGCTTCCACGTAAGTAAGGCGGTTCTCATACAGAGAGAGAATCCCGTTCAGAAGAGCTTCGTCTGTGAGATTTTCTTCCTGTATTACCTTGCTGAAGCCCTGCTTTTCAAAGGATTTGGCATTCAGGATCTGATCTCCCCTGCTGGCCGCGGCGGAGAGGGGGATCAGCAGATTGGGCTTCCGCAGTTCCAGGAGTTCACAGATGGCATTGGCTCCGGCTCTGGATACGACGACATCCGCCATGGCGAAGAGATCTGCCAGCTCCTGCTTAATATACTCAAACTGGATGTAGCCCGGAGTATGGTTCCAGGCTTCGTCCACATTGCCTTTTCCGCAGAGATGCACCACCTGAAAGGTATCTAAAAGCTTGGGAAGGATGCTTCTGACAGCGCGGTTTACAGCTACGGAACCAAGGCTTCCTCCAATGATCAGGAGAACCGGCTTTGCGGCGGTAAATCCGCAGAATTTTAAACCAGCCAGTTTATTGCCCTGGCGAAGCTCCTGACGGATGGGACAGCCGGTAAGAACGGCCTTTCCTTCAGGGAGAAACGGAATGGTTTCAGGAAAATTACAGCACACCTTGGTAGCGGCCGGAATAGCCAGCCGATTGGCAAGTCCGGGCGTCAGGTCGGATTCATGAATGATAACGGGAATGTGCAGCCCTTTGGCAGCCTGCACCACCGGTACTGTGACGAATCCGCCTTTTGAGAAAACGATGTCCGGCTTCAGCTGTTTTAACAGCTTGCGGGCCTGGAAATAGCCTTTGGCTACCCGGAAGGGGTCTGAAAAGTTTTTCAGGTCAAAATAGCGCCGCAGTTTTCCTGAAGCGATTCCGTGATAGGGAATGGAGAGCTCTTCGATCAGCTTCTTCTCAATCCCGTCATAGGAACCAATATACTGAATATCGAAGCCGCGCTCCTTCAGAGCAGGGAGCAGCGCAATGTTCGGGGTGACATGTCCGGCGGTGCCGCCGCCTGTCAAAATGATTCGTTTCATGTTCATCCTCCAAAATAACAATAATCCTATTCTGTTCTCTTGGCCCTGAATCGGCAGGAACAGAATGTTTTAATTACAGTTTAACCTTTGACATAGAAAAGTCAAGAAGGGACTTAGCCGGAAAATGAAAGAAACTACGAAAGATAAACCAGGGAAGGGTGACAAGATTTCTCCTATCCGGATAGATCAGGAAGTGCTTGATGATCCCAGAATGGATGAATTTATCCGGGAGAGCCTGAAGAAAGAAGCAGATGAGCTGGAAGCGGAGCTAAACAGCGATCCGTCCCTGGAGGGGATAAAGGCTCCGGACGATATGTTTGAAAAGCTGGTAGCGAAGCTGAAAGAGGAAGGCGTCTGGGAGGAAGAAGCGGAAGAGCCGGAGGAAAAGGAGTCCCGGCAGACCGTCCAGCAGGATTCACAGGAGAATGGGGACAGCAAAGAGGTTTCGAAAGAGAATGTTTCGGATGAAGGCACTTTGGAGCAGGATCTGGAGAAGCTTTATTCTATGCTGCCCAAAGAGGATCAGGAGGCCCTGAAGCTTGGCAGGGCGGTAAGCGAAAAGAAGAAAAGGCGGAGCGTAAAGAGGAAAAAGAGACTGAAGATTCTGAAAAGAGCAGGCGTCGCGGCCGCTATGCTCGTGCTGGTGTTCGGCATCAGTATGACCAGTGACGCGAACCGGAAGCTGGTGATGCAGGTGTGGGATGGTGTGGCTGAGAGGTTTGGAGTTAAGTTGGAAGTGGATTATATTGATGACGGGATTGTGGAAAGTCAGAGAAAGGAAGAGGAGGAAGCATTTGAGGAAATAAAACAGAAAACAGGAATTAGAGAAATTGATTTTCTTTATTTACCAGAAAGTATGAAATTTGAAAGTTATGTAATTGATGATAAAACGAATGAAATAAGAATTTATTATTTGTATAAAGAAACAATATTTTATATTCTTATCTATCAAGCAGAAAATCAAAGATCCTCTTATCAATATTTAGACGGTAATTTTGTTTTTAAAGAAACATACACAAACGATCAGAACATAGAAATGGAAATATGGGAAGCCAAACAGGAAAATAACAGTATGGCATATGCAGCAAGTTTTCATCATGATGATTACAGCTATGTATGTAACGGAGAAATCGAATATTCGGAATTTATGAAAATATTAAAATTTTTTGTTGTTGATTGATTTTGCGTTATAATTTTACAAGAGTTACGTTTTATTATTTGTAACTGATCAATGTGTGAACAGAGAAGAAAGGAGGGAAAAAATGTCAAAAAGAAAAACAAAGATACTTCTGGTGACTATTATGATGCTTTGCTTGGCAATTAGCGGACTATCCGCCTCTGCTGCAGATAATCGCATTGGTGAAATAGTAGATGGGTCGGTTCTCACCGATGATATGAAAGCAGAGTATGGAGATGATTCAAGAGCCAGAGGCACCTATTTGGCTTCTGGAACAGGTTCAATTGAAAATCTGGGAGGCAGACAGGTACGCATATCTGGAAGCACAAATTGTTACCGATTCAGCGATGAGGTAAGAGTAACCCTGGTTTTGCAGCGGCTGGAGGGCAATAGTTGGGTCTATGTTAATTCGGTAGGTCCTGTGAGTGCTTACAGCACATATACGGTATCAACAAAAGGTACTTTTTCAGTTGCCGGTGGTTATTATTACCGTGTGTATGGTTCCCATACTGCCAAAAAAGGAAGTACGTCGGAAACTTGTACCAGCTACTCCAACGGCATCTGGGTTTCATAACCCACAAAAATTTTACAACTGAATATGGATTAAGCCCCTGCAAACGCAGGGCAAAGGGAACTGGCAATTAGAATAAGATAATACCGGAAACGGACTTTGCATACTGTTTATCTTATTCTGCGGAACAAAGGCGCCGATTGATCAGCTCGTGAAATCCATACCGGGGAGTTAGGGCCTTCCCGGTATGGCGGCGCCGCAATTAATAAGGGAGATTTCTATGAAAACTAAATATTTTCGGTTTCTGTATCATGGAGATAAGGGATGCTTTATACATGCAGGAGAACTGGAAGACACGGCGACACAGGAGCGTTTTATTTTTATCTATCTGGGCGGAACGAAACAGCTGGCGGATCAGGAGGATACGGATAATTCGCTTTTTTTGTGCCCGGAAACAGTGGATCTGGTGGTGGCAGGAGACGATTCTCAGGCAGTAACAGCGGCTTTGGGAAGGCTGACAAAGGCAGCACAGGTAAAGCTGCTGATTGTGCCTGAAGAAGAGATGGTGGAAAAACTTTCCCGAAAATATCGTGCGGAAAGGGTCTTATGCTTATCAGCAGATAAAACTTCCGGAGAATCCGGAGACGGTGCTGATACGCTCCGGCTGAGCCAGGCGGGATGGAAATTTTTTATCAAATCCTATGAGGCGGGAAGACTGGTAATGGCTCACGGGCCAGAGGAAGCCCGGCCGGGGAAACGGTATGAGGACTGTGTTATGGGTGTATATGGGCTGGACCGGAAGGAGTGGGAAGCAGAGGCACCGGTGACGGACGGTTACGTCTGGGCTGCGGGGCGGACATTGTACGAAGATTACGATGTGTGCAGATACCAGAAGCGAAAGGACGGAGACTGCTATCTTGCGGGAAGTCTTCTTCTGGGCAACATAAACGCTGAGAAGTATTTCGGCGGAATCTGTGATGACTTAGGAGACTTCCTGAGGGAAATCCGGTTCTTCCTTCTGCCTAGTCTTGGAAGGGAAGAAGACTGGACAGATGAGATTCTGGAAACGGGAAATGTGAAGAATAAACGGTATTTTATAGGAATGGAACAGGTGATGGAAGAAAAGGTGGCTGCAAGGATTGCTTTTGGGAATTTTTATCAGATTCCGGTTTCTGTGGGAGAGGAACAGGGTATCCGGTGCGCGGGATTTTTGAAGTATAGAGAATAGAGAGCAGCCTCAGAACCTGTTCGGATAGGAAGGCATGGGCCGGGATTTCATACTGAGATTCCGGCTTTTTCAATTTATGAGAATAGAAAGCCTGCGGAGGCGCTTGCTATTGTTTACGACTACAGAGAGTCCGCATAGAGTGCTTTCTTTGGCTTCATAAAGGCCAGGGAAGGGAATCCGGTTGCGTGAACGGCAGCGGAAGGCAATGAAAAACAGATAGCCAGGACCTGCAGAACCATGATATAATGTGAACACTGGGCGAGCTGTGAAATCAGCGCAGCTGATTTCCCCTGGCGAGTGGAGGAAACTCTACTTGCTCTGGTAAGCTGATAGCAATACAGTAGGGAAAACCTACCAGGTAAGGTCTAACCAACCGCCTGTACCGAGTCCTTGGAGCCGAAGCGGTAACGCCAGGTTTAAGCGTAGGATAGGGAGCAACAGAGCCGAAACGCAAGTGAAGTGATTGAGCTGGGAAAGTATTATGAGGTCGGAAGAGGTCGATGTGTTAGTGTTCACAGCAGACAATACCGTTATAACCGTTACGGTGAGGGTATAATGGCGTCCCCCAGTCAGAGAGCTTGGCGAGGTTGATGATAAGTATGTTATCGGAACAGCTGAGATCCTGCCATTTCCTCTAAAAGAGGTATGGAAACCAAAACAAAGAAATGCGTCAGGAATTCAAATGAATGGCAGAAAGTCCGACACAGCCATAGTATCGTAGAAGTCTGTGAAAGCAGACGGAGAAAAGGGCTGTGCGCTTTATAAGGTGAAAAGCCGTATGCGTTAATAGCGCACGTGCGGTTTTGTGGAGGGCTATGGGGAGTAATCCCCATATCTACTCGAGTAGCGAATGCGAGCGAAGCGCAGCAGTACAGAAGGAGGACTTGTAGAATGGCGATTGTCAGCGCAAGGTACCGGTCAAACTGTCTGAACCGGTTTGTGACTTTTACGGCAGTGCTTCCCTTTGAAGAGTACGGGGAAGAATATTTTAATCCGAACCAGGAGGCTTTTACAGACGATACTCCCATGAAGACTCTTTATCTTCTCCACGGGATTACCGGGGATGAGGTGGACTGGCTCTATGGAACCAGGATTGCCGCCTATGCGGAGGAGAAGAAGATTGCTGTGATTATGCCGGACGGAGGCAACAGCTTTTATTTTGATCATTACTATGCGGAAAAATGGGGAGAGTTCATCGGCAGGGAGCTGGTGCAGGCCACCAGAAGCATGTTCCATCTGTCCCGGAAGCGGGAGGATACTTATATCGGAGGTCTTTCCATGGGAGGATTCGGGGCATTGAGAAACGGGCTGAAATATTCTGAGACCTTCAGCAAGATCATCTCTCTTTCCGGCGCTTTGGTGACCCAGGATCTTCCGGCCAGAGAGTATGGAAAGGACTGGATGGAGACAGAAGAGTTCTATGAGCGCACCTTCGGGGATCTGAATAAGATAAAAGGGAGTGACCTGGATCTGGAAAAGCTGTATCTGGAGCATGGAAAGGATACGGAAATTTTTATGGCTATCGGGACAGAAGACTTCCTGTTGGAAAAGAACAGAAGGTATAAAACGTTTCTCCAGGAGCAGAAAGCAAAGCTTCACTACCTGGAAGAGCCGGGGACTCATGAGTGGGATTTCTGGGACAGGAATATCCGAAGGGGTATGGAGTGGCTTCTGGAAAAATAAGAGAAAGTAAAACTGCGGGGACAACAAAATGACAGAACAGAAAGGCGGAAGAAATATGATTCAGGAACGGCTGCAGGCGCTGCGGGAAAAGATGAAGGAGAGAGGCATTCAGGCGTATCTGGTGCCTACCGATGATTTTCACGGATCTGAATATGTAGGTGATTACTTTAAATGCAGGCAGTATATTACGGGCTTTACAGGATCAGCAGGGACTGCCCTGGTCCTTCCGGATATGGCCGGACTGTGGACAGACGGACGGTATTTTATCCAGGCGGAGCGGCAGATGGAGGGAAGCGGGGTAACTCTTTTTCGAATGAGAGAACCTGGTGTTCCCACTATCCATGAATTTTTGAAGAAACACGTAAAGGCAGGACAGTGCCTGGGCTTTGACGGACGTACGGTATCGGCCAGAGAAGCGGAGTGCCTGGAGAAACTTATGGAAGAAAACCATGCTTCTGTAAAGAGTGATATAGATCTGATCGGGGAGATCTGGCAGGACCGCCCGGCGCTTTCCTGTGAGCCGGCCTGGGAGCTGGAGCTGTGCTGGGCCGGTGAGTCAAGAGAAGAGAAATGCCGGAAAATCCGGGAAGAGATGAAAAAAAAGGGAGCGGACGCCTTCCTTTTGACCTCGCTGGAGGACATCGCCTGGATGCTGAATATCCGGGGAAATGATATTCACTGCTGCCCGGTAGTGCTTTCCTACCTGCTGATGACAGAGACTGAGATCCGGCTCTTCGCAAACAAGGCCGCTTTTTCAGATTCTCTCCGGGAAATCCTTGAGAGGGCCGGTGTAAGCTTATACGGATATGAAGAGATTTACGACCACCTGGCGAAGCTGCCGGGGGGCATGAAGGTGCTGCTGCACAAAGGAAAGGTAAATGGGCGTCTGGTGAAATGCCTGCCAGAGGACACGGTGATCCTGGATCAGGTGAATCTGACCCTTCTTCCCAAGGCATTGAAAAACGAGACAGAGGTGGCAAACGAGAGGATCGCCCACATTAAGGACGGAACGGCGGTGACGAAGTTTATCTGCTGGCTGAAGAAAAATGTGGGAAAAATTCCCATCACAGAACTGAGCGCTGCCAAAAAGCTGGAGGAGTTCCGCGAAGAACAGGAGCACTTTCTGGGGAACAGCTTTGACCCGATTATTTCCTACGGAGAACATGCGGCCATGAACCACTATTCGGCCACTCCGGAGACGGACGTTCCTGTTTTGCCGGAGGGGCTTCTTCTGGCGGACACGGGAGGACACTATCTGGAGGGTTCTACCGATATTACAAGAACGGTTGTCATGGGAGAAATCACGGCGGAGCAGAGAAAGTTTTTTACGGCAGTCTTAAGAGGGCATCTGAATTTGGCCGCGGCTAAGTTCCGCTACGGCTGCGGCGGGGTGAATCTGGATTACCTGGCCAGGAGTCCTCTGTGGGAAATGGATGAGGACTTTAACCACGGCACCGGCCACGGCGTGGGCTACCTTCTCAGCGTGCATGAAGGGCCCAACGGCATCCGGTGGAGGCTCATGCCGGACCGGGATGAATCGGCGGTTCTGGAGCCGGGGATGATTACATCCAATGAACCAGGCTATTACGTGGAGGGAGAGTACGGGATCCGTCATGAGAATCTTATGGTATGCAAAGAGGCAGGGGAGAAGAATCATATCCGGTTCCTCTGCTTTGAGGATCTTACTATGGTACCCTTTGATCTGGACGGAGTGGATCCCAAGCAGATGACAGAGAAGGAGCGTGAGCTTCTGAATCAGTATCATGAGAAAGTTTATGAAAAAATCGCGCCTCATCTGACAGAGGAAGAGCGGGAGTGGCTGCGGGAGGCAACCCGCAGAATCTGAGAGATTCCCGAAAAAAAGAAGAAAGGTGTCTGAAATCATGGAGAAAAAAAGAACGGTTGCTGTGCTGTTCGGAGGCCAGTCCTCTGAACATGAGGTTTCCTGCATGTCAGCAGTGAATGTGATCCAGGCCATATCACCGGAGCGATACGATGTGGTCCTCATCGGGATTACAAAAGAAGGAAAATGGCTGCTGGCAGAGAGCTTAGAAGAGATTCAGAAGGATTCCTGGAGAGAGAGCCGGGTGCAGGCTGTGATTCCTCCGGACGCTTCGGAACAGGGAGTCCTTTTGATTCAGGGCGATCAGGTGCGCAGAAGACAGATCGATGTGGTATTTCCTGTGCTTCATGGAATGTACGGAGAGGACGGTACAGTCCAGGGCCTTCTGGAGATGGCCAGAATTCCTTATGTGGGATGCGGTGTGCTCAGCTCGGCCATCTCCATGGATAAGGCGTATACGAAGCAGATTGTAGAATATCTGGGCATTCGTCAGGCCAGGTACGTACTGGTTACCAGGTGGGAGCTTGACAATCCAAAGGAGTGTGTAAAACGGGTGGAGGAAAAGCTGTCCTATCCTGTTTTTGTAAAGCCTTCCAAGGCAGGCTCCTCACAGGGGGTATCCTGTGCGGGAGGCCCGGATGAGCTGAAGAAAGCTCTGACAGAAGCGGCCCGCCATGACAGCCGGATCCTGGTGGAAGAAACTATCAAGGGCAGAGAGATCGAGTGCGCCGTCCTGGGCGGAAGGGAGGCAAAGGCATCCGACGCGGGGGAAATTCTTTCAGCGGAAGCCTTCTACACCTACGAGGCCAAGTATTTTAACGCCCAGTCCCGCACGGTTCTTCATCCGGTTCTTCCGGAGGGAGTATTGGAGTATATAAGAGAGGCGGCAGTAAGGATTTTTCACGCCGTGGACGGGTTCGGCCTTGCCAGAGTAGATTTTTTCCTGGAAGAGGAGACGAATCAGGTGGTGTTCAACGAGATCAACACCATGCCGGGATTTACGGGAATCAGTATGTATCCTATGCTGTGGGCGGAGAAAGGGCTGCCCGGAGAGAAGCTCATTGACCGGCTCATCGGGTTTGCTTTTGAGAGAGAAGTGTGACGGAGGGATGTATGGACAAAGAAGAAGCGCTTAGAGAGCTTATCAAGAACCGGGATGAGTCCTATAAGGCTTTCAATGATGTGATCGCCAACTGTCCGGATATCCCTACACTGGGGGTGCGGGTGCCCAAGGTGCGGGCTGTTGCGGCCAGAGCCGGAAGAGAAGACCCGGATACGTATTTCGCTTCTGTGGAAGTGTGCCGGGAGCCCATGTACCTGGAGGAACATATGCTCTGGGGAATGGCCATCGGCTACACAAAAAATCGGCCGGCTGCCTGGTACCAGGAGCGGCTGGACCGCTACGTGCCCGGAATCGCTTCCTGGGGAGACTGCGACTGCGGCACCTCCACCCTGAAATTTATGGAGAGAGACCAGGAGCTGTGGTTTGCCTATCTGGAGAAGTGGCTGAAGAGCTCCAGGGAATTTGAGCTTCGCTTCGGAATCGTAGCTCTTATGGACTATTATCTGAAGGATGAATGGATCGATCAGGCTCTTGATTATTTCTGCAGGCCCTTAAGTGAGGCGTACTATGTCCGGATGGCTCAGGCCTGGGCGCTGTCAGTGGCTTTTGTCAAATACCGGGAGAAAACGCTGGAGCGCTTTCAGACAGGGATAAAGGACGCCTGGGTGCAGAACAAGGCCATTCAGAAGTGCAGAGAATCCAGAAGAGTCAGCCCTCAGGACAAAGAACTGCTTCTCGGGTGGAAGAGGCGCTGAAAAAATGAAGCGGATGTAAAAAGAAGGAAAAGAATCTAAAATCTGTTTTTGAGTTCTTGCGCTTGCCTTTCTGGTGGGTTATAGTAAAAATAATGCGGATGAAGGAGGGTTTTCAGACGAAAAACCGACTGGATTCTGAATCATACACAAAGGAGTGAAGCGCATGAGCAAGGTAATTGGAATAGATCTGGGAACTACAAACAGCTGTGTGGCAGTGATGGACGGCGGAGAGCCGGTGGTGATCGCCAACGCCGAGGGACAGAGAACGACCCCCTCTGTAGTGGCTTTTACGAAGAACGGCGACCGGCTGGTAGGCGACGCGGCGAAACGGCAGGCCGCGGTAAACCCGGATCGAACCATCCAGTCCGTAAAGCGGCAGATGGGAACGAATTACAGAAAGAGAATCGGCAGCCGGGAGTTCTCTGCCCAGGAGATTTCCGCCATGATTCTCACGAAGCTGAAGAAGGACGCCGAGAGCTTTCTGGGGGAAAGCGTATCTCAGGCGGTGATAACAGTGCCCGCCTACTTTAATGACGCCCAGAGACAGGCGACTAAGGACGCGGGAAGGATTGCGGGCCTGGAGGTTCTGCGGATTATCAATGAGCCTACCTCCGCGGCTCTGGCTTACGGCCTGGATCACGGACAGGCTCAGAAGATTATGGTGTACGATCTGGGCGGCGGTACCTTTGACGTATCGGTGATCGAGATCGGGGACAGCCTGATTGAGGTGCTGGCTACGGCAGGGGACAATCATCTGGGCGGAGACGACTTTGACGCCAGGATTGTGGAATATTTAAGAGGAAATCTGCGCCGGGAAAAGGGCGTGGATGTTTCCGGAGACCCGGCTGCCCTTCAGAGAATCCGGGAGGCGGCGGAAGAGGCCAAAAAGAGTCTCTCCGCCCAGACCTCCACCACGATTACCGAGCGGTCTCGGAAACTCAATATAGCCCGTATTTCCGCCCCTTTTTCTTGTTCTTCATTTCTGTTTTCCTCCATATTTCGGGAAACAATTTCATAAAATTTTTAAATAACTATTGACATTGCCTCTGAATT
>DVGK01000068.1 GCA_018712785.1 Candidatus Choladousia intestinavium | reverse complement strand
CAAGATCTGTCTCAGATCCTCCGGCAGCGGGATAAAAAAAGAAAGCTTCTCATCTCTGAAGGGAGAACGGAAGGTTACCCATGCCGCGTGAAGGGCCGCCCTGGCAAGCATCCCTGTCCCTTCTTTTCCATAAAGGGTATCTCCCAGAAGAGGATGTCCCAAAGCCGCCATATGTACCCGGATCTGATGGGTGCGCCCTGTATCCAATTTAAGATGCAGGAGCGTACAGCCCCCTCCCTGGTCCAGAACCTCATAATGGGTGATGGCTTTCATTCCCTGGGGGCTGATCTTCATACGCTCTCTCTGGCCTTCCCCGGCAGCACTGGCTATGGGAAGGGTCACTGTCTGTCTTTTTCCCTGAAAGCTTCCCTCTGCCAGTGCCAGGTATTCTTTTCTGAAAATCCCTTCCTGCCGCTGTCTATGAAGACGTGCTGCTGCCATCTGGTTCTTGGCAAATACCACTGCCCCTGAGGTCTCCTTATCCAGCCGTCCGATGCTTCGGGGCGTCTCCTGCTCTCCCTTCCTTCTCAGATATTCTCTTACCTGATCTGCCAGAGTATCTTCCTGATGGCAGCCCACCGGATGCATGAGTATTCCTGCCGGTTTGTTTACCACCAGCACATCCTCATCCTCATAGCAGACCGCGTCAGGGGGAAGTACGATACAAGAGGGCTTTCTTTCTTCCCGCCGGGAAATACGGGCCGGATTTTCCCCGGATATCTCCAGACAGTCGCCCGGCTTCAGCACCTGAGTCACCCGGCATCGAAGACCGTTTACCAGGATTCCGTCCTTTTGAAACTTTGCCCGTCCTCTTTCCCTTCTGGACATGCCAAGGCAGTGTTCCATGACCCATCCGGCCGTGCGGCCTGCCTGGTCTCCTGATATCGTCACCTTCAGCTTTCTGGCCATTTTATTCTTTCCCTTCCGCATCTTTAAATCGGATTCTCATACTGTACCAGCTCTCCCCTCCATGGGAGGAATCTGAAAGGCCTTCATTCAGAAAACCGAATTTTTCATAAAAAGGAATCATTCTCTCTTTGCAGAGAAGCACAATCCCTTTTCTGCCCTGCTTTCTGGTCTCACGGATCATCTCCCTCATGAGAAGGGCCCCGCAGCCTGTTCCCTGATACATAGGATGGACGTCGACTCCGAAAATCATAAGCCATTCCCCGTCCTCCCGGTACAGCTGGGTTCCATGGTACATTTCATCTGTCAGCTTTTCCTGACGGGAGGTCATGCCGCTGATAAACCCAATGATCCTTCCCTCCTGCTCCAGAATCCAGAAATTCCGGGGAAATGTATGAATTCTCTCCTCCATACTCTCCCTCTGCGCCGCCTCACCGGGCGGAAAACAGGCCTGTTCAACCTCAAGAAGCGCGTCCAGGTCGCCTTTTACGGCTTTTCTTGTCCTGATCTCCTTCATGTATGTCTCCTTTTGCCCATATTGTACGAATTATGCTAAAGAGCGGAATCCTTTACGATCTGGTACATTTTCGCGAAGGGTATTCCCGCCTTCTTTGCCAGCTCTGCCACGCTCTCATATTCCGGGTAAACCCATTCCCTGGTTCCCGTACCGCAGATTTTCAGAGAAGCCTTCCCCCAGGGAAGGTCTACCTGCACCATGCGGCGGTCCAGGACCGTTCTCTCCACCGGTATTCTCCGGATGCCAATGGACGTGGTTTCTTCAAAAATAATATGCTCCAGCTCTTCCCGCTTCTCTTCTGTGCAGATCACATTTAACTCATAAGCCGGACGGTTTTTTTTCATAAAAACCGGTGTGTAGTGAACATCCCTGGCTCCTGCCTCCAGAAGACGCTGCATGGTATATCCCAGAGCCTCTCCCGTACAGTCATCAATGTTCGTCTCCAGTTTGTAAATCTGTTCCTCTCTCCCATCCTCTGCTTCGATGATCATGGCCCGCAGAATGCTGGGACGTTCATACGTCCTTTTTCCCGCTCCCATACCGGTTTTCAGAATTTTAAACCGGGCCGGAAGCTGATCCTCCGTCTTTAAAGCAGCCGCGATGGCAGCTCCTGTAGGCGTTACAAACTCTCCCTCCAGATCCATGAACCTCACGGAAAGTCCTCGGGCCTCAATAATATTGGCCACAGCTGGAACCGGAACCGGAAGTATACCGTGCTGACAGCGAACCGTACCGCATCCCTCATAAAGGCAGGGAATCACCACGTCCCGGATGTCCAGACTGTCGGCGCACACAGCCGCAGCCACAATATCTACAATAGAATCCACAGCTCCCACCTCATGGAAGTGTACCTGATCTATAGAAACTCCATGGGCCTTTGCCTCTGCCTCTCCCAAAATTCTGAAAATCTTTTTTGCTGTTTCTCTGGCCCCCTCCGTCATATCCCCCTGATCGAGAATCTCCAGAATCTCCTTTAGTCCCCTATGTTCATGGACATGAGGATGGCTTTGCTCATGAATGTGTTCTCCCTCGCTTCCGTGGCTGTGGGGATGGGAAGGCTCCTGAGAGTGAAAATGCTCATGAGAATACGCTTCCCCGGCGCCGTGTCCGTGAAGATACTCCATATCATGGTCATGATTATCTATTTTCCTGTCCAGAATCACATTAAAGTCACACACATCCAAACCGGATTTTTTTACCCGGGTAATCTCATATCTGAACCCCTCCAGAGGCAGGCTGTCAAGCGCCCGCTCCAGCGCCTCCCGGTCTGCTCCCAGATCTAAAAGAGCCGCTACCGCCATATCACCGCTGATGCCGCTGCGGCATTCAAAGTAAAGCTTTCTACTCATGGTGCACCCCCATTCTGTTAATCTGCGTGGAAATATAGCCGGCGCCGTAGCCGTTGTCTATATTTACCACGGCAATTCCATTGGCGCAGGAATTAATCATAGTAAGGAGGGCAGAAAGGCCGTTCATGTTCGCCCCGTATCCAACTGAGGTTGGCACGGCAATGACAGGCTTGTCCACAAGGCCTCCCAGCACGCTGGCAAGGGCTCCTTCCATTCCCGCCACCGCTACCACGCAGTTGGCTGACTGAATCAGCTCCACCCGGTCTAACAAGCGGTGAATCCCTGACACACCTACATCGTAGATCCGCTCTACCCGGCTTCCGAAAAATTCCGCTGTCTGGGCCGCCTCCTCCGCCACAGGGATATCGGCCGTTCCGGCCGTACATACGGCAATTTTCCCAATCCGCTCTTTATCCTTTCTATCTATCTTCAATATTCTGGAAAGGGGATCGTACTCTACCTGGGGAATCTGCGCCTTTACAAATTCGTACTGCTCTGCAGAGGCCCGGGTTCCCAGCACCTCTCCCTCTTCTTCATACAGTTTTTTATAGATTCCCAGGAGATGCTCCAGGGATTTTCCGCTGCAGAAAACCACCTCGCCGAAACCGGATCTGAGCTTTCTATGGGTGTCCAGCTTCGCGTAGCCCAGCTCCTCGAAGGGCTGTCTCCTGAGATATTCTCTGGCTTCCTCTGGTGAAAGCTCATTCTTCTGAACCTTTTTCAATACTTCTAAAACTTCCATTTTCTGTCCTCTCTGTATTTCTCAGATAAAACACTGATTTCCTGATACTGCTTGTGCTGCTCACGGGCCTATCTATCTTCCAAAGCTTCCCAGCAGGGAAACCCGGTTTTCAGATACGCTTCCGACTTTCCTTTTTCCCGCAGAAAAAAGACTGCCGCAAATGATGCAGCAGTCCCGATTTCATTTTATCGCTCTCCAGCGCGGTTCGTAAGCTCTCCTACCGTCTGTCCGCTCTTACCCTCACAGGCTTCAGTACGCCAAGCCTCACTAAAAGCTTCTGCAGTAAGGTACCTGCGACGCTGTTGCTGGTTGCGATTCTATATAATATATCACTACTCATGGTTATACTCCTTTCAAAACACATCCTCTGTGACAAAGTTATTATAACCGAAAACCTCTTATCTGTGTAGTGAAACTTTTGTGAATTTTATAAATTGAATGTACGATTATAAAAATACTATAAACTTTCTGCAAAAAATCTCTGCGGCTCTGTCTGCAATCTTTTCTATCATACTACCTGACGGTGAAAAAATCCAGCATTTTCTTCGCAGCATGGTTACGGGCACACAGGATTCAACCGGCGTTCCGACAAACGTTCGCCTTTCTCACCGAAGGGACAACACCGCTCCCTCACAGCTTTCCAGAGTAATGGTTCCTTTATTCCGAATCTCCTTTGCAAGAGTTGACTCCCTCTGCGCATTGGAGAGAAGAATCTTTTCCGGTTCTCCCTGGATTTCAAGGGTCACCGGCTCTTTTCCGTAATTCGCCGCCACTAAGACCTTTTTCCCGTTTTCTGACACCCGGTAATAGGCAAACACGGATTCTGTATCTTCATAGGCCGGAACAAAATTCCCGTATGTAAAGGTTTCCCGGAATTCTTCTGACTTCCGCAGAGAAATCAGCTTCTTATAATAAGCGAGAACAGAGTCTTCTCTTCCCTCCTGTTCTTCTACATTGATCTCCCTGTAATTGGGATTTACGCAAAGCCATGGCCTTCCGGATGTAAATCCCGCATTCTCCCGGCTGCTCCACTGCATGGGCGTCCTGGCGTTATCCCGGCTGTTGTCATGGCAGACCTGCAGCGCCTCCTCCTTCGTAAGCCCTGCCTTTAAGGCCTCCTGGTACTGATCCTTTGTATTGAGATCATCATACAGAGAGATATCCGGGCACTCCCAGTTGGTCATCCCGATTTCCTGTCCCTGATAGAGGAATGGAATTCCCCGGAGGAGAAGGGTGGTGGTAGCCAGAAGCTTCTTTCCCTTTTCATTTCTGGCATAATCAGGAAGATAGCGGCTGGCGCCCCTTGCCTCATCGTGATTCTCTATAATATTTGCTTTGAAGCCGATCCCCTGCGCCTCCAGCTGGGACGCGAAGAGAGTCTTCCTCCACTCTTTAAATTCCACCGGCTTGCTGTCATACCAGCCATGCTTCCCATGGCCCAGCTCATGGGCGCTGAAATCAAAGATCGTTGAAAAATGCCCCTGTTCTCCGATAAACTCTTCCAGAGCCCCTTTCTTCATATTAAAAACTTCCCCTACCGTAAAGGAATGATGCTTCTGGAAAGTCTCCCTCTTCATCTCCTCCAGAAACTCATCCACGCCTTCCACGTTCTCCACCATTTTGGTGCAGTGAACCAGCCCGTCCTCTCCGTCCGGCTCATAGCTGGGGAAATTGATGTCCTTTTTAATATTGATGATCGCGTCAATTCTAAAGCCTGCCAGTCCTTTATCCAGCCACCAGTTTATCATTTTATAGATTTCCCGGCGCAGCTTCGGATTTTCCCAGTTCAGGTCCGGCTGCTCCTTCGCGAAAAAATGAAGATAATAAAGATCCGTTCCCGGAACCGGTTCCCAGGTGCTTCCTCCAAAATAGGACCGGTAATTGCTGGGTGCTTTACCATCTTTTCCCTTTCTGAAATAGAAGTAATCCCCATAAGGTCCGTAAGGATCCTTCAGCGCCTTTTGAAACCATTCGTGCCGGTCTGAGCAGTGATTCACCACCAGATCCATAACCAGGTACATATCTCTTTTCTTAGTTTCCTCTAAAAGCCGGTCAAATTCCTCCATGGTTCCAAACTCTTCCCCGATTTTGTAATAATCAGAGATATCATAGCCCTGATCCACAAAAGGCGATTGGTAAATAGGCGAAAGCCAAAGGATGTCAATCCCCAGGTCTTTTAAATAGTCCAGCTTTGAGAGAATTCCCTGGATATCGCCGATGCCGTCTCCATTTGCGTCCATAAAGCTCTTGGGGTAAATCTGATAGGCCACCTTATCATGCCACCACTGTTTTTTCATGTCTTTTTCGTCCTTTCTGATTGCCTTTCTTGTAGGATGCTGTTATTATATGCGTATGATTCTAAATAATCTTGCACTATATTTTCATTTTATAGTACAATCCTGCTCTGCCAGAAAGGAGAACCGGATAAATGAGCAAACATTCCCTGGCTCTGGAACAGAAAGAAGACGCAAGGCACGGGGAGCAGATGTTTCCCCTGAAAAGATATCTTACAAGACTGAACCGGGATTTCCCTTCAGTGATGCCTCACTGGCATGAGGAAGCAGAGTTTACTATGATCACAGGAGGAAGCTGCCTGTACCGGATCCATCTGGAAACGTATCAGGCCGGTTCCGGAGACCTGCTTTTTATTCCTCCTCTTATGCTTCACTCCATTGAGAACACCAGCCCTCTTTCCATGCGCTCTGAAACGTATGTGTTCCACCTTAATTTTCTGGGCGCCAATGCTGGGGATGTGTGTACAGCCAGGTATTTTGCCCCTGTGGGAAACCAGGAATTTATTCTTCCTTTTCTGATTTCCAGGACGCATCCTGCCTATCCATCTCTTCTGAAAATCTTCTGCGCCATCAGCCAGACTTACCAGAAGAAGGACTTTGGATACGAACTGATGCTCCGCTCCCTCTTTCTGGAACTTCTGGTGACGCTCCTGCCCTATAGACGGACAGAAAAAAATGTTCCGTCTCTTCAGACGGAACACTCTGAAAAACTGAAAACCGTATTGGAATACATCGGCCAGCACTACAGCGAAGAGCTGTCTGTATCGGCGCTTGCTTCTCTGTGCTATTTCAGTGAGTATCATTTTATGCGTTTCTTTAAAAAGCATGTGGGAATGACATGCCTGAATTACATTAAGAATCTGCGCCTGGAAAAAGCCGCGGCCCTTCTGCTTGCCGGAGAGAGCTCCGCTCTGGAGGCATCCCTTTCTGTGGGGTTTAACAATCTCTCCTACTTTCACCGGGAATTTAAGAAAAAATACGGAATGACTCCCCGGGAATTTATAAATTCACCCGGTCCTTCCCCCTTTACCTGAGACCGTTTTTTCTGAGGCCTGCCTGTGCAGAGCCGGCCTCACCCTAGATTTCTCCTCATCCAGAAATATCCCGGCACTAAAATCAGATCCGCTCCCAGCCAGGCCAGAATCTCCGCAAAAAAGATGCCGTCCGAGCCTAAAAGCAAAGTAAAAAGCAAGGCTGTGCCTGTCCGCATAAAAAATTCCGCAAGTCCTGATACCATGGGAAGCACGGTGTTCCCCATCCCCTGGATACAGCTTCTTGTTACATGGAGGATATAGAGAATTGGAAGAAAGACGCTCATAATTGCCAGATAACGGTAGGCAACCTTCAAAGCTCCTATCCCTTCCTGACCCTCGGCAGTAATAAAACAGCTCAGGATCCATTTTCCGAAAATCAGCATCAAAGCCGCGATCATCAGAGAAGTCACCATGGAAATCAAAATGCCGGCCCTCATCCCCCTGGAAATTCTACTGTATTTGCCTGCCCCTACATTCTGCCCTGTATAGGTTGTTATCGCGTATCCATAGGAAGTAGCCGCCGTTTCTAACAGTCCGTACAGTTTATTCGTGGCTGTAAAACCGGCTATAAAGATTACGCCGAAGCCGTTTACCACAGTCTGTACAATCATTCCTCCCACGGATATCACGATATTCTGAAATGCCATCGGCATTCCCAGATAAAGAAGGCGGAGATTCAGTTCTTTCTTCATATAGAAATCCTCCCGTGTCAGGCGCAGAATCCGGATCTTCCGAATATGCAGTACACAGTAAACGACTGACAGGAATTGGGCGATCACAGTAGCCAGCGCCGCTCCCATAACTCCCATCTCGGTTCCCATGACAAAAACCAGATCCAGCACCACATTGGTCACTGCCGCTACTACCATTGCCAGAAGAGGAGTCTTTCCGTCTCCCAGAGCCCGCAGAACCGAAGCTGCCAGATTATACCCCATAACGATGGGGATTCCCCCAAACAGCACTCTAAGATACTCCATGGAAACCGGTTTTATTTCTTCTGGAGTGTTCAAAAGCGTCAGAACATAGTCTGCCGTTCCCTGTCCTGCCAGAGTAAGAAACAGAGCCGCCGCTGCCGAGAGGATCACAGAGGCAGCCACCGCTTTCCGAAGATCTGCCTCCTGTCCTGCTCCGTATTTCTGAGCCATGAAAATACTAAATCCCTGGGCCAGTCCCTGCATTACTCCCAGGATCAGCCAGTTCAGCCACTCTACGGCGCCAAGCGCGGCAAGCGCGTCCACTCCCAATACTTTTCCCACGATTGCGGCGTCAACCACCGTGTACAGCTGCTGAAAAAGATTTCCCACCATTAACGGCAGAGAAAATAACAGAAGAAGTGAAAATGGCCTTCCCTCTGTCATATTTTTTAAATTCTGTTTTTCTTTGAGATTCTCCATTTTAATGATCCTTCTTTTCTTGTTTGCCGCCTATTTTATCATATTTTCTACATAATTCCAAAACAAGAAACTGTATAAATATTACCAAAAATTTATTTACTTTGCCCCTTTAAACTGGTATAATTTTTATTATCAATTCAGAAGGACATTGTTGCACAGGATGACCGCTGATAAAACATTTGAAAGGATGATGAATACGATGGAACATTATTACCAGCCGGAAATTGAATGCGCCTCCCGGGAACAGATCAAAGCCTGGCAGGATGAACGGCTTGTAAAGCAGGTACAGAACGTCTGGGATCATGTGCCCTATTACCGGAAGAAAATGGAAGAAAAGGGAGTGACCCCCGCTGATATCAAATCTACAGAGGATCTGCACAAGCTTCCCTTCCTGACGAAGGATGATCTTCGGGAAGCTTATCCCTACGG
This sequence comes from Candidatus Choladousia intestinavium, assembly GCA_018712785.1. Lineage (GTDB taxonomy): Bacteria > Bacillota > Clostridia > Lachnospirales > Lachnospiraceae > Choladousia > Choladousia intestinavium. Next base: position 5,355 of record DVGK01000068.1, on the reverse strand, counting down.
CCTCCTGGCCAGACCTCTGGAGGACTGTGTCCGCATTCAGTCCACCAGCGGAACCACAGGCCGCCGCGTGGTTGCCTTTTATACCCAGCACGATATCGATCTGTGGGATGACTGCTGTGCCAGAGCCATTATGGCGGCCGGCGGGACGAAAAAGGATGTCTGCCACGTGTGCTACGGCTACGGACTCTTTACCGGAGGTCCCGGCTTAAACGGCGGTTCCCATAAAGTAGGCTGCTTAACCCTTCCCATGTCTTCCGGAAACACCGAACGGCAGATTCAGTTTATGTGCGACCTTGGCTCCACTATTCTCTGCTGTACTCCCTCTTACGCCGCTTACCTTGCCGAGAGCATCATTGAGCGGGGCGTTCGGGATAAGATCAAGCTGAAAGCCGGCATCTTCGGCGCAGAAGCCTGGACAGAGGAGATGCGCCATGACATTGAGGAAAAGCTTGGGATCAAAGCCTATGATATTTACGGCCTTACAGAGATTTCCGGCCCCGGCGTTTCCTTTGAGTGCAGCGCTCAGACCGGTATGCATATTAACGAAGATCATTTTATCGCGGAGATTATCAACCCTCAGACCGGCGAGGTTCTTCCGGATGGCGAGAAGGGTGAGCTGGTATTTACCAGCATTACAAAGGAAGCCTTCCCGCTGCTCCGCTACCGCACCAGAGATATCTGCGTGCTGACCCGGGAGAAATGCTCCTGCGGCAGAACCCACGTGAAGATGAGCAAGCCCATGGGAAGAAGCGACGACATGCTCATCGTTAAAGGTGTGAATGTATTCCCATCCCAGATCGAAACCGTTCTTATGAACAAGGGCTATCCGGCAAATTATCAGATTCTGGTAGACCGCGTAAACAACAGCGATACCATCGAGGTTCAGGTGGAGATGACGCCGGAGATGTTCTCCGACAGCATCAGCCAGGTTACTGCCAAGGAGCGGGAACTGGTGGCAGATCTCAAGGCAATGCTGGGTATCTATGCCCAGGTGAAGCTGGTAGCTCCCAAAACCATTACCCGCAGCGAAGGCAAGGCTGTCCGGGTGATTGACAAGCGTAATCTCTATAAGAACTGACCTTGGAGAATTGAATGAGTAACACCTGATTTTTCTGAAACTGGAAAGGAGACTGAATATGACTGTAAAACAGATTTCTGTCTTTTTGGAAAACAAACCTGGAAAGCTGGCTGATTTTACCAAAATCCTCTCTCAGCATGGAATTAATATGCGGGCTCTGTCCCTGGCTGAGACTTCTGATTTCGGTATTCTCCGTCTGATTGTGGACGACACGTACAAAACTTCCACGCTTCTGAAGGACGAGGGCTTTGTGTTTTCCATTACGAAAGTACTGGCGGTAGCCATCCCGGATCAGCCTGGCAGCTTGAACACAGTGATTGAAATTCTTGGAAACGCCAAGATCAATATTGAATATATGTATGCCGTTACCACCCACGCCAAGGGACTGGCTTACATGATCTTCCGCGTTGCTGACAACACGGCCGCCATCGACGCTCTCACTAAAAACGGCGTCAAGGTCATCTGCCAGGATGAATTTGAATAAGTAAGGATTAAAAAAAAGAACAGGACTGTGTTCGTCGGTCCTGTTCTTTTCTTATGCTATTTTATAAGGAAACAGATTATCCTAGCTTCAGAAGAAGTTCCAGCACGCGCTTCGCGCAGATCTCAATCTCCTCCTCCGAGATTCTTCCCTCCTCGCAGTCTTTCAGAACCCGCTTCGGATAACCGCAGCCCATCTTCAGGTCATTTCCTGCTTTCAGCTCCAGATACTGCTCCCCATGGTTCCACCAGTCCGTTGTAACCATTCCCTTAAAGCCCCACTCATCCCGGAGAATTCCCGTAAGAAGCTCCCGGTTTTCGGAAGCCCTTGTCCCATTAAGGACATTGTAGGAGGACATGATGGTCCAGGGATCGGCTTCTTTCACCGTGATCTCAAAGCCCTTCAGATAGATCTCCCGGAGGGCTCTCTCTGAAACTCTGGAATCGCTTTCAAACCGGGCTGTCTCTTTGTTATTGCAGGCGAAATGCTTTACGGAAGCCGCAATCCCTCTGGACTGGATTCCCTTTACCAGAGCCGCTCCCATTTTTCCGGCAATCAGAGGATCCTCGGAAAAGTACTCAAAATTACGTCCGCACAGGGGGCTTCTGTGGATGTTCATGGCAGGCGTCAGCCACACGCCGATATTGTTTTCCTCCACTTCCGCGGCCCCTGCCTCTCCGATTTTCTCCACAAGCTCCGGATTCCAGGTGCATGCCAGAAGGGTCGCGCAGGGGAAAGCCGTCGTGCATACGCCGCACTGAGGCTGAATGCGCAGGCCGGCCGGGCCGTCTGCGGTGGCTGCGTTTGGCACGCCGTATCCGGGCAGGTTGCCGATTCCCATGGTGTTGGAAACGCCTGTATTGGGCTGCCCGCATGTAAGATGAATCTTTTCCTCCACCGTCAGCTGCTCCATAAACGCGTCCAGCGTATATTTTCCTTCTGATACATCCCGCAGCGTGATTTTATCTTCCGCCGGGCCGCCCCACATCAGGCCGCCCTTTCTGGCCTCTACATCCGGCTCATAGGGCCCCAACTCTTTTTCATCCCACACAGAGGGACGGTCCGGATTCTCTGCCACAGGAAGGCTTTCGTACGTTCCGTCCTGCAGAAGCCTTTTGCCAAGCTGCTGGGGAACGCACTTTGGCGTGAGAACCTGAATCGCCTGATCTTCGGAAACTTCCAGAGTCTCTTCCAGATATCCGCCGTCCCGCACGCTGGTTCCCAAAAAGAACCGGTACGTTCCCTTCTCCAGCACATAGGCGGATTTACGGATTTTCCCCAGGTCATCATAGGAAGCCAGCCAGGCGACCGGAATCGTCAGCTTCACTGTCTGGGTCTCTCCCGGCTGCAGGCATCTGGTTTTAACAAAGGCTTTCAGCTCTTTAGCCGGCCTGCCAAGAAGGCCGGAAGGTCCGTTTATATAGAGCTGAACCACCTCTTTGCCCGGGCGCTTTCCCGTATTTGTCACCTCTGCCCATACCTGAACCTCGTCAGAAGTGATCCTTGCTTTCTTCTCCCCTACCTCAAATTCTGTATAAGAAAGGCCGTACCCAAAAGGATAATTTACTTTCTCCAACGCCCCTGGAATCGTCTCAAAGTACCGGTAGCCTACGTAAATATCCTCTGTGTAGTCCACATATTCTTCTGAATCATGGAACCCCTCTGAGGAGGGATAATCTTCCAGCCTCTTTGCAAAGGTATCCGTCAGCTTTCCGGAAGGATTCACATCCCCGCACAGAATCTCCGCCATGGCCAGGCCGCCTTCCATGCCTCCCTGCCAGGCCATGACCGCCGCCTGTATCCTGTCGTCCCCGCAAAACCACTGTGTATCTACCATTCCTCCTACGTTCAGCACGGCGATCACTGTGGAAAATTTCTCTTTCACACGCTCTAAGAGCTTTTCTTCTGCTTTTGAAAGGTAAAAGTCTCCCTTCTCAAATACCTGGGACGCCCTCTGAATCAGCTCCTGCTCCTGGGTCTGGAATTTCAGGGCTTCCCGATCCTGCTCCTCATTGACAATGGTGCGGTCCCAGTTCTCCCCGGAAAAACGGCAGATGGACACAATCGCCGTGGAAGCAAAGGCGGCAGCCTCCTCCAGAAGCGCCTCCGGAAGCTCCGGCTCACTGGTCATCCCCGGCAGAATGCCCTGGCTATACTGCTTCTGCACCTCTGCCTCATAGAAGTCTCCCAGGCCCGCAAAAAGCTTCACTTTCCCTTCCTGCTCTTTTATCCTCAGTCCGTCCAGGAGATTTCTCACGTAGGCAACCGTCACATCTCCGCTGCCTCCGCCTCCTTTTACATAATCCGCGCAGCCTTTTCCGAATACGGCGATCTTCTCTCCTTTAGCCAGAGGAAGTGCTCCCTTCTGATTTTTCACCAGAACCATGCCCTCTGCCGCTGCCTGCTTAGAAAGGGCAATATGTTCTCTGCTCCCGGTTATTCTTCTTCCGTCCTCTCCCAGAGGAAGGCAGGGCTGGTACAAAAACCGCGTCCATTTTTCCATTCTTTTTTCCTCACTTTCTTGTATTTTCAATGGTCAGTATGACTCATCGTCAGCTCTTTATCCCAAGGCAACATCCAAAATCATCATCAGCGCGAAGCCTGCCGCGAATCCGAGAGTTCCCAGATTGCTGTGGTCTCCCTGGGAAGCCTCCGGGATCAGCTCCTCCACTACCACATAGAGCATAGCTCCTGCCGCGAAAGCCAGCAGATAGGGAAGCACCGGTGTAATCAGGCTGGAAAGCAGAATCGTAATCAGAGCTCCCACGGGCTCCACAATGCCCGACAGCATCCCGTAAAGGAAGGATTTTCTTCTGCTCATTCCCTCTTCGCTCCTCAAAGGAAGGCTGATCACTGCGCCCTCCGGAAAATTCTGTATGGCGATTCCTATGGAAAGAGCAAAGGCGCCGGCCAGTCCGATGTCCTGACTGTTCAGAAGCGCGCCGGAAAATACCACGCCCACCGCCATACCCTCGGGAATATTGTGCAGGGTGACTGCCAGGACAAGCATCGTCGTTTTTTTTAGAGAGCACTTAGGCCCCTCCGATTTCTCAGCCCCCATGTGAAGATGAGGAACAATCATATCCATAAGGAATAAAAAGGCCATTCCCAGGCCAAATCCCACCGCCGCGGGAATAAAGGCAAGCTTCCCCATTCTCTGAGACAGATCCATAGCCGGAATCAGAAGGGACCATACGGAGGCTGCCACCATTACGCCGGAAGCAAACCCCAGCAGGGCTTTCTGAACCTTCCTATTCAGCTGGTTTTTAAGAAAGAAAACACATGCGGCGCCCAGAGAAGTCCCCAGAAGGGGCAAAAGCAGTCCTGCCGCCAATTCCATAATTCTCAACTCCTCTCCCTGAAGATTTTCATTCTATCCTTTTCATTTTATGTCTGACGGAAAAAATCGTAAGCTGTCCGCTGCCTTAAGTATAAAAGAAAGCATTCCTGAATGCAAGACGGAAACAATAGAAAACACGCTCCGCGAGTTTTCTATTGTCATAAGTCGAAAACCCTGCAGCAAGCTGCGAGGTTTTTGACCCTCGCGGCAGTCGCCAAATGGACATGCGAGCATGTCCGCTTGGCTCGTTGCTCGCGGGAATAAAAAAAGAACCCTGAATCATCAAGGTTCCTTTGTACACCGTGCGTTAGAGGATTCGAACCCCCGACCTTTTGGTCCGTAGCCAAACGCTCTATCCAGCTGAGCTAAACGCACATTTCTTATCAGCATGGAATATTATATATCACAAAATTCAAACTGTCAATAGTTTTTTCTTACAAAATACGTTTTCCCGCT
>DVGK01000007.1 GCA_018712785.1 Candidatus Choladousia intestinavium | reverse complement strand
AACCCCTTGACTTTTTCTAAGAAATAAATTATATTATTGGAGCACGGTTCGTTGGTCAAGAGGTTAAGACGCCGCCCTCTCACGGCGGAAACACGAGTTCGATTCTCGTACGAACTGCTTGAAAAGTCATTCAGTGGAATGGCTTTTTTTGTTTCTTAATCGTATCATTCGGCTGCCGCAAAAATATCAAAGGAGAAACCCTATGGACAGAATTGATCTTCACACTCATTCAACTTTTTCTGACGGAACCATGACACCGGAAGAGCTAGTGGTGCAGGCTGCGAAAGCCGGACTTAAGGCTTTTGCCCTGACGGATCACGATACAGCCGATGGTATACCAAGGGCTCTTAAGGCCGGCCGGGAGCAGGGAATCGAAGTGGTTCCCGGAATTGAATTTTCTACGGAATATCAAGGCCAGGACATCCATATTGTGGGGCTTGAACCGGACTATACGGCTTCCGGTTTTCATGAGCAGGTAAGGCTGTACCGAAAAAACCGTCTGGACAGAAACAGAAAAATCATCTGTAAAATGCAGCAGGATGGTCTGGATATTTCTTTTGAAAAGATGCAGGCCCGCTTCGGGGACACGGTATGGACCAGAGCTCATTTTGCCAGATATCTGACAGAGCACGGCTATACGCCTGACATAGATACTGCTTTCAGGACCAAACTGAACTATGGCTGTCCTTACTTTGTTCCAAGAGTGAAGATTCACCCTGCCCAGGTGGTAGCCCTGCTGCGCCAGTATCATGGGATCCCTGTGCTGGCCCATCCCTTTCAGTATAAGTTCTCTTCCCTGGAGCTCTTCACCCTTCTAAGGCTCCTTAAAGAAAACGGTCTTATAGGCATGGAAGTTTATTATTCCACCCATACGCCGCAGCAGGAGTCCCTTCTTCTGGAAGCCTGCCAAACTCTCTCTCTTCTGCCCAGCGGCGGCTCCGATTTCCATGGAAAGAATAAACCTCTGATCCACATAGGAAGCGGTCGGGGAAATCTTTCCATCCCCTATGAAATTTTGACTCAGCTTCGCACCGGCAGAGATTCCCGGTATCCGTTGGAGCTTTCCGCACAGTCCAATCCCTCTCATCAGGCTGGAGAGGACTGAAATTTGGAAAAAGCAGAAGAACAAATTGAAGCCCGGCGCTTTTCCCGCGCCGGGCTTCTTCTTTTCTCATCGCTTTTCGCTGTTATCTCCTGTTATCTTCTTCTCTTCCTGAGAACCGTTACCAGAAGACCCACAAAAATCACACAGGCAACGGCCGCTATGGCGATCACCTGGTAGATGGGTGTCTCATCGCCGGTGGCTACGCCTGCCGCTCTCGTAACGACACGGAAAGTCACGGATTTTGTATCGGTGGTTCCGTCCGCTACCCAGTTGCTTCCATCGTACACATCCCGGTTGAAAATCACCTTCAGTGTATACTCTCCTGTGGCGTTAATAGCCATGGAAATTGTATAAGGTGAACCCTGCCACGTCCCTGTCACATTTCCGATCTGGTAGCTGGCCGGACGGTACCGGTAATCACCCGGATTCGGATTGGAATTAGACATTCCGGCGCCGGCTGCTGTAAAGGAGATCGTGTCGCCTGTATAATACTCTCCTCCGGCTACAATATTCTGAATCTGATTATTGTCCGGAGAGGGACCATCCTTATAGGTAGCACGAACCACTACGTCTGAGGAGGGCATTGTAAAGGAGGTCTGCCATCTGGAGGCATCCGCGAAGGTAACATTTCCGCTGACTGCCACCCACTGATCAAAGACTCTTCCGCTGGCCGGATAATTGGAGCTGACCGTTACCGTGTCATCCATATAATAGAAGTCTGCCGCGCTGCTTCCGTTTTCCACCGTTACTTCATACTCTACCTGCCGGTAATGGGCTGAAATCTGTACAGCGGCGCTGGTCATCTCAAAGGTAGTTGTCTCGCTCTGTGAATCCGCAAGAGTCACATTGCCTGTGTCTACCTGCCAGTAGTCAAATTCCTGTCCTTCCGGCGCTTCGTCTGCCGTAATCGTAACCACAGTACCCGCAACGGCGCTCTCATAATTTGCCGCTCCGTCTTCCACCGTTATATCATAAGGAATGCCTTCATATTCCGCCTGAATGGTAAGATCCTGATTCACCTGCAGAGTCATAGTGGAATTATAAATCGCGTCTCCCAGATCTACAGTGCCGTTATTCACCAGCCATCTGGAAAATGCGTAGCCGGCAGCGCTGGGATTGGCAGTCACTGTGATGCTGGTTCCCTCTTCCACTGTCGTCTGCGACGTACCGCCCTCCAGGGTTCCGTTGGCCACTGTCACTGTATAAACAGAGGGCATCTCCGTATAGACAGCCGTTACCTTTATATTGCTTGCGGGCATCTGGAATGCCAGAGTGCCAACCTTATTATCCTGCAGCTTCATCTCTGTCTCGGTTCCATCAGCTGCCACCTGACGTACCTCCCAGTGGTCAAACTGAAGTTTCTCGCTGGTCCGGTCAGCAGGCGTCACCGTCACTGTCGTACCAGCCGCGTAAGCAGTTGCAGAATCTGCTGTAACAGCATTTTCCAAAGTCACTGTATATTGGGTCGGCACATACTGAGCCAGCACAGTTACGTTGCTTGCCGGCATCACGAAGCTGGTCACTTCCTCGCTGGGATCCACAAGACCTACGTTGCCTTCTGTCACGCTCCACGCCTGGAAGGTGTAGCCTTCCTTCTGGTCCGCCTCAATATTCACAGTGGTTCCCGCTTCAGCCGTGCCGCTTCCGGAACCATCCTCTACGGTTACCTGATACGTCTCCGGTGTTTCCGACTGCTCTGTCGCAGGCGTTGTCTCGCTCTCCTGAACCGCTGCTGTCTCAGCCTGTGTAGTCTCGGACTGAATTTCTACAATCGGCTCGGTGCTGCTCTCGCTCTGGCTTCCTGATTCAGGGACTGTCTCACTCTGAACTTGTGTTTCGCTCTCGGATGCTGTCTCACTCTGAGCCTGCGTCTCGCTCTCGGATACTGTCTCACTCTGAGCCTGCGTTTCGCTCTCGGATGCCGTCTCGCTCTGAACCTGTGTTTCGCTCTCCGTTACTGTCTCGCTCTGAACCTGTGTTTCGCTCTCAGATGCTGTCTCACTCTGAACCTGTGTTTCGCTCTCAGATGCCGTCTCGCTCTCCTCGCTCTGAACCTGTGTCTCCGGTGCGGAAAACTGTGCGGTCAGGGTCACATCTGCCTCCGGCATTACGAAAGTAAGAGAGGCCTGGCTTAAATCCACACTCTGCCCGCTCTCATCCGTAAGGCCGCCAGCATTCATGCTGGAGATGAACCAGCCCGCAAAAATACTGTCAGCGCCTGTAGGATCCTGTGCTTCTACAGTCACTACAGAGCCTGCCGTATAGCTGCCGCTTCCTGTACCATTCTCCACCGTGAGGGTATAGGAACCCGACGTCTGAGCTGTCTCGCTCTGGGAATGATCTTCCTCTCCGCCGATCACAATATCTGTGCTTCCTTCGGTTCCGCCGATCACTACGGTACTATCGTCTCCGGCGGAAGTGGATTCCGGAACAGAGGTTTCGGCTGTTTCCCCTGAAGTTTCCGCAGTCTCCGGAGCAGAAGTCTCCGTGGAATTCTGAACCGCCTCCGTCGTTCCCTGAGTTTCCTGCTGTATCTCCCGATACTCTGCCGTAAGAGTCACTCCCCTGTCCGGCATAGTAAACGTGGTCTCCGCCGACGAAGCGTCCGCCAGGTCTACAGAATCCTCCGTCTTCCAGCCGGAAAACTCCATTCCCTCAGGCGCTTCCGCCGCCGTAATCTTTACAGTAGTTCCCTCCGGATAGTAAGCTCTGTCTGTAGAAACCTCCGGCTTCTCCCACTCCCCGAAGGTATAATGGTTGCCGCTGATCTGGGCGTCCGTGCTGGATGTTCCGTTCTCCACATCAAGCATGTAGCCTACTGTCTCCAGTTCTATGGTGCCGTTGTCCGGATTGGACGTTGCCGCATAGACGATTCCTTTGTCGTCATTGGTCCAACTGCCTCCCTCAGACAGAGTTTCTTCCCCTCTCACAATCGCCCCGCCAGCTCCTGTAAGGCTGTCCCCAGGAAATAAAAGCTGGGCGTTGACTCCATTTGCCGCATCGTACTCCGTAGCCGCCCCTGCCTGCATCACAGGTGAAACTGCCAGGAGACAGGACAGCAGGATTCCAAAAATTTTCTTCTGCCTCTTTTTCATAGTACCCCTTCCTTTCATGTATCCCACACAGTATGCCCTGCCAGGCATCTTCGCGACGCAGCAGGCGATGCGAAGGTTGCCGCCATTCCGGACTTTCCGCCGCTGCAGTCAGCTGCACACAGCAGGGAGTTTTTATCTTACAGAAATTATAGCATAGCCCCTTTGCGAAAACAAATAAGGCTTTCCCGCTAGTTTTCTTAAGACTTTCTTAACCGGACGGAATCAGATCTGAAATGGTAAGCAGGACGATAAGCCGGGTTATGTCGTGAATGGTCATCTATCCAGATCTGCCGTTGCCGGCAGATTCCAGCGACCTACCTGAAGCTGACGGGCCGCCATACGCTTCCTTGCGGTCTTGCTTCGGATGGGGTTTACATGTGCCCTCCCCGTTACCGGGGAGGCGGTAGTCTCTTACACTGCCCTTCCACCCTTACCAGCCTTAGCTGGCGGTTCATTTCTGTTGCACTTTCCTTAGAGTCGCCTCCACCGGACGTTATCCGGCATCCTGCCCTGTGAAGCCCGGACTTTCCTCACCTGGCCTCTTTCGTCTGGCCAGCCGCGACCATTTATCCTACTTACCATACTCTTCCGGAAATAAAGGGGCCGCGCCCCAAATTTACATTCTCCTTCCGAAAAGAGTCTGTCAGATCTGTACAAAACCGCACACAGCCACGCCTGCCGCGCAGCCGGATGCGGCTGTCTCATACTGCTCTTGCATTGTATCATAAGGAAGATTTTCTGTAAAGCTCTTCCTTTAAGCTGTTTTATCCGGAAAAAATCGCGAAAATTGTATCTGTGTAATCCTGGATCAGCCCACTGGTCTTTTCAGCGTAAATCGTCTCCTTTGCCAGAGAAATCCGGTCCGTAATAATATTGTCCACATTCAGCTCTATCATCCTGGCAATCATTTTTTCCGTATTCACGGTCCATACATACAGCTGCTTCCCCTTTTCATGGACCCGGTCTACCAGAGTTTTGGTTACGCTGCGGGCGTTCACGCTGAAATGATCTGCTGCCGAAAGAGCCGTGATGCTTCCGTATGCCAGACTCATAACATAAACCGTGGTGATATCCGGATTATATTCCTTCACCCGCTCCAGCACCCCGTACATCTGTGAGGTAACTACACACTGACCTTCAAATCCCTGGGATACGATCAGATCCACCACTGTTTTCTCAAAATCCGTCTCATGTCCGGTTGGCTTCAGCTCGATATTCAGTCGAATCTCCCTGTCCTTGGCAAACTCAATCACCTGCGACAGAAGGGGAATTCTCTCGCCTGCGAAGGATTCGTCAAAAAAGCTGCCGGCATCCAGCTGGAGAATTTCATCCAGAGTAAGCTCCCAGGTACTTTTATTTACCCCCGTGGTTCTCTTCAAGTTCGTATCGTGAAGTACGATAATTTCTCCGTCCCTGGTCTGCTGGACATCCAGTTCGATCCAGTCGGCTTCCAGCTCAGCCGCTCCCTCAAAAGCGCTCATGGTATTTTCCGGATAATCCGCAGAGGCTCCTCTGTGGGCCGTAACCTCCAGGGTCCTGATCTCTTCTACATTGAGATTATAGGCGTCCTGCTGAAGACTGTGGAGAAAAAAAACGCCTGAAAGCAGAAGCGCCGCTGCCGTAAAAGCTGCCTGGGCATCAAACTTTCCGTGCTGCCATGCAGAAGGGTATTGCTCCGCATCAGCAGGCGCTAAGCATGCGTTGCCGGCACACAGCCCCTCTGGGAGCGCTGGCCGAATATTATCCACGCAAGCGCATGGTGAATTGCCGCCTGCGGCAGGAGCTGACAGTCTGGTCTGCGGCTCCTTGGCTCGCTGCTGGCGGGAATAAAATAAAAGACTGAGAACAAAGCAGGAAACCGGTGTACTGAAAGAAGTAAATACCGCCCAGATCACAGAGAGAAAAGTCCAGACAGCCGTTGCTGAGAGAACTTCTGTACGGAAAATTTCTTTTAAAAGCCAGAGAAAGGCCAGGAGCAGAAAAATACCGGCAAAAATAAAGATAAAATAAAAAAACACCAGGGCAATCTGAGCCAGTATCAGAAGCCCGGCATCCGTTCCCCGGTGGCGCCTGCTTAACTTTCTGCTCTTTTTCTGCGCTTCCTCTGAGGAAAGTCCCTCGATTATAAAAAAATGAAAAGAATAAATCCTTGAAGGCAAAAGCAGAACTGACAGAAAAATGCAGACTCCCACAGTTCCCAAAAACACCGGATTCTCCAGAAAATACCGGACAATGTATTCCGGTACGCTGACCGTGGCAAAAAGGCTTGCCGACATTCCAACTCCAAAAAGAGGAGTCTGAAACAAAAGCAGCAAAAAAAGCGGCCGATTCGGCCGGCACCAAAGACGCTTCCACTGCTCCAGCGCAAAAAGCGCTGTGGCAAAGAAACGCGCTTTTTTCTTCTGCCTGGACAGTTCCAGAACGGTAATCATCACTGCCCCCTCATAGATCGAACACGCCGTAAACAGAAAAAGCATAAAGAGGAAAAAAAGAAGCGTGACAGGATGTCCGACAAAAGAAAATATATTTTCCTTCGTCAGATAGGGAAATCCTGTCACCCGCATGGTAAATGAAAACAGGCGCAGTGAAAGAGGATACAGGAGAAAAAACAGCAGCAGCTTAAAGACAGCCTGAAAGCCCGCCAAGATTTTTATATTAAAGAAAATCATCTTTCCTGTTCGCTGTAGTCTTTTCATCCTTTTTCCTTTGCTTATCGTTCCACCTAGTATGCCGCAGCGGACTTTCCTGATTCGCCGATATTCTCAGATTCCAAAGCAGCCCCCGCCGATAAATTCCCGTATCAGAGAATTATTAGGAATATCATCGCTGGGAATTGGAAGAAAATAATCGAGAAATTTCAGAAGACGCTTTGCCTCCTGATACTCCGGCTCATCCTGTCTGATAGAAAACAGAAGAGGCTCCGCGTACATCTTCAGAACTGCCAGTTCATAAATCAAAGCCGAGTTAAACATCATATCCGCTTCCTCCTGGAAGGGAAAGATATGATTCTCTTCTCCCCTGCGCACAGAGCTCCACATCTGAAGCGTTTTTCTGGCGTCCGATCCTCTCGTCCTGGCGTCCCTTACCATTCTTCGCAGAAGCCTGCCGTCTGTGGTGGGGATCCGGTTATGTTCATCAATGTTCAGCTGCGTCAGGGCGCTGATATAAATCTTGCATTTACTCTCTCTGGGAAGTCTCCAGGTCAACCTGTCATTGAGACAGTGAATCCCCTCAATGATCAGAATGTCTTCCCGTCCCATGGTTTTATAGTTGCCTTTGTATTCTCTTTTCCCCGTCTTAAAATTAAAAGTGGGAATCTCCACTGTCTCTCCCCCAAGCAGGGCCAGCATATCCTGGTTCAGCTGCTTGGCGTCAATGGCCTCCAGACATTCAAAATCCGGTTTTCCCTCATGGTCCAGAGGCGTATTCTCCCGGTTTACAAAGTAGTCATCCGCCGCGATCGCGTACGGTTTAAGACCGTAAACCGAAAGCTGCGTGCTGAGCCTGTGGGAAAAGGTGGTCTTTCCCGATGAGGAAGGCCCTGCGATCAGAATAATCTTCTTCTCCGGATTCTCCGCGATCTGCTCTGCCATCTCCGCGATCTGCTTCTCATGATACGCTTCCTGAATCATAATCAGCTCCTTGGCATTATGGTGTACGATGTAGTGATTCAGCGCTCCTACGGTTGGAATTCCCAGCTTCTTTCCCCACTCCATGGAATGCTTCTGCACATGGAAGATCTTCAGATCCGGCTTAAAAGGAACCAGATGCTCGGGATCCTGCTGTTCCGGAAGCAGCAGTACAAAGCCGTCCTGAAAAAGCTGCAGGTCAAACACCTTCAGATAAGAGGTATCCGGAACCATATAACCGTAAAAATAATCCTCAAACCGGTCCAGATTGTACAGATTCACCCTGGAGGATCTCCTGTAATAGAAAAGCTGTTCCTTATCGTACATTCTGTATTCCCTGAATTTCTTTATGGCCTCGTACGTAGCCACAGCATATTTCTCTATGGGAAGAGCCTTCTCCGCCATCTCTTTCATATAGGCCTTTACCTGATCCAGAAAAATCTGATTCAGAGGAACCTCCCCCTGCATTGTACAGTAAAACGCGTCCCCCACCGCGAAATGAATCCCCACGCGCTCAATTCTTGAATTGTCTCCTGCCACATGGTAGATGGCCTTCAGAAGCAGCAGCGTCATACTCCTTCTGTACGCCTCAAATCCGGCCTTATCGCTGAGCGTCACAAACTCTACCGCAGCCCCCTCTTCCGCCGTATGATGCAGTTCCCTAAGCCTTCCGTCCGCGGAAACCAGCACGATAGGATGCGGATATTCTTTTTGATATTCCTCCGCAATCCTGCGGTAAACGGTGCCGGAAGGATATTCTTTCTTCTCTCCATTAATCAGAAGCCTCCGTTTCTGGTCCATGATCCTTCTCCTTTCCCTGCCAATTTTTGCTTCAGCTCACGCCTCCTGGAACAGTTCCAGGGCTCTCCCGTTTATGTTCTGCAGCTTTCGTATCTCTCTTTCCCTGTCTTCTGCCCTGCTGCTTTCGCTCCGGGCAAGTTTTTCCCTGACCTCTTTTAATTTTTCCCGCTCTTTTTTCAGGTAAGAGAGCAAAACAGGATGACGCCTCTCCAAAAGCCTGGGACCGTAAAAAAGCTGCACCTGATCCAGTTTTTCCGAACCTTCCCGTCCTGCCCGGAGCATGGGATAAAATTTCCCCTCCTCCAGAATCATATTCTCTTCCTGAATTCTCCATTCATTTTCATCCAAATATCTGCGGACATTCCAGATCTCCGACTGGGGCTGTAGGATTAGAGACCGGCAGGACTTCAGCGCTTCTCTTCCCCTTTTCAGAATCTCCACCGCCAGGGGGCCTCCCATTCCCGCGATTATTATGGTATCTGCTTCCCCTGGCGCCAGGGCATCCAGCCCGTTAGAAAGCCGCGTTTCGATTTTCCCGGACAGGCCGCCGGTCTCAATATTCTCCCGTGCTCTGCTTAATGGCCCCAGGTTGATATCCATGGCAATGGCTTTTGGAATTCTTCCCTCTGATACAAGGTAAATAGGTATGTAACCGTGGTCTGTTCCCACGTCCGCCAGACAGGATCCGGAAGCCACCATGTCAGACACTGCCCTCAGTCTCTCCGATATCTGCATATGATAACTTCCTCCTAATCCAGATAATCCTTCAGTTTCCGGCTTCGGCTGGGATGCCTCAGCTTCCGCAGAGCCTTAGCCTCAATCTGCCGGATTCTCTCTCTTGTTACATTAAATTCTTTTCCCACTTCTTCCAGCGTCCTGGCACGTCCGTCATCCAGTCCGAACCGGAGGCGGAGTACCTTCTGTTCCCGGTCTGTCAGAGTAGACAGAACCTCCACCAGCTGCTCCTGCAGGATCTTAAAGGTGGCCGCGTCCACCGGCACCGGCACATGATCGTCTTTTATAAAATCACCCAGGTGACTGTCATCTTCTTCACCCACCGGTGTTTCCAAAGATACCGGTTCCTGGGAAATCTTCAGAATCTCCCGCACCTTCTCTACCGGCATACTCAGCTTCTGGGCAATCTCTTCCGGCTTCGGCTCCCGTCCCAGGTCCTGAAGAAGCTGCCTGGAAGTGCGTATAACCCGGTTCATGGTTTCCACCATATGCACCGGGATCCGTATGGTTCTTGCCTGGTCCGCGATAGCCCTCGTGATGGCCTGGCGGATCCACCAGGTGGCGTAGGTACTGAATTTGTAGCCTTTCTGATAGTCGAATTTATCCACCGCCTTAATCAGTCCAAGGTTTCCTTCCTGGATCAGATCAAGAAGCTGCATTCCCCGGCCCGCGTACCGCTTGGCGATACTGACCACCAGTCTCAGATTCGCCTCCGCCAGCTTTTCCTTGGCATTTTCATCTCCCTCGCTCATGCGCTTTGCCAGCTCCAGCTCCTCCTCGGCGGTAAGCAGAGGAATCTGCCCGATCTCCTTTAAATACATCCGCACCGGGTCATCTGTGCTGACTCCCTCCGGTACGGTCAGATCCAGCTCCTCTTCCTCGCCTTCTTCCTCCTCAGGAAGCAGCAGCGGTTCTTCCTCCTCCGCCGTCTGAAGCACATCTACGCCTGCTTTTTCCAGATATTCCAGAATCAGATCGTACTGCTCCGCAGTCAAATTCATATCTTTGAAGTAATCATAAATCTCATTATACTCTAAAACATTCTTTTTCCGGCCGGCCACCTTTACCAGTTCTTTCAGTTTCTTTTCAAATTCAACTGTTCTCTCGTCCATCCGTTACCATCCTTTCTGGCCTGTGTGGCTGAACTGTAATATTTGTAGTGTGTCCCTGTTAGAGGGAAATATGCAGATGTCCCAGATCCTGAAGCCTTCTTTTAGCATCGATGAGCTTTTGAAGCCCCTGCAGATCTGCAGGATCCATCTGCGCCGTTTTTTTCTTAATGCTGTAGTCCATAATCTTAGCCAGCGTCTCCCGCACTGCCTTGTTCCACTCCTGGGGTGTTTCTACGGAAATATCTGTATTGAAAAGAGCCGCGGCCTGTCTTTGCTCCTCCGGATTGTCAAAGGCGTTCAGAATCCGCGCCGGATTTACTTCTCCCTTCTCCAGCTGCTCAAACAGCAGCTCCGCCGCTTTCTGATACAGCTCATCTGAGAAATCCTCCGGACGGATGTACTGGCTGACTGCCGGATAAATTCCCGGATGCTCGGCCAGCCAGGTCAGGATCAGCCGCTGAGATTTCCGGATTCCGTCTTCTTTTTCTCTGCGGTTTCCCGGCTTCACCGGCTCCTTTCTTCTTGGCACCCCCTGCATCAACCAGTTCATAACCATCTTCCGCAGTCCCTGGAAGGAAATCTGGTACTTTCCGGCAATGGCTTCTATATAATTTTCTCTCTCAAGTTCAAGTTCAAACTCTGAGATTCTGCGGGCCACTGCCTGGAAAAATTTTGTCTTTTCTTCCGGATCTCCCATATCAAAGCTTTTTTCCAGCACAGATACTTCAAACATGAAACTGTTTTCCGCCTGATCGATTCTCTCCTGAAAGGCTTCCGCTCCCAGAGCTTTGATAAACTCATCCGGATCTTTATAGGGAGCCATATGCAGGACCCTGGCCGTTACGCCAGCCTGCTTCAGCAGAGGAACTGCCCGGAGGGCCGCCCGGATTCCCGCTTCGTCGCTGTCATACGTCAGCACCGCCTCATCGGTATACCGCTTCAGCAGAGAAGCATGCTGGCTGGTGAGAGCCGTTCCGAGAGAGGCCACCGCATTGGTAAACCCGGCCTGGTGCAGAGAAATCACATCCATGTATCCCTCGCATACCAGAAGCTGTTTTTTCCGTGAACTCCTGGCAAAATTCAGTCCGTACAGATTCCGGCTCTTGTCAAAGATGACGGTCTCCGGGGAGTTCAGATATTTAGGCTTTCCATCCCCCATAACCCGTCCTCCGAATCCCACTACCTTTCCATTGATATCCATAATCGGAAACATGACCCGATTCCAGAATTTATCGTACATTCCCTGTTTTTCATTTACCTGCATCAGCCCGGACTTTTTCAGAAGCTCGTCCGAAATCCCCTTTTTCTTCAGGTAACGGTACAAGCCGTCGCTGTAGCGCCCGGCGTATCCCAGGCCGAATCTCTGCATCGTCTCCGCGGTGAGTCCTCTTTTTTTCAGATATTCCATTCCGGGAGCCCCCTCCGGCGTCCGCAGCAGATAGTAGTAATATTTAGCCGCTTCCCGGTTCACTTCCAGCACCGCGTTTTTCTCATCTCTGGCTCTCCTGGCCTCCTGGGAATATTCCATCTCCGGAAGCGCGACTCCCGCCCGGTCTGCCAGAGCCTTAACCGCTTCCGGGAAAGAGTAGTTTTCATATTCCATAAGAAAGGTAAACACATTTCCACCCGCTCCGCAACCGAAGCAGTAATACATCTGTTTTCCGGGACTTACGGAAAAGGAAGGGGATTTCTCATTGTGAAAAGGACAGAGGCCAAAGTAAGAGCTGCCTCTTCTCTGAAGCTTCACATATCCGGAGATCAGATCCACAATGTCATTCCTTGTGCGTACTTCTTCTATTATTTCGTCTGGATAATACATCTCCTGTCATCCTCCTGTTTCGCGCCGGTCCGTATTCCCGGACCGCTGCCCCGTTTCTCAGATCTGCCAGGACTTCGGCACAAAAAGATCTGTGTATTTCTTGATCGAATAAGAATCCGTCATCCCGGCTATGTAGTCGCAGACCACCCGCTCCCTGGCCTCATTCTTTTCCAGCATTAAATCCTGGTATTCTAAAGGCATGGTCTGCGGATGCTCATTGTAGAATCTGTAAAGATCCTGAATCATCCGGATGGCCTTTTCTTCTTCCCTCTTGGCCACCTTATTCCGGTAAACATTTTCAAACATAAAAGCCCGCAGCCGTCTCATAGCGGTCTCCATCTCCTGGGACATGGTAATCCGTTCTTTTCCCTCGCTGTGCTTCACTACATCATGGATCAGCGTATTCAGACGCTTCCTGGTGGTATCTCCGATCATGCGTCTGGATTCCTCCGGAATATCCTCTTCCCTGAGGATTCCAGCCCGCTCCGCGTCGTCAATGTCGTGATTGATATAGGCAATTTTATCACAGTACCGCACAATCTGCCCTTCCAGTGTATGAGGACTGCCTGCCGTCCTGTGATTCAGGATGCCGTCCCGCACTTCCCAGGTCAGATTCAATCCCTGTCCCTTTTTCTCCAGAAGCTCCACCACCCGCACGCTCTGTTTATAATGAGCAAAGCCGTAGGGGCATACCTCATCCAAAGCTCTCTCGCCGGCATGGCCGAAGGGAGTATGTCCCAGATCATGTCCCAGAGCAATGGCATCCGCCAGATCCTCATTCAGGCGCAGAGCCTTGGCAATGGTTCTGGCCAGCTGCGACACCTCCAGCGTATGCGTCAGCCTCGTTCTGTAGTGATCTCCCTCTGGGATGAGGAACACCTGTGTTTTCTGCTTCAGCCGGCGAAAGGACTTGCTGTGAAGGATCCGGTCCCTGTCCCTCTGATATTCCGTCCGTATGTCACAGGGCTCTTCCTGACGGTCCCGCCCCTTGGAATATCTGCTGAAAGCGGCATAAGGGCTGAAGTATTTCAGTTCCTGTTCTTCCGTTTTTTCTCGTATCGTCACTATCATCCCTCCCCATGTTCCCTTCTATTATTATATTCTAAACCTGCATGAATTTTCCATCTTTTTTCAATTTTTTTATAATTTTATCATTATTTTCTTTATTTCTCCAAATATGTCTCCACTCGGCAGCCCTTCCCGTCTGTGGCAATTTTCACCGCTCCCTCCCAGGCCGTGCAGTAAATCCGGCTGTCCGCTCCGGAAAGGCGTTCCAGAGTTTCCGGGGAAGGGTGGCCGTACCAGTTCTTTTCCGCGCAGGAAATCACTGCGATCCGGGGACGGATTTTCTTAAGGAAATCTGATGAGGAAGCGTTGGCCGCTCCGTGGTGTCCTACCTTCAGGACATCCGCCCGAATGTCGGCTCCTGCCCGCAGGAGTCTTGCCTCTCCCTCTGTCTGCATATCCCCTGTAAACAGCATCTGAAATTCTCCGTATTTTAAGAGAAGAACAAGAGAATCCTGATTCTTGTCTCCCAGGAGATTTTCCCCGTCCGGCGCCAGGCACTGAATCTCCCAGGCCCGCTCTCCCTCTCCATAAGAAATCCGGCCTCCCTCCTCCATAACAGTTACCGGAATCCGGTTTTTGCCTGCCAGCTCATCTAGAATACGATAATCCTCCCCGGTTTCCGGGCCGTGAATCAGACGCCCGAGAGTAATTCCTTTCGTATTTTTACCGCCGATTCCCCTTTCATATCCTTCCAGGAACTCCAAAATGCCGCTGACATGATCCGAATCCCCGTGGCTTAAGAACACGTAATCCAGCCTGCGGATTCCAAAATACTTCAGGGTCTCTTTCACTCTGTACTGCCAGACCTGGGAAACTGAACTGCTTCCTCCGTCAATCAGGGCCGTCACCCCGGAAGGAGTCCGGATCAGTATGGAGTCTCCCTGGCCCACATCCAGGACGTAAATTTCCAGCTCCCCCGGAGGCCGGACCGGCAGCAGAAGCAGCATTCCCGCGAACCAGGCGGCCCAGATTGCCCTGGCCGCTGTTTTTCTTGCGGATTCTTTTTCTCTCTTTTTGCTCCTCCCTGCCAGGCATGCCTTTTTCCTTGGGAATCCTCTTTGAAAGAACAGCGTCAGGATTCCAAGCGTTGTATAATATGCCAGGATTTTTCCCCAGGAGGGCTGCCCGGCTATAAAAATACCACCCGGCATCCGTTTCTCCAGAACGCAGAGAAGATCAAAAAGCTCCAGCAGATATCCGCAGGGCGCCCCCAGGAAGGTTCCCGCCCGGACGCTGAAAATTCCCGCCGCTCCTCCCAGCAGCCCGGTTCCCATCACGGCAGGCATCAGAGGCACAACGGCCAGATTGATCAAAAAGCTCCACACAGGCGCCTGTTTAAAGAAAAAAAGGATGGCAGGAAGAGTGCCCGCCTGAAGAGCGGCCCCTGAAAGAAGGGCATTGGCCCATCCTGAGGAAAAGCCGCAGGCCCTTTGTACCGCAGGTACAAAAACTGCCAGCGCAAAGACAGCCAGAAAGGACAGGATGAAACCCGCCTGAGTTATATAGCCCGGCTCTGCCGTCAGCAGCACCAATGCGGCAAAAAAAATTCCGTTCACCCTGTCGTAGGCCCGGCCTGTCATCTTCGCTCCCAGCCACAGCCAGAACATCACCACGGCCCGCGCCGCAGAGACGCTCACTCCCGTCATAAGGAGATACGCTCCCATAACCGTCCCGGAAAGAACCGCGGAAGCCGGTACCGGCACAAAGAGACGACGTAAAATCCGGTAAAGCCCCATCCCCAGCAGAGAAATATGCAGTCCTGAAATAGCCAGAATATGGGCAATGCCGCCCTCCTGATACAAAAGCTTCCGTTCCCTCACGGTCTGTCCCGTTTCCCCCAGGCTCATAGTCGCCAGAACAGAGGCATCCTCAGGAGAAAAAATCGCGCGGTAGGAGTCCATAAATTTTCTGCGGAGCCGGTGCAGCGCCCGTTCCAGGGAGGGCGTTCCTTTCTCTGTCTTTAGAATCACCGGTTCCTTCAGTGTAAACAGATAATTCTGCCCTGTATAATATGCTTCCCCGTCAAACTGTCCCGGATTGGAAGCAGGATCAAAAAAGGCGATTTCTCCCCGCGCCTTTACCTGGTCTCCCGGCTCAATATTTGTTTCATCTGTATAAAGGAAAATCTGATATTCTGAATAGAAAAGATTCTTTGAAGTGTCTGCAGACTGAATAAGAAAATCTTTTAAAGAAAGGCGCATCCCTTCCGATGCCGAAATGCACCGGGCCGCTGTGCCCTGAACGATTATACTCTGCCCTTCCTCTGGCAGAAGATTTTTCCAGGACGGGGAAGGCGGACGAATCAGTCCCGCCTTCTCCGCTCCCATCCTCAATGCCAAAATCAGGAGCAGACATACGCCCGCCCATACAAGGGGACGTTTCATCATACTCCCACATCCTCCTCTCAGCTCGGGGCTCCCGTCTCCTGAACTTCCTGGATATTTCCGTTGATCTCCTGGGGCTCAGTCTCCTGAACTCCCTGGATGTTTCCAGCGGTCTCCTGGACCTCGGTTTCCTGAATCCCTTGAGTATTTCCGGCAGTTTCCAGAGTCTCAATCTCCTGAATCCCCTGAGTATTTCCGACCGTTTCCTGAGTCTCCTCTTCTGAATTCTGTATGGTTTCTCCCGCGGACTCCGCCTCCATTTCCGAACTGCCGGAACCCTGGATGATCGCCCGGTTCATATTGAAGGTCTGATCCAGGTCGATTTCATCCCGGAAAGTATTCACGGCCCCATTGTCAATTACAATACGGATTCCCAGAATATCATTGCAGGTATCACAGATGGAATTGACAATGGCATACAAAGCTGTCTCCGGGGATACCTGGCTTTCCGCAGGGGTCTGGTTGGCGGCCTCTGAAAAATACACCGTACAGACTCCATCCTGAATATGAATATTTTCAATCACAGTGTCTTCCGTAAGAACCCTTGCCAGACCTCTCTCCTCCGGTCCAGCAATCAGCTGCTCCACCACGACTCTGCTTAAAATCATATTACTGGAATAATGGATGCTCCGCATCTCCCGCTTAAGCTCCTGCCCATCTTCCTGGGCAAAATACAGGGAAAGCGACGCGTCCTGATAGGAATTAATGCCGCCCTCTTTCGTATCGATAAAGGTATCTCCATCCATAGCCGGCACCGGCTGACCGTCCAGATCCACAAGCTGCTCACCCTCTACGGTAATCATTACTTTTATAACTCCCGGCACCTGAACGAAAGTCTTCACCGCCGCCGCCCGCAGGAGAACCTCTTCAGTATTGGTCAGATCATAATACTCCTCTGAAAAGTCAACCCGGAGGGCGTCGATGCCTCTCTGATATCCCTGAATCTCCACATCCCCGTTCAGAGCGCTGGACACCCCGGCCGGCGGTTCCTGAAGCTGCTGCTGAAGCTCCTCCATAATTCCGTCAAAGGTCTCTGAGACAGGCACGTAAGGGCTCTCCACCAGCTTGGTTTCCTCCGTATTGACATAATAAATGGTATATTCATCCTCATTTTCTTCTTCCTGCCGGCTGCATCCGGCCAGCGCCAGAATACAGAAAGCAAGAATCAGAAAAAGGCTCCGTCCCTTTTTCAAAAAATGCCTCCCTTTCATTACGGTACGTACTTCAGCGGGATCCGAACCGTAAAAGTGGTTCCCTCTCCCTCCTTGCTGTATACCTTAATGGCTCCGTGATGCATCAGAACGGCGCTCCGGGTAATCGCAAGGCCCAGCCCGGTCCCGCCTATTTCTCTGGAATGAGATTTGTCCACCCGGTAAAACCGCTCAAAAATATGTTCCTGGGCCTCCTCCGGAATCCCGATTCCGGAATCCTCCACCTTCACATAGAAATATTTGCTGTCCACATTCAAAGACACATGCACCCAGCCGTCTTCCTGATTGTATTTAATGCCGTTCTCCACCAGATTCGACAAAGCCAATGTCAGCTTCGTCTCATCCACCTCGGCCAGAATGGGCTTAAAGCTCTCCAGCACAAGCTCAATGTTGTGCCTGGCGGCAATGGGCCTGAGCCTTTTTAGAATCAATTCAATCAGCTGATTGATATTTGTCTCCTGAATATTGATATCGGAAGATTTTTTGTCCATCTTAACCAGTGAAAGAAGATCGGAGATAATCTTGTTTTCCCGGTCTATCTCCTCCGCGATATCGCTCATGAACTCTTTGTACAGCTCTACCGGAACCTCCTCCTGGGCCAGAAGGGAATCCGCCAGCACCTTCATGGAAGTGATGGGCGTCTTCAGCTCATGGGACACGTTAGAGACAAATTCCTGTCTGGAATCCTCCTGGATCTTCATCCGCTTCAGCATCCGGTTGTATGCCTCGGCCAGAAGCTGGGTCTCCGTGTAATCCGGTATAGAGATCTCCTGCTCAATGACGCCCCCCTGAACCTCCTCCAGGGACTTTGTAATCTTCCCAAAAGGCTTTGTCAGCATGCGCGCCACATAGAAGGCCAGCAGGCAGATCAGCACAGACATGACAATCTGCAGAATCAGAACCGTGTTGCTAAGAGACGCCTTACCGCTGTCAACATCCACAGTAGGCACGCTGATAATGACAACCCCTTCTGTTTCATTAGTCTCCCGGTTCGGAATCGGAATGGTCATCTCCAGAAACTGATATTCCCGGTTATAATTTACGGAATCGCTTCCTAAGAAGCTCTGAAGCACCTCCTCCGAGATAATCACCTTATCCTCGTCAATCCCGAAGGTATCCAGAATAATCCGGAAATTACTGTTTACAATAATGATCCGTCCCCCGTAAATAGCGGCAAGCTGAGCAATCTCCGTGTCAATCATGCTGGATGGCTCCCCGTGTACGTAGGAGGTCTCGCTGATCTGTTCAATGATCTGCTGGCACTGGCTTTCCAGCATGACCCCCTTCTGATCTACAGCCAGATCCTCATAATTCTCCAGAATTACATACTTCATGAGAAAAATGGGGATCATTCCAACCAGTATAAAAATAACAAAAATACGTGCCTGCAGGCTCTTGATATATTTTACTGCTTTTACCTTAATGCTGGAAATAATAACCCACTCCCCACTTCGTATGTACGTACTTCGGTTCGCTTGGATTTGCCTCAATCTTCTCACGAAGCCTTCGGATGTGCACATCTACGGTGCGCACATCTCCCGGATACTCATAGCCCCATACAATATTCAGCAGATTTTCTCTGCTGTATACTTTGTTCGGGTTAAATACCAAAAGCTCCAGCACATCAAACTCTTTGGCAGTCAGGTTCACTTCCTTTCCTGCCACCTTAACTCTCCGGCCCTCGCAGTCCAGAACCAGATCTCCTACTTCCACGATCCGTCCCTTCCGTTCCGCCGGCTGCTTCTGGGAGGTACGCCGGATGATGGCCTTCAGCCTTGCCTTCACCTCAAGGATGTTAAAAGGCTTGGTAATATAATCGTCCGCTCCGTACTCCAGTCCAAGAATCTTATCCATATCGTCCCCCTTGGCTGTGAGCATGACAATAGGCACATCCGAGAATTCCCGGATCTGCTGGCATACCTCAAGACCATCCAGCTTCGGAAGCATCAGATCAAGGAGAATAATATCATAGTTCTTTTCCTTCGCCATGCGCACAGCCTCTTCGCCGTCGTAGGCGCAGTCCACCTCCATGTCATCCTGCTCAAGGCTGAAACGGATCCCCTTAACGATTAACTTCTCATCATCGACAACTAATACCTTTTTTCCCATATCTCTACTCCTTTATACCGTAATCTGGTCCTTTATTTTTGAAAATACGGCATCCTTTATTCCTGAAACCTGCAATATATCTTCAACAGCCGAAAACGGCCCGTTCTCTGTCCGGTACTGCACAATGGCGTCCGCCTTGGCTTCGCCGATTCCCGGAAGCGTCATCAGAAGCTCCCGATCCGCGGTATTTAAGTTCACCTTTTCCTGTTCCGTCTCTTCCCCGCCGCCTGGTGCTTCTGTCAACCAGGCTGTCTGACCGGCTTCCTCCATCTGTCTCGTTTCCGCTTCTGTATAAATGTAGAGCTTCTGCCCGTCTGTGACCAGCTCTGCCTGATTCAGCCACTCCTGGTCAGCGTCCGGGGCAAATCCTCCTGCCTGGTCGACTGCCTCGTAGACCCTCGTTTCCGGTGCAAACCGGTAAACGCCAGGGGAATTCACCGCGCCGCACACATAGACGTAAAGCTGCTCCGGCGCCTGGGACTCATAAGCTTCTTCCGACTCCCGCAAAGAGCCCTCTGTCTCCTGCCTGGAAGAAGCACTCTCTTCTCCCGCCGAAATCTCATAAACCGGCTCTTTCCCGCATCCTGCTAAAAAAGCTGCAGCAAACAATGCCGGCACTGCCAGCCCTCTCATTTTCTTCATATTTATCCCGCACCTGCGGACGAATGCCCTTATCCCCTGTGCATTCTTCTATTTTAACGAGAAACGAGGGAACTTGCAACCCATTTTTTACATTTTAAAGATCACGATCCCTGCGATAGAGACTGCCATTCCAAGCACCCTTCTCCACTCCAGAGGCTGCTTTTCCACGCCGAACATTCCGAACAGCTCGATCAGATAAGCCACGATCAGCTGCGCGATCACAATCAGCATAGCCGCTCTGGCAGGCCCCAGAGCACCCATACTCTTTACCACAGTAATGGTAATCACCGCTCCCAACACACCGGAAAGCAGCATGTACTTGGGATCCACGCTGAACAGCCCGGCAAAGCTTGTCCGGTCTGTCACAGCCCAGGCGGCCAGACAGACCAGCAGCGCCGTAAACTGCACAAAAGCAGACGACACCCAAAGGCTCGTCTGCTTTGTTACCTCTGTATTAAAGACTCCCTGTACACTCATCAGAGTTCCCGACAATAAAGCAATTAAAATTCCCAGCATAAACAGCACCTCTCCCGCACGAATTCTTAAAGCGCTGCCATACGGCCGCCCTAAGTTTCCTTTTTCTTTAAGAATGCGCAGTTTTTCTGAAATTATGCAGGAGCCTAGAAGGACGATTCCAGCCGTCGTATCATCTCATCTATATGATCTTTTGTAATGATAAGCGGCGGTACGAAGCGAAGCACATTTTCTCCGGCGCTTAATACAATGAGTCCGTTTTTCAGCGCATTCTGAAGAATCTCGCCCACAGGCCGCTCTTCCACCTGAAGTCCCTGCATCAGCCCCATTCCCCGGCGCTCTTTCAGGAAATCGTATTTTTTCACAAGCTCATCCAGCTTCTGCTCCAGATAGGGGGCTGTTTCTCTCACATGAGAGAGGATTCCCCGCTGCTCAAAAAGATCAAACACAGCCAGGACAGCTGCGCAGGCCAAAGGATTTCCTCCATAAGTGGTGCCGTGGTCTCCCGGTGCCAGGGAAGCCCCGGCTGTTTTCTCGTTTAACACGAAAGCCCCTACCGGGACGCCGCAGCCCAGGGCCTTGGCGCAGGTCATAATATCGGGCTCCACCCCGTACTGCTGCCAGGCGAACCAGCTTCCGGTCCTCCCCATGCCGCACTGAATTTCATCCAGAATCAGAAGGATATCTCTTTCTTCGCAGATCTTCTTTATCCCTTTCAAAAATCCCGGATCCGCCGGGAAAATTCCGCCCTCTCCCTGGACGGTCTCCAGGATAATGGCACAGGTGTTTTCTGTCACCTGCTCTTTCACACTCTCCAGGTCATTAAACCTGGCAAACCGGACGCCTCCCATCAGGGGCCGGAAGGGCTCCTGGTAATGGTCGTTTCCTGTCACAGACAGCGCCCCGATGCTTCTTCCGTGAAAGGAGTGTTCCATGGCAATGATCTCATGTCCCGTTCTTCCATCCCGCGCGTAAGCATACTTTCTGGCCGCCTTAATAGCTCCCTCTATGGCCTCCGCCCCGCTGTTGGTAAAAAACACCCGGCTCATGCCGCTGGCCTTTACAAGCTTTTCCGCTGCCTCTGTCAGAGGGATGGAATAATACAGGTTAGAGATATGCAGAATTTTGGAAATCTGGCTCTCCAGAGCCTTCTGATACTCTTCATCTCCATATCCCAGAGCGCACACCGCAATGCCGGCTCCGAAATCCAGATACTTCTTTCCCTCTACATCCTCAAGCCAGACTCCCCTGCCTTTTTCCAGAACAACGGGGAAGCGGTTATACGTGTGCAGAAGCACCTGCTCCGCCCGTTCTATATATTCACTGTTGTTCATCCTCATCTCTCCTCTCCTGCGTTCTGCCGCCGCCAGGATCACTTCTCTGATTGATAGTACCGCTCTTCCTGATCTCCGATAATGGCCGTTCCGATTCCTTTATTTGTAAAGAACTCCAGCAGCAGGCAGTGTTCAATTCTTCCATCCAGAATATGAACTCTGGAAACCCCCGCCTCAATGGCGTCAATGCAGTTCTGCAGCTTGGGCAGCATGCCGCCGCTGGCGCCTCCGCTCTTTAAAAATTCCTTGGCCTCTGGCACAGACAGTTCACTGATCAGAGAAGACTTGTCCAGAGGATCCCGGTAAACGCCTTCTATATCTGTAAGGAAGGCCAGCTTTGCCGCCTTGACCGCTTTGGCGATGGCGCATGCCGCATCGTCCGCGTTTATGTTGTAGGAATGGTACTCGTCATCTGAGCCAACCGGACAGATCACAGGAATAAAATCATTCTCCAGCAGAGTGTTCAGAAGCGAGGTGTTCACCTCCTTCACTTCACCGACAAAGCCGATATCCTGACCGTCCGCCAGCTTTTTCCTCACCTTCAGCACGGTTCCGTCCTTGCCGCTGATGCCCACCGCCTTCAAGCCTACCTTTTCCATCATGGAAACCAGGCCCTTATTAATCTTATTCAGAACCATCTCCGCCACTTCCATGGTTTCCTGGTCCGTTACCCGCAGGCCATTGACAAACTTCGTCTCCAGTCCCAGTCTGTGAATCCATTTGGTCACATCCTTTCCGCCTCCGTGGACAATGATAGGCCGGAAGCCTACCAGCTTCAGAAGGGCAACGTCACGGATAACGCTTTTCTTCAGCTCATGCTCCACCATGGCGCTTCCGCCGTACTTCACCACAATTGTCTTTCCGTGAAAACGCTGGATATAAGGCAGGGCCTCAATCAGCACATTCGCTTTCTGAAGCCATAATTCCATTGTTGATTCCATCTCTTCTTACCTTCTCTTTCTTACATTTCCGTTTTCCGGCTGCTGTGAGCAGCGCCTTTTTCTATCCCGTTCAGGAACGGTAGTCCGCATTAATCTTCACATAATCATAAGTGAGATCACAGCCCCAGGCCGTAGCTGAGGCTTCTCCCATCTTCAGATCCGCCACAGCCGTCACCTCTTTTTCGGAAAGAATCCTGGTAGCCTCTTCCTCGCTGTAGCCGGTGGACACACCATTCTCTATAATTTTGAGCCTGCCGGCTGCGCTTTCAAAATACAGATCCACCTTATCCGGATCAAACCGGGCTCCTGAGTATCCCATGGCGCAGAGAATCCTTCCCCAGTTGGCGTCATGACCGAAAATAGCGGCCTTAGTAAGATTCGAGGTAATAATGGACTTGCTCAGAGTCACTGCCTGTTCTTTTTCGGCGGCCCCGATTACCTTCACTTCAAAAAGCGCTGTGGCTCCCTCACCGTCTCCGGCAATCTGCTTTGCCAGACACGTATTCACCTGGTTCAACGCCTGAAGGAAAGCGCGATATTCCTCCCCTTCTTCGGTGATCTCCGGGTTTTCCGCCATGCCGTTTGCCAGAAGCAGCACCGTATCATTGGTGGAGGTATCTCCGTCCACGGACACCATATTATAGGTGTCTTCCACACTGGCGCTTAATGCCTTCTGAAGCATCTCCTTGGAAATGCAGGCGTCTGTGGTCAGAAAGCTCAGCATGGTACACATATTGGGATGAATCATGCCGGATCCCTTGCACATGCCCCCCAGGGTTACGGTTTTTCCTCCAAGCTCAAAGCTTACCGCAATCTCCTTCTTTACTGTATCGGTGGTCATAATGGCCTCCGCGGCCATCTCCCCTGCCTCCCGGCTCTCCGAAAGGAGCGGAACCATCATCTCAATCCCTTTTTTTATCTTCTCTACGGGAATCTGCGCGCCGATGACGCCGGTGGAGGCCACCAGCACCTGATCGTAAGTGAGATTCAGCTCCAAAGCTGCCTTCCTGGCCGTTTCCAGGCAGCAGTCGTATCCCTCCTTGCCGGTGCAGGCGTTGGCCACGCCGCTGTTTACTACCACAGCCTGTACGGTCCCGCCTTCATAGACCACTTCCTGATCCCACTTTACGGGAGCCGCTTTGACAAGGTTCTTTGTAAAGGTTCCGGCTGCCCGGCAGGGTTTCCGGCTGTAAATCATCGCCATGTCCTTTTGGTTTTTCTTAATCCCTGCGGCAGCTCCTGCCGCCAGAAATCCCCGGGGTGCCGTTACGCCTCCCTCTGTCTTTTTCATACTCTTCTCCTCCTCTATGGAAACATGGGTGCCTGCATCAAACCGGTTCTCTCTTCCAGACCGAACATGAGATTCATATTCTGTACGGCCTGTCCGGCGGCTCCCTTTACCAGATTATCCATGGCTCCCATCACAATGACCCGGCCTGTCCTGGGATCCAGCTTCACATTTACATCTACAAAATTGCTTCCCTCCACCCATTTCGTCTGAGGGCATACCCCCTGTGGAAGAAGGCGCACGAAAAATTCGGAATCATAGTATTTCCTGTAAATCTCCCGGATCTCCTCCTCCGTAATTTTTCTATTTGCTATAGAGGCATAAGCCGTCACCAGAATCCCCCGGTTCATGGGAACCAGATGGGGGGTAAAGGTCAGCGTTACCGGCTCTCCCGCGGCATAGCTTAGCTGCTCTTCAATCTCCGGCGTGTGTCGGTGGGAAGCTACTCCGTAAGCCTTTATATTTTCATTTACTTCGCAGAACAGATTGTCCGTCTTCGCCCCTCTCCCTGCTCCGGAGGTTCCTGACTTTGCGTCAATAATCACGGTAGACGAGTCCGCCAGTCCTTCCGTTAAAAGAGGATACAGAGACAGAATGCTGCAGGTAGGATAGCAGCCCGGGTTAGCCACCAGTCTGGCCTCTCTTACCTGTTCTCTGTTGATCTCACACAGTCCGTAAACTGCCTCATCGAGATATTCCGGCGCCTGGTGCTTCAGCTTATACCATTCCTCGTATATTTTTACATCCTTCAGCCGGAAATCCGCGCTCAGATCAATAACCTTTGTGTTTCGCAGAATCTCTTCCTTTATCAGTGAAGCACACAATCCCTGGGGGGTAGCAGTAAAAATCACGTCGGCTTTGGCTGCCAGCTCTTCCATATTGTCATCCAGACATTCAGCCTCCACCAGCTGAAACATGTTCTGATAAATGGAGGCGTACGCTTCCCCTACATAGCTTCTGGAACCGTACCAGACGATCTCCGTCTCCCTGTGTCCCAGGAGAAGACGCACCAGCTCTCCTCCCGCATATCCTGTCGCTCCGATAATTCCCGCCCGTATCATGGGTTTTCCCTCCCTGCGCTCATAAGTATTTCTCTAATCATATACCAAGCTTTCTTTTAAGTAAAGAGTTTTTTCTTGTATTTTTATTCAGCATCTACGTATATTATTCATCATTCTTTTCATTTTCCACAATTCCGAAAAATACGCTTGCATATTTATGACAAGTGCGCTATAGTATCGTAAGGAAATCCCCTGCGTTTCCAGACAAGAGGATAAAATACAGACTTTGGGAGGAATTATTTTATGAAAGAAAAAGTTGTTCTGGCCTATTCCGGAGGACTTGACACCACTGCCATCATTCCATGGCTGAAGGAGCATTTTGGCTATGAAGTAATCTGCTGCTGCGTAGACTGCGGCCAGGGAAATGAACTGGATGGCCTGGATGAAAGAGCGAAGCTTTCCGGAGCCTCCAAATTATACATTGAAAATATCATTGATGATTTCTGCGACAATTACATTATGCCCTGCGTAAAAGCCGGCGCTGTGTATGAGAACAAATACCTTCTGGGAACTTCCATGGCGCGTCCTGCCATTGCCAAGAAGCTGGTGGAAATCGCCCGCAAGGAAGGGGCTTCCGCCATCTGCCACGGCGCTACCGGAAAAGGCAACGACCAGATCCGGTTTGAACTGAGCATTAAGGCTCTGGCTCCTGACCTGAAGGTAATCGCTCCCTGGCGTATGACAGATGTATGGACTATGCAGTCCCGTGAAGACGAGATCGAATACTGTAAGCAGCATGGGATCGATCTTCCCTTTTCCACAGACAGCAGCTACAGCCGCGACCGGAACCTGTGGCATATCAGCCATGAAGGGCTTGAGCTGGAGGATCCGGCGAACGAGCCGAATTACGATCATCTTCTGGTTCTGGGCGTTACGCCGGAGAAGGCTCCGGATGAGGCTGAATATGTAACCATGACTTTTGAAGCCGGTATTCCCAAATCCATCAACGGAAAGGAAATGAAGGTTTCCGACATCATCAAAGAGCTGAACCGTCTTGGCGGAAAGCACGGCATCGGCATCGTGGACATCGTGGAGAACCGGGTTGTTGGTATGAAATCCAGAGGCGTTTATGAGACGCCGGGAGGAACCATTCTCATGGAAGCGCACCAGCAGCTGGAGGAGCTGGTTCTTGACCGGGCTACCATGGAGACGAAGAAGGATATGGGGAATAAATTTGCCCAGATCGTATATGAAGGAAAATGGTTTACTCCTCTTCGGGAGGCCATTCAGGCTTTTGTGGATGTGACACAGCAGTATGTGACCGGCGAAGTGAAGTTTAAGCTTTACAAAGGTAACATCATTAAAGCGGGAACCACCTCTCCCTACAGTCTGTACAGCGAGTCTCTGGCAAGCTTTACCACCGGCGATCTGTATGACCATCACGACGCGGACGGTTTCATCACCCTGTTCGGGCTTCCCCTGAAGGTTCGGGCTATGAAAATGGCTGAGCTTTCAAAAAATAAGCAGAACTAATTTTAAATTTATAAAAGCCTTGTCTCTGTTGACGCAGAGGCAAGGCTTTTTGGTTTTCTTCACATTCTTCTATGTAACAGCCCGAATCAGATCACGGCCAGAAGAACAAAATTCAGGATAAAGAGGAGCGTAGCCACCCAGAGAATCGGATGAATGCCTTTTGCCTCTTTTTTACAGATCTTTACGATGCAGTAAGAGATAAATCCAAAAGCGATTCCGTAGGAAATGCTGTAGCAAAGAGCCATGAACAGTCCTGCGAAGAACGCCGGAACAGCCTCTGAAAAATTCTCCCACTGGATCTCCTTGAACGCGGAGGTCATCATAATTCCTACTACAACCAGTGCCGGCGCTGTAGCCGCTGAGGGAATCGCGCTTACGAAGGTGGCTAAGAACGCGCTGATAGCAAAGCAGATTGCCACAACCACACTAGTAAGACCGGTACGGCCGCCGGCACCGATTCCGGAAGCGCTTTCTACGAAAGTAGTGGTATTGGAGGTACCGAAAATTGAACCGATGGAGGTGGCGATGGCATCCGCGAACAGCGCCTTGTCCATCTTTGACTTAAAACCTGAACTAGAATCCATGGCTTTTTCATCCTCTGCACTGAAGATGCCGCTGCGCCGTCCGGTTCCGATAAAGGTGCCCAGGGTATCAAAGGTATCTGAGATACTGAAAGCAAAGATCGTCACCAGCACAAGGGGAAGCCTGGCCATATCACTGAACAGGGAGGGCAGGCCCTCGGAAGTGAAGATCGCGCCGAAGGTGGTGGGAAGCGCCGCGCAGGCCTCGGTAAAGCTTACGGAATCGCTGGTGGTGGTTACCCCCATAGGGATGCCCAGAAGAGCTGTAATCACAATGCCAATCAGGATAGCTCCCTTTACGTTGCACACAAGAAGCACAATCGTCAGTACAAGGCCGATCAGGAACAGCCAGAAAGCCGGCTGATTTAAGGTGGCAATCGCCGGAACGCCTGAGTCAAAATTGATAATGCCCACATTCAGAAGGCCGATGTATGCCACGAACACGCCGATACCACCGCCAATGGCATTCTGCAGACTGGTTGGAATCGCCTTGATAATAGATTTCCGGACCTTTGTTACCGTAATAACAATGTTAAAAATTCCACAGATAAAAACCATGGACAGAGCCTGCTGCCAGGTAAATCCCAGACCAAAGCACACTGTGTATACAAAGAACGCGTTTAAACCCATACCGGGAGCCTGGGCGTAGGGTACGTTGGCAAATAGGCCCATTACCATCGTTCCGATGATGGAAGCGATAATCGTCGCCAGGAATACAGCGCCCCATTCCATTCCCGACTGGCTCAGCACACTGGGATTCACCGCAATGATGTAGGCCATGGTAAAAAAGGTGGTGAGGCCAGCCACAACCTCTGTAGAAAACGTAGTGCCGTTTTCTTTCAACTTAAAAAATTTCTCCATATTTTTCTCCTTCCTTAATCAGACAAATATGTCCTTTCATGATACCAGGTCTGTCAGTCAGACTCTGCTATCCGCACCGTGTTATATTATAAGGAATTTTCTGAATTTTTCAATACTCTGTATTTATCTTTTTGTTATTGACATATGCCGTAAACAGGTGTATGCTTGTCATATCCGGCATATGCCATAAACAAAAGGAGGCGAATTCTATGCCAAGGCCCAGAAAGTGCAGGCGCGTCTGCTGCATGCCCGGCGTTCTCGAATTTTTCCCGGCAGGAAATTCCTCCCCAGGACCTCCCGTGATCCTGACTGTAGATGAGTATGAGGCCATCCGGCTCATAGATAAGGAAAATTTCTCTCAGGAAGAATGCGGAACCTATATGAAAATTGCAAGAACGACAGTCCAGCAGATTTACACAAACGCCAGGAAAAAACTGGCGGAAGCTCTGGTTGAGGGCCTTCCCCTGAAGATTCAGGGAGGCGATTACCGTCTCTGCGACGGCAGGGAAGAATTCTGCGGCTGCGGCGGCTGCCGCCGGCACAGGCACAGATGCCAGAATCAGAACAAGAATCAGAATATGAATCAGGAGGAAAAGGATTATGAAAATAGCAGTCACTTATGAAAATGGAGAAGTATTTCAGCACTTCGGGCACACGGAGCAATTTAAAATCTATGAGATTGAAGATGGCAAAATCATCTCTCAGGAAATCACGGACACCAACGGAAGCGGCCATGGAGCCCTGGCAGGATTCCTGAAGGAACGTTCCGTGGACGCACTGATCTGCGGCGGCATCGGCGGCGGAGCCAAGGCAGCTCTTGCCGAAGCGGGCATTCAGCTCTACGGCGGAGTTTCCGGGAAGGCAGATGACGCCGTCCAGGCCTTTCTATCCGGCACACTATCCTACAATCCTGACGTGGCCTGCAGCCATCATGGCGAGCATCACGGAGAACACCATGACGGTTCCTGCGGAAGCCACAAAGAAGGATGCGGCCACCACGGCTCCTGCAGCGGTCACTGACCTTTACAGATTATCCGTAAAAACAGTGAGGGAAGCTTTACATTCCCTCACCGTTTTGGGGCAGTATTCTCTTCTTCATCACGCAGGCATGAAAAAACTTATAAGTAGCCTGAAACACAGGGATTAACCCCGGGAAGAATGTAAATAAATTGAAAGAACACAAAAATTATATTATAATCTGATACAGGCGTCAAAAGGGATTTTTGCGCCTGTATCATAAATAACTCTGCATTGTAAAATCTTATATTATTTTAGGAGGAATTTGACATGAACATCACCTGGCAGGCCGAAAATTACAAGGACAATTTTTCCTTTGTCCATCAATATGGAGAGGATGTGCTGAATCTGATTACCGGGGACACGAAACAGTTTGTGGTGGATCTGGGATGCGGAAACGGCGTCCTGACACAGAAGCTTTCGGAGCGAGGATTTCGGGTGCTGGGAATTGACGATTCCTCTGAGATGCTGGCCATAGCCAGACAACAGTATCCGGATCTGGAGTTTCTGCAGGGGAACGCGGTAAACTTTCAGCTGAAAGAAAAAGCAGATGTGATCTTTTCCAACGCCGTTTTCCACTGGATTGACGGAAACCGCCAGGAGGAAATGCTGCGAAACCTCTCCTGCCAGCTGAAGCCCGGCGGCCAGCTGGTATGCGAATTCGGCGGGAAGGGCTGCGCGGAACAGGTGCATGCCGCTCTGGAAGAACTTTTCCGGGAAAGAGGGCTTTCTTACCTGAGATTCTTTTACTTTCCCGGTATCGGAGAGTATACTTCTCTTATGGAAAAATGCGGGTTCAAGGTTACTTACGCCATTCTTTTCGACCGGCCTACTCCGCAGAAAAACGAAAACGGGCTGGAGGAATGGATCCGCATGTTCAATAAAAAGCCCTTTGAAAATCTCTCCGAGGACACCGTAAATGAAATTTGGGCACAGGCCAAACAGAGGCTGCAGCCGGTTCTCTTTCATGACGGAAAATGGTTTATTGACTACGTAAGGATCCGGATCCGCGCTGTAAAGGAACCCCGGTAGCGCAAAAGCAGCAGACAGATCTATAGACTTATAAAAGGCGATGAGTTCCTCCCTGCCAGAGACCCATCGCCCTTTTTCATTCCCTCATCTGCCGCATTTTACGACTATGATTCTGGATGGAGTCGTCTGAGGCGGAATGCTCCGGGTCGTTCTGGAATAATACACAAGAAGGGTCTGGTTCTGTATACTGCAGCTGAATCTCTGGCCGTTTAGGGTTTCTGTCTCTGTTCCTCTCCCGGGCGTCAGCTGCAGGGAACCGTCCGAGGCGGTCAGGTCACTGTCGAAATAATCCAGGGTAATCTCCTCATCCCGGTCCAGCCTGGTAACGATCTGCGCCTGATACTGGGGCGGATAAATCAGAGGCACCGGCAGGGAGGCGTCATAGAAAGCCGCCACTCTCATCCCCGGGCGCAGCCTCCGGCTGTCGATCACCCTTGTGTCCTGAGAGATCACAAAATTTACAATTCCCTCTTCTGTACGGAGAGTCATCTGCTGCGTACAGCAGTTCTGCTCCTGGTTCAGTCTCTGAATGATTCCAATTACAGGAACGTATGTGGTTTGTCTCATAAAAATCCCTTTTTCTTTATACTATGACTTCCTGTGAAGGGATGTTACAGACTTTCCTCCAGCTTCCGCACTGCCTCCTGATATCGTTCATCTCCCCGCAGGCCGTCAAAGGCCTTCTCCCTCCGAAGCCCCTCAAGAAGCATACGCCGCATTTCCTCTGTCGTGGCCATTTTCCCTTCCTGAACAGACACTCCCGGAAAAAACAGCAGAGGATTTGGCTGCGGCGCCTCCCGGATGACCACGTCCGCATAGTCCCGCAGGGCATCTAAGGCTTCGTCCTTCTTTCCAAGCCTGGAATAAAGTTCCATGAAAATTCCGATCCCCATGCCGAAACTTACGCCGAAAAGCTCTTCAAACGCGCAGCAGACCTTTCCGATTTCCAGGGCCTTTTCCGGCTCCGGCGTGATTTTTTCTCCTGTCATCAGAATCAGATAATTGTGGGCCTGAGCCAGCACGGTGAATAGTCTTCTCTGAAGGCTCTTTAATGCTTCCTCTCTCTGGCCTTTTGCCAGATAAAGCTGTACCCGCAGCATGGTCATATCCACGTTTTCCTGCGAAGTTTCCTCCAGCATCCGCTCCGCTTCTGTGAGGTTCCCAGTCTGAAGCTCCAGATGCGCCAGGTCATG
This sequence comes from Candidatus Choladousia intestinavium, assembly GCA_018712785.1. Lineage (GTDB taxonomy): Bacteria > Bacillota > Clostridia > Lachnospirales > Lachnospiraceae > Choladousia > Choladousia intestinavium. Next base: position 11,160 of record DVGK01000007.1, on the reverse strand, counting down.
TAGTGCCCTTCCTCTGTACGTCTCATCCTTGCCGCTGCGGATTTTCTCCAGCAGCTCCCTTCTTTGTCTGAGCCACGCCTCCTTCTTCTCATGTTTTTTTTCAGGAAACATCATACCGAAAAGAACCAGAATCCCTGCCGCGTTATACTGCACCGAGGCGCTGGAAGGGTACTGATGGAGCCATGCATTTAAAAGGGCTTCCCCTTTCTCACAGCCTTCTTCCCTTCCTGCTTCTACGATTTCCTTTGCTTTTTTCTCGACCTCATCCCTGTCCGGCTCCTCTTCAAACAAAAGCAGGGTATCCACACTGGTGCCCAGAGCCCTGGCCATCGGACAGAGTATAGAAATGTCCGGACAGGAATGGTTCGTCTCCCACTTGCTGACTGCCGGCGTGGAAACTCCCAGAGCCTTGGCCAGTTGTTCCTGGGTCATGTTTCTCTTTTTTCTCAATAAAGCAATTCTTCCTCCCAAATCCGGTTTCATCTGATCATCCTCCCTGCAGTTTTTTTCTTTTCTTCCATTATAAGCCTCCATGTGTTCTGTACACAATGGAGGCGCAGTTAACCTGCAGGAAGATTTTTTTAACCGGCATTCAAAAAGCCCCGGCGGAGAATCTTTTTTCTTCCACCGGAGCCTTCGTTTTCCGCGGCATCTGCCGTTTCTTATTCAGTTTGTGCTTCTTCTTCGGTCTCCTCTGTTTCAGGAACCGTATTGTGAACTTCCATAACCGTCACTACCACTGCTTCCGGATCGGTCATCAGATCCACATTCTTATCCGACGCGATCGGAAGGTCTCCTACTTTGATGGTGTCCCCTACTTTCAGGGATGCCACATCTATCTCAATTTTCTCTACCAGTGACTCCGGCAGCGCCCTGTAAGACACTTCATTGAGTACCTTCTCGATTACGCCCTCCTGAATCTTGTCATGATTCAGAAGAACAATCTCGGCTGTGGAGTGAACCTTCTCACCTTTTACCAATGTCTGGAAATCCATCTCCAAAATCTGACGCTTCAGGGGATTATAATCCACTTCTTTTACCAACGCCTCCATGGACGTTCCATCCACTTCCAGGGTAACCTTGCTCCCCTTGCCTCCGTTCTTCAGGAAACGTTCCGCATCCTTTACCGTAATCTGAAGGGGAATGGCTTCCTCCAGCTCTTTTCCGAAAATCACACCGGTAACAAATCCTTCCCGTCTAAGCTTTTTTGCTTTTGTCTTCATGTCTCTTTTTTCAGCTTTTAAAGTATTCATTTATCTTTTCCTCCAATCACTGAGTGCTTAGCGGGCCTGCAAAAACAGGCGGGTTAAGTATTTCTTGACTACGGTGTCATTATAACTCGGTTTCAGCAAAACGATTCACCAATTTTACAAAAAAAATCCAAATATTTTTGTGCAGATTTCTTATCGTATGAAATTTGTGGAGACTCTTTCCTCTTTTTCAGGCAGTCCGTACGCTTCTTTTCCAAGCTGAATACTCTTCATCAGAAAGCTCATATTTCTGGCAAGGGTTCTCATAATCTGCAGCCCTTCCAGATCCTGAGCCGCTTCCTGGGCGGAATTCCCGTGAATGCTGTTCCAGTACTGTCCGGAGGCCACCGGCATGCCGGAGATAGTAAAATACTTGTTCAGCTCATCGAAGGTAGCTGAGAGGCCCCCCCTTCTGGCAGAAACCACAGAAGCTCCCACCTTCATGGTCTTATCAAAGTGAGTGCTGTAGAACAGCCGGTCCAGAAACCCGATCAAGGTGGCATTGGCAGACGCGTAATAAACGGGACTTCCCACCACAAGTCCGTCACAGACCTCAAATTTCGCCGCCGTCTCATTCACCGCGTCGTCAAAGACACACTTTCCCGTTTTATAACAGGAGCCGCAGGCGATGCAGCCCCGGACAGGCTTCATGCCAATATGCACAAGCTCTGTCTCAATGCCCTCCTGCTGAAACACCTTCTCCATTTCATGAAGGGCTGTGTAAGTGCTTCCCTCCCGGTGAGGGCTTCCATTGATCAATAATACTTTCATTTCCTTCTCCTCCTGCTCTTTTATTCTTTTATAAATGTGAATTCCTTCAAAGAGGAATCTTTTTCGCTGTACCGGTAGCCAAGCCCTTCAAACTCCTTCAGTTGTTCCGGACTTTCAATCTGCCTCTCTGCCATATAGCGAACCATCTCGCCCCGGGCCATCTTGGCCAGGGTTCCTTTCTGCTTTACCTTGTCCCCGTCCCTCTCTCCAAAAATGCAGGTGAGAAACGTCTCCCCCGGTTTCAGAAAGGGCTCAATGCATCTGGAGTATTCCCTGGAAGCAAGATTTACCACAACGGGGTCCTCCCCCATCACTTTCTCATAAAGTCCGGCTCCCCAGAAATCATACAAGTCCCTTCCTTCCCCTCCCGGAAACCTGGTTCCCTCTTCCGGCTTCGCCTGCATCTCCAGCCGGTACGGCACGACTCCATCGAAGGGCTTGAGAACGCCATAAAAGCCGGAAAGAATCCGCAGATGCCCCTGCAGGTACGCAAGAGCCTTCTCATCCAGCACAGCCGGAGCCATATACTGGTACTGAATCCCTTCATAGGACAGGATGGCAGGCGTCAGATTTTTCCTCAAATCCATCTGACGAAGACGTTCAAAATTCTCCCGGGCTATTTTGTCGCTGCACTTCCAGAGGCTCTTTGCCTCATGCAGGTTTAGATTTTTCATCCAGCTCCATAATAATTCCGTTTTTTCCAAAAAAACGGGAAGTCCTGCGGATGGAAGCAGTTCTCCCTCCATCCGCATTTTCTTAGCCGGGGAAATAATAATTTTCATAGATTTCCTTTCTGTTTTAAATTTCCGTATTTTTTCAAGATATGCCTAAAAATCAGGCATATGAAAAGTCCCGTCACCCCCAGCAAAAACAGCGTAACCGCCGCGCCGGAGCCCTTCCCGCTGCCAAACAGCAAATTCAGTAAGGAACCGGCATGCTCCGATGCCATCAGAGGCTCAAAAACTTCATCCACCAACAGCCCTCCGGTAAACAGGCCAATGGGAATTGTAAAAAACTGCAGCGTATTTCTGCAGGAATATACCCGCCCCTGCATCTCTAACGGAATGGAGGTCCTGAGAACAACATCCAAATTCGCATTCATGAAAGGCACCGGAAGCCATCCGATGATCTGTCCCAGACACCACAGGGGAGGCGTCCTGAAAAAAGCCATCAAAAAATTCTCTGTTCCCAGAGAGAGCAGCATAGTCAGATAAATCACACGAATCCGGTTCTTAGGGGGCGGCAGCAGGGTCACAAGCAGACTCCCGGTCAGTGTTGCGATTCCCGCGCAGGAAGAAACCATGCCAAGAACCGTCTCCCCGCCATTTTCTCTTGGCAGTACAAAAGCCGGCAGAACCGCGTCAAAAGCAGAGGCTACGAAATTCACGCAGGCCAGAAAAAGGATCAGGGTAAGAATCAGCGGATGCTCCTTCAGATACCGAAGCCCTGATACGGCAGTTTGCAGAAAAGACTCCTTCCTGTCTCTTTTCTCCATTGCCGCCCCGGGAATCTTAACCCTCAGCAGCAGCGCCAGAAACGCGACAGCAAAGGTGACAAGATCCGTATAGATAACAGCCTCCATTCCGGCAAAAGAAAAAAGGGCTGTGGCAAATACAGGATTCAGAATCGTAATGAGGGAATTTGAAAAAGACCTCATGCCGCTGGTTTTCTGGTAATATTTTTCAGGCGTAATCATAGTCATGGCCACGTCGCTGGCCGGCTGCTGCACTGTATTCATCAGACCGTTCACAGCATTCAGAAGATACATATGCTCAGGACGCAGAGAATCCGTTTTCAGCAGAATCAGAACCGCAACCGTGCAGCAGGCTGCAAGGGCGTCGCACACCAGCATAATCTTTTTCTTATTCCACCGGTCGCTGAACGCTCCCGCAAAAATGCTCATGCACACATAAGGCGCGTAGGAACAGATGGATAAGAGAGCTATCTGCAAAGCAGAACCGGTCCTTTCATACAGCCAAAGGGTAAGTGCGAAGCCTGTCATGGCGCTTCCCAGTTGTGACAGAGACTGTGTGCTCCACAAAATCAAGAATACTTTCAGATCTTTTATTAAATTTTTCATTGCTTAGCTTTGCTCCTTTGATCTTATTTTTTAAAATCAAGCTGCAAAGCCTGAGGACTTGTCCTTTCCGGACCTGCTCCTCCATGCATCGTCCTCAAACTCTGCATGGAGCTTTCGCAATGGCTAATTTCAATCTTTCACCTCCCGGTTAATTCCATTGATTCTGGTATAAAATATATCATTTTCTTTCTCTTTTTTCAATTCCCCGGTTGAACTCTCAAAATCTCCCCGTTGTGCCCGCCTATAAATTTTCAGACCTGGCTCTTAAGCTTTTCGGCTACATATACGGACAAAAATTACGGCGTCCCGAAGATTGCTCCTCAGACGCCGGTTCTATATGGAAACGACTCTATTCAGCTGTTTCATATAGGCTACTATGTCAAGTTGAAAAAGTCTTCTGCTTGCCTGAATCTGTACAATAAGAAAACCCTGTCCTTATCCTCTTCTCTTTCCAAACACTGCTGTTCCAAAAACCGGAAAGTGAAGTGGACCTCCAGCAATCCCTCCCTGTGCGGTCTTCGATACGGCATGATGCTGTCGGAAGCCGAGGCGGCTATACCCTGGATCTCACCTTCTACACAAACAACACCTTCCGGCTGCAGGCAATCGATTACTATCGCTAAGATCTGAGACAACAGAAAGCTGGCTATGCCGGCTTTCTATTGTCATGAATATACATTCTGATGGGTTCTTCCTCCCCCTCTCCCTGCACCATGCATAAAAACCTCCACCCATACCGCTCATAGAAACCGGTATGATCGGTAATCAGATAGAGCGTGTCTATTCCCTGCCTTTCCATGTCTTCGCACACCTGCTTCAACATCTCTCCCGCAATCCCCCGGCAGCGATACGCCTCCTCCACGTACACAGCACATACATTGGGGGCCAGGTCCTTCCGGTTGTGGAAATCATTCTCGATCACACCCAATCCGCCCAGAATCTGTCCCTCCTCCAGCATGAGATACCACTGGGGAACAGCGCTTCTCTGCTCGATGCACTCCTGAATACTGTCTGCGTACTCTTTCCGGGGAACACCCCATTTTTCATGAAACCATCCTGCGGCTCTTTCCGCCATTTCCGGATGCTCCCGAATCTTTATAAATTCCATTCTAGTCAAATCCTTTCGTCTCTGTTTTCTCAATATTAAAAATACTGTACATTCTTATTCCATTTCCACACATCGCACAAAGATAAATCCCCCGGAAAGCTCCAGAGGATCAAAGCGTCTTTTGCTGTTTACCAAAATTATTTCAGCATTTCTTCTTTTCTGGCAAGAATTTGTTCCACCACTGCACAGGCCGGACAATCGCAGTACTTTCCGCCTGCGGCCTGGATCTCTCTTCCGTGAGCCGCAACTCCTGCAGCCGCTTCTTCACCTCCGAAAACCCTGGCTCCTGTCTCTGACTCCGCAAAGGCAATCAAACCTTCTATTGGCATAATATCCGCTTCCAGCTCAGCAATATATGTTTTGGTGACTTCCGTCTCTCTGTCTGTCCTCACTGCGTCCAGCCACGTCTGTGCTGCTTCTTTTGCCTCCCTGCTGCAGGTCGATGCGTTTATCAGCTCCTTTGATTTCTCAATCACATAATTCAATACTTCCTGTGTCATAATCAAATCCCTCTCTCTTTTGAAGTTCTTTTTCTGGTCTGCTTGAAATTTTTATTTTTCCCGCAGTATCATTTTACCAAATATTTTTTGAACTTTCCAGATATGCTTTAATAACAAGGAATTTCAGCATTTTCGGTATACTGTATACAATATGCCCGCAAAATTCTGCATAAGGAGCAGCGTTTCCTCTCATGACCGTTAAAAAATTATCATTTTTTTGAAAAAAATGCGGATTTTTTATTGATTTAATTAATTTATTAGGTATAATTAGGAGGAAGGAATTTGGAGCACCCATTTTCTTGAGAGATGTTGCAAGGTCTGTATGTACAGTACCCTGCAATGTGATCCACCGTAACAATATTTTTAGAAGAGAGGTTAATGTAAGATGGCAGAAATCAATTTGAGCAAGTATGGCATTACTGGAACCACAGAAATCGTGTACAATCCCTCTTACGAGCTGCTGTTTGAGGAGGAAACAAAACCCGGCCTGGAAGGGTATGAAAAGGGACAGGTAAGTGAACTTGGCGCGGTTAATGTAATGACTGGTGTATATACAGGCCGTTCCCCCAAAGATAAGTTCATCGTTATGGATGAGAATTCAAAGGATACCGTATGGTGGACATCCGATGAGTACAAAAACGACAACCATCCTGCAAGTGTAGAAACCTGGAACACGGTTAAGGACATTGCCCTGAAAGAGCTTTCTAACAAGAGACTTTTCGTAGTAGACGCTTTCTGCGGCGCAAACGCAGACACCCGCATGGCGATCCGTTTCATTATGGAGGTAGCTTGGCAGGCACACTTTGTTAAGAATATGTTCATCCAGCCCACAGAAGAAGAGCTGAAGAACTTTGAGCCAGACTTCGTTGTTTACAACGCATCCAAGGCAAAAGTTGAGAACTACAAGGAGCTGGGCCTGAATTCTGAGACAGCTGTAGTATTCAACATCACAAGCCGTGAGCAGGTAATCCTGAACACATGGTACGGCGGCGAGATGAAGAAAGGTATGTTCTCCATGATGAACTACTATCTGCCGCTGAAGGGCATCGCTTCCATGCACTGCTCCGCAAACACAGATATGGAAGGCAAGAACACAGCAATCTTCTTCGGTCTGTCCGGAACAGGTAAGACAACCCTGTCCACAGATCCCAAGCGTCTGCTGATCGGTGATGACGAGCACGGCTGGGACGACAACGGAGTATTCAACTTCGAGGGCGGCTGCTACGCAAAGGTTATCAACCTGGACAAAGAGTCTGAGCCGGATATCTACAACGCAATCAAGCGCAACGCTCTTCTTGAGAACGTTACACTGGATGCAGACGGAAAGATCGACTTTGACGACAAGAGCGTAACAGAGAATACCCGTGTATCTTACCCGATCACTCATATTCAGAATATTGTACGCCCTGTTTCTTCCGCTCCTGCAGCTAAGGAAGTTATCTTCCTGTCCGCAGACGCCTTCGGCGTACTTCCGCCTGTATCTATCCTGACTCCGGAGCAGACACAGTACTACTTCCTGTCAGGCTTCACAGCTAAGCTGGCTGGTACAGAGCGTGGTATCACCGAGCCCACACCTACCTTCTCTGCTTGCTTCGGCCAGGCATTCCTGGAGCTGCATCCCACAAAGTATGCAGAAGAGCTGGTTAAGAGAATGGAGCAGAGCGGCGCTAAGGCATACCTGGTAAACACAGGCTGGAACGGAACCGGCAAGCGTATCTCCATCAAAGATACCCGTGGAATCATCGACGCGATCCTGAGCGGCGATATCCTGAAAGCGCCCACCAAGAAGATTCCGTACTTCAACATCGAAGTTCCCACCGAGCTTCCGGGCGTTGATACAAATATTCTGGATCCCCGTGATACCTATGCAGATGCTTCCGAGTGGGAGACAAAGGCTAAGGATCTGGCTCAGAGATTCATCAAGAACTTTGCGAAATACGAAGGAAACGCAGCAGGAAAAGCTCTTGTTTCCGCTGGTCCTCAGGTGTGAGCAGAGTCCTCTGACGAAAAGAAAAGATTCTAAAAGAAGATATTTTAAACCGGCGCGGGATCCTGCGCCGGTTTCTTCATACGGTTTTCTTCATTCTTCTATTCCCTCCAGGGAAATCTGTTCTTCCCTTAAAGATTTCATTTTTCTCTCTGTGATCCTGTCTCCCTCCAGAATACGGCTGCAAAGAACCGGCGAATCCGGATCATATTCTTTTCTTTCCCGCGCCGCCGCCCTGATCCCTGCATTGGCATAGCAGTATCTGCATCCGTTTTGGCAGGTATTATACGCTCCTATGTCTATGGATTCTATACATCCGCACGCTTCTCTCTGGTTCCTGTCCTTGGCGGCCCTTATGGAGCATCCCAATATTTTTTCAATTTTTTTCTGGTCAACGCAACTGTTGTGACAAATTCCATAAGGAGCTAGATCCATGCGCTCCGCGCAGCTTCCGATTTCCATGCCGTTTTCCGCCGCCATCTGTCCCAGCTTACCGGCAAACTCTGCCAGCTCTTCCTCCGGCAGATCATAGATGCCTAAGGCCTGCAGCTCTTTCCTGTTTTTCGCGTACGTATCCACAAAACTGATGACACATTGATCTGTGTATCCCCTTAAAGCTTCCGCGATCTGTTTAAAAGCCTGCAGATGATACTGGGGCGTATAACGTCCCGAAAACAGAATGGGATCATACCTCCAGACCACTCTTTCTCCCCCAATCATCTGGGACAGCCGCTTAAAAACAGGAATCATTCTATCCTTCTTATAAGGTACATTTTCCTCCACATCTCTTCCATAGGGGGTAAGAGTGAACTGAAAATAAAAGGGATATTCCTTTAATTCTCCCAGCCTTTCCAGCATAGGCTCCGGGTTTTTCGTCCAGAACACAATACAGTCCACAGCCTCCGGCGCCAGTGAGATCCGGCTGACCTGATGGGGATTCACAGGGTTTCGTACCAGCACAAAACCCTCTCTGATCCGATTCAAAAACCAGGAAGAATAGTAATTGGGGATGTCCGTCCTTCTGCTGGCACTGATAATCATGGTTCTTTCCTTCACTCTCCTACAGCTGCGGATAAATCTCGTCAAAAATGGCTTCCCGAAGGGCCTCACTGTCCCTGCACTCTGCCATGATCGATACCACCGCATTTTTTTCCCGCATAATCATAGACAGCTGACTGTACTTGCCGTCTGCCCTGAATACACCGTGCCTGTCTCCCCAGAACAGATAACCGTATCCATAGGGTGTTTCATTTTCAACCTGCTTGCGGGTACTTTCTCTGACCCATTCTTTGGAAATCAGCTGTTTTCCATTCCAGTTTCCGTCCTGAAGATATAAAAGGCCGAACTTATGAAGCTCGTCTATACAAAGACACAGGCCGCCTGCCCCAAAGATATTTCCCATGGGATCCCGTTCCCACATGGATCCTAAAATTCCCAGCGGATCAAACAGTCTCGGTTTTAAATAGGCCGCCAGGTCGCAGCCCGCTCTTCTCTGAACCAGGACGCCTGCCAGATAAGGGCCCACGTTATTATAAAGAAACTTTGTACCGGGCTCATATTCAAAGGGAAGAGCCAGAGAGAATTTCACCCAGTCCTTTTCCGTATAGTAAGGCCTCTCCCCTCCCATCAAAGCCGGTTTACCCTGTCCCAGACACATAGTCAGCAAGTCTCTGACTGAAGCTTTTTCTAAGTTTTCACTGATCTGCCCCGGCAAATCCTCCGAAAAAGCCTCCGTCAGTTTCTCCTCCAGGCTTAAAAGCCCCTCTTTCAGAGCAATTCCCACGGCAGCCGAAGTAAAACTTTTGGTGGCAGAATAAATATTTCTGCGGCACTTTTCGTCCCAATGATACTCCCCGATCCTTTCTCCATCCTTCGATACCACCACGGATAAAGCTCTCAGTGGAGCAGCCTTTTCTATAAATCCTCCCAGATCAACTTTCATACAGACACACTCTCCTTCTTTGATTCCATTTCCTGTATTTTTCTCATGACCATCGTTTCTCTTACAATCCAGGGAATTCTGCTGGAATCCTTCACTTCCTCATTCTTTTGGATGATTTCCGGCAGTGTCATCCAGCTCACCTGATAGTCATACTCCTTCTCATAATCGTCCAGATTTCGTTCATGCTGGCCTTCCTCCACCTGGCAGAAGTAATACCAGGAATCCATTTCCAGCAGATCCTCCGGTTCGCCTTTTCTTCTTTCATGAACCAGAAAGTAATCCCTCATGCTGTCCGGGAGTACCTGGAATCCGGTCTCCTCCCGGACCTCCCGAATCAGAGTGTCAGAAAGCTCTTCTCCCTCCTTCATGCCGCCTCCCGGAAATTTGTAATCGCCATACTTTCCATGTATCACCAGGTATTTCTCACCCTGCTTTATAATTCCCCTGACAGCCCTTCTCCTGAAAACGGATCCCCCCTCTTTGTAATCCTTTAAATCCAAATTGTATTCCTTTATACACTGACCCATACCTGTCATCCTCACTTAATCCCTACATTACTGATTCTCACTGCCAGCTCCAGAGCAATCGCTGCGATTCTGTCCTTTTCTTCTAATTTAGAATCATTGCTCAGGCTTCTGGGCTCCCATTTCTCAGCATCCAGATTATCCGCCGCATAGAAAAACTGCACCAGGTCCTTGTCTCTGAACCTGGCTGCCGCCGCATTAGCCGAACACTCCATATCCACGCAAACGCAGCCTTGCTGCTTCCTGCGTCTTACCTTTTCCGGCGTCTCCCGGTAGATGGCATCCATGGTCCAGGTCTTTCCCACCGTATACTTCACCTGGAATTCTTCCAGCATCTCTGTAAAAATATCTCTGTATTTTTCATTTACTTTTATCTCATCTGCCGCAGGAGCATAATGGTAGCTTGTCCCCTCATCTCTCACCGCGCTGTCCGGAAGAATAATGGAACAGTCCTCTATACTTTGATCCAGAACGCCGCAGGTTCCAAAGACAATGATTTTCTCGGCTCCCATCCGGTACACCTCTTCCAGCATGGAAACGCTTGCAGGAGCGCCTACCGGAAGCATAAAGAGTCCGATCTCCGTTTCCTTATAGACTGCTCTGTAAATCAGCGCCGTTCCGTTGGCCGTACTGGTGGAGGCGATCACCTCTGCATCCAGTTCGCCCAGCATTCTCTCAAAGGTCACAGCGGAATAGCAGGCCGCTGCCACCTGGGGCATTCCCGCCACCGGTTTCGTAGTATCTTCCGGATTGACAACTGCTTTCCTGTTTTGATCGAACTCTTCTAAAATCATAAATTTTCTCTCCTTTCCCTGAAACATATGCCGGATCCTTCTCTGATTCGTTTAAAAAGAAGTTAGAGCATCGGAAGAATCTATTTCTCCGATGCTCTAATCATATAAACAAACCGCAAAGGAATCAACCGGTTTATTATATTTTCTTTTATTTTAGTATTAAGGCAGCCATTGTATGAAGGCGGTTTTAGTTAGAAATTCATT
>DVGK01000067.1 GCA_018712785.1 Candidatus Choladousia intestinavium | reverse complement strand
TTCTCTGTGGAAAAGTTTCGGGATGTTTTTATGACATGGAGAGGACATGGCCTGGCTGTGCTGGGAATCGAGAACCAAACGAAGGCAGACTATGTTCTGCCGGAGCGGCTCCTGCTGTACGACGCCCTGGGCTATGAGGTTCAGAGAAGAAGAATCGCCAGGAAGCACAGGCGGGAAAAGAGCCTGAAGGCCTCAGCGGAATACCTGTCCGGTTTTAAGAAGAGCGATAAGCTTCTTGCCCAGGTTACCATTGTGATATATTATGGAGAAAAGGACTGGGAAGGCCCCAGGCGTCTGTCCGATCTTATGGAAATTCCGGAGGAACTGGAGCCCTACTTTAACAACTATCAAATTTATATATTTTCCATCAATACCAGCGACGGTTCAGAATTCAAGGATCCGGAGGTACGAAAAATTCTGAAGGCAGCCTACTGCTTGCGGCGGAAGAGAATCGAAGAACTCGAACCCATGAGTGCCGAGGAGGTAAGTGTGCTGGCGGCTTTTGTGAATTCAGAGAGACTGGCGGAGCTGGCCGAGAGCGGAGAGGAGGAGATCGAGATGTGTACGGCGCTTGAAGAGATGATTGCAGAGGGAGAGGAGCGTGGCTTGAAGCAAGGTATACAGAGGGGAACCAGGGAGACAGCGGCTCATATGGTACGAAGCATGTATAAAAAAGGCTTTGACGCGGAGGTGATCGCCGGAACTCTGGAGTGGCCCCTGGAGAAGGTAAAGGAATATATCAGATAAATGGTATAGAGCTGAGGCGGAAGAAGATAAGATCGTAACGGTAAAGAATTAGAGAAAATGCTGCAGAAACGGCCTGCAGAAATTGGTGGGCCGTTTTGCAGCATATTTAGTCTTTTATAGTTTCTTCTTTCCGTGATACATTTCCTCAAAGGTTTTCTGGTAATTCTGATGTTCCAGAATCTGTACGGGCAGAATGTAATGAGCCCGCTCAATCCCATTTACCTTCAGGGTCGCTGTGATGGGGCTGAGATACTGATCTTTTTCTCCTTCCGCGTACAGGCAGACGGTTTTTTGACTTTCTCCGGGTGTCTGAGGGAAAGGGTGAGAGGAAAGCATGATACTTTTTTCGTCACCTGTCAGGCAGTCCGGGAGGCTTACATAGAATCCGGCTACGCCGTGGGTAAAGCCGGCAAGGCTGCCTATGGGGCAAAGAGCATGGTTATCCTCAGGAAAAACCGGCTGATAATCCCACAGATAGAACTGCTTTGGGGCGACGCGCCATTCTTCCGGGACTTCCAGCTCTACCTCTGCGTCTTTCCATTCTTCTTCTTCCGTGTGACTGATTACAAATCTTAATAAAAAGATGCTGCAGTCTCCGGAGGAAAGCTTTGGCATGACAATCCCGTAGGGGGAGAAAAGAACTCCCTGCCGGGCAAAGGCTTCGCATTCCAGATTTTCGATCTGCGCTTCCTGCGGTTTAAAGGTTCCGGGATGAAATACTTTCCTGACGGAAGCGCCGGCAGCCAGAGGGATCTGTTCTTCCAACTGTATTTTTTCAGCGGCAGCTCCCAGGGGACGGATGGAAAAATACAGCTGAATAGGGACTGTATTGCGGTTTGTGACCAAAAAGACGGTCTCAGTTTCGTTTTCCTCATACTGAATATCAAAGCAGAAGCTTCCCAGACGAACGCCCTGAAGATGATAGGAAGACAGCAGACCCTGTGGCTTCAGAGTCAGGATTTTGTTCAGTCCATCCATACGGAGACCGTACCACTGCTCTATACTTTGCTGAACCCAGGCCCCCTGACCCTGGCTGCACCGGGTGAGGCATCGTTTTTTGTTATATGCCCTGGGCCACCAGAACAGAGAACCGGTTTCGTCTAAACGGTCGAACAGAAGATTCAGGGAGTAAAGCATTTCTTTTCTTGTATAGCTTCCGCCCAGGCGAAGGGTGGCTCCGGTAGCGGAGGGGTTCATCCCAAAATGAAGCTCCCGCATGGTCTGGAACTCCGGATCGTAATTCGTAATAAATATAGAACGGGCAAACCGGTGAAGATTGACGTAAGGTTTATAGTCAAACTCATACAGACCGTAAAGAGGAGCCAGCACAGTTGCCGTATCTTCACCGCCGTAGTAATAAAGCTCGTCAGGAATATAGAATCCTTCGTGGTCTTCTCCCAGATTATTCCCACCGGTGATCTGCCGGCCAAAAGCTCCTTCAGCTTCCATGCACTCCGACAAGTCTGTGGGCATACGGGCAAGGAGAGCTTCTGTCTCTTCTGTACTCCTTCCCAGAACTTCCAAAATATTTTTCCAGGATTTCAGAGCGTAATAGCACTGTACATTGGCGCCGTAATCGTATTTTTTAAAGACAATCAAATCACTGGCGTAATGGCTGGAGAAAAGAGCGCGGTCTTTATGCTTATGAGCCAGCATACCCTGATAAACTTCCTCCAGCTTTTCTGTGATCTCGGGATTTTCAAGGAAATAGTCCCGATTTCCTGTAAGCTCCAGATATTTTCCAGCAATCAGCAGAGGAGCAATATAAAAGAACATGCTGTGATCGGAATACAGGCTGTATCTGGGACGATTTCTTTTCAGAAGATATTCCACAGCTTTCGGCCCCACTTCCGGAACAGCATACATGACGCTGACAATATCCGGCTCAATGTCAATGCCCCAAAGACGGGAGAGAGAGTGAGACGGCGCTCCCTGCCAGTTGGTAAGAAGCTCACCGGATTCCCCGAAGGAGAGGCAGTTGAAATTATCCAGAATAAAGCGGATCTGCATATCGCTGTACTTTCGTCCCATGCCGGAGGCTTCCCGGATTTCAGAAGTAATTTCTCCCAGCCGCTTTTTCCAGAAGCCAGAAGTGACATTGATCCATTCCAGAGGGGTATGTTGGTACAGGACTCCCAGTTCGCCGTAGATCTGATCCCGCCTGGGAGCCAGAGCCAGGACGGCGGAGAAAATTTTGCTTTCTCCGGCTTTCAGTTCCAGGGGCGCGTAAATCCTTGGATTGGAGGCTTCACCTTCTGTGATGCCGCCTAAAAGCTGCAGAGCGGCGCAGGCTTCCGGATGCCACAGAATCAAAAGCTTTTGATCCCATTCTGCCCTGTAAGGATCCTGTGTATAGTCTTCAAAACGTTTCCCGTAATGTTCAAACTGATTTACAAATTTCTGCTCAAAGGTCAGCCGTACCTTTCCCTTCAGGGTACATCCGGCAGTATTTTTTACTTCCATACAGAAGAAAAACGCGGCGGGCCCGGGAAGGGGATGAATGGAAGAGAGGGGAAGAGCCTCTTTTTCCATAACGGGAGCCAGGGAAAAGATCTTAATTTCCAGTTCCGGATACTTGGTGGCTGTGACTGGAAGATAATAATCCGCATATTCTGTAATGGAGTCTCGGTTGGAGGCGGAGAGCAGCAGTCCGTTCTCCATTTCCAGCTCATATTTTATTTTTCCAAGGAGAAGAGCGGTATCATTTTGGTAATACTGTCCGATATGTCCCTTAAACTGACCTCCTAAATCCTCTCCTCCGGATGGAACGGGATAAATCCTATCATGGGGCGTGCAGGCAAAGTGAAGCCTTCCCATTGTATCCTGCCCCAGAAGCGTTCTGCCGTTGGATTGGGTAAAGAGCTGCCGTTCACTTAAGGACCAGTCGGTCTTTTCCGATGTATCATCGTATTTTACTGTAAAATCGGGGGCCCTGTGGGCGTTTTCCCAGAATTTCTCCCAGGAAGCGTACAGGGGAGATTTGCGCAGATGCATAAAAATACTCCTTTCTTTTATCCTTTTACTCCAGTCATAGTAATTCCTTCGATCAGGTATTTTTGCCCGATCATGAATACAAGAATGGCAGGGATTACCACCAGGCAGGCAGCAGCCATCATAAGCTGCCATTCGGCACGGTAGCTTCCTACGAAAAGCTGAAGGCCCAGGGCTACCGTATACTTGTCATCACTGTTCAAGTAGATCAAAGGTCCCAGAAAATCATTCCAGGTGTTCATGAAAGCGAACATTCCAACGACTACAAGGGCAGGTTTTGTGAGAGGCAGAATAATTTTGCTGTATATCTGCAGATGAGTGGCCCCGTCTATGCGGGCGGCTTCGTCCAGATCCTTAGGAATAGAAAGGAAGAACTGGCGAAGCAGGAAGATATAAAAGGCTCCGCCTCCCAGCCATGCGGGAATAATCAGGGGGATCAGACTGTTAGTAAGACCGATGCGCCGGAACATCAGAAAAGTAGGAATAATGGTAACAGCCACCGGAAGCATCATACTTCCCATAATACAGGTAAACACAATCTTTTTCCCGGCCCAGTTGATTCTGGAGAGACCGTAGGCGCAGAGGGAACTGGTAAGAACGGCTCCCGACACAACAAAAACTACAAGAGTCAGAGAGTTGGCATAATATTTGAGAAAGGGAAGAGTCTCAAAGACGTCCCGGTAGTTTTCCCACTGAAAGACCTCCGGAAGCCACCGGATGGGAACCATGAAAATTTCCACATTGGTCATAAGAGAGCTGCGAAGCATCCAGAAGAGGGGCATCAGGCAAAGGATGCTTCCAGCGATCAGGAGAAGGTACACAATCACTGTGGTGAATCTTTTTTTACTTTTAGCTGTCATTTATTATTCACCTCCGTAGTAAACCCATTTTTTCTGCAGCTTGAACATAATACCGGTCAGCAGCATGATAATCAGAAACAGTACCCAGGCAATGGAGCAGGCGCTTCCCATTCTCATGAACTCAAATGCTTCCCGGTACAGATAGTAAACATAGAACAGGCTGGCATTGTTGGGGCCGCCCTGGGTAATGACATACGCCTGGGTAAATACCTGAAAGCCGTTGATAATCCCCATAACCAGATTGTAGAAAATGGTGGGGGTCATCATGGGAATAATGACATGGAAGAGCTTTTTAAAGCCGCCGCCCCCGTCAATCTCCACTGCTTCCAACAGCTGCCGCGGAACATCCTGGAGCCCTGCCAGGAAGATGACCATAGTAGAACCGATGGTCCACAGATTGGTGATTACCAGGGTAGGGATCACCATGGTTTCACTGGAGAGCCACTGTACGGCAGGAAGGCCCACAGATTTCAGAAGCATATTTACAAGTCCGAAATCTGAATTAAAAACCCACAGCCATACGGCGGACATACCTACCACTGGCACAATAGAGGGAAGGTAAAAGATCGTCCGGAAGATTCCCTTTCCCTTTACGTTAGTGTTCAGAAGCATGGCCAGCAGGAATGCGACAATGAGAGAAGAGGGTACGGACAGAGCCACATACAGGGCAGTGACCAATAAGGATTTATAAAAGTAGGGATCAGTTCCACCAAAAAGATTCTGGTAGTTTGCCAGCCCTACGAAATTACATTTGGAAATAATATTGTAGTCGGTAAAACTATAGTAAAGGCTGATACACATAGGCAAAAAGGCAAAAAAAATAAAACCCAGGATGCAGGGAAGGCAAAAAAGAAATCCCCAGACGTTTTCTTTTCTCTGCCTTTTTTTGCTGAGCGCTTTGCTTGGCATAATTCTTCCTCCTTTTAAGCAGTATTCCCGGCTGCGAGCCCGCCTTTTGCAGACATACAGCCGGGAATCAGAGTCATACTGTATAAGTGTGAATGAAAATTTCAGCTGCTTTTAGGAACGTTCTCCATTGTAGGTACCCTCCACCAGAGGATCCACACTGGTTTTTACCTGCTCCATAGCATCTTTAGCTGTTTTGCTTCCGGAGAATACTTCATCCAGTGCAGAACTTACGAGAGTATCGATCTCGTTGAAATTCTTTACGTTAATCTCAGTGGCTACAGTAAGATTTTCCAAAGTAGCGTCCACGCACGCCTCCTGAAAGCCTTCAGGTCTTGCGGGGAATTCCTCAGAAGCCCAGAATTCCAGCTTTTCTGCGTCTTCATAATACTCCTTCTGAACCGGCATCCAGATCGTGCGGAACATCTCTGTGATCTCTTCGGAGGATTCCGGATCGGTGATCCATTTATACAGAGCAAGGGTGGCATCCAAATGTTCGGTGGACTTATAGATAATCAGAGAACCGCCGTCCAGATAGGTGGTATAATTTTCGCTGATGGGGAGAACGCCTACACCCCAGCTGCATTCTGCTTCTGCCAGATCCAGGTGATTCCAGCTTCCGTCAAGATAAAAGGCTGCCTGACCAGAGGCAATGGCGGAAGCCGCTGCCGGCATGGAGTTGGAAGCGATAGAAGTAGGCGCTACATGGTATACATTAATCAGGTCCGCGAAGTTCTGGAGCACCTCAGCGGCCGCATCCTCACAGAGGCCGAACTCTGTGCCGTCCTCACTGAGATATCCGCCGCCGTTTGAGTAAACAAAGGGCATGTAGGTATTCCAGGAGGGAGCGAACATAACGCCGTACTGCACGATATTATTGGGATCAAAATCCGGATCCGCCGCATTTCTGCCCTCCGCGTCCAAAGTGAGCTGCTGGGCGATCTCCACGAATTCATCCCAGCTCCACGCTTCTTCTGTGGTAGTGGGAACTTCAATTCCGGCCTCGGAGATAATGTCTGCATTATACATCAGGGAGGGAGTCACATTTGCCATAATAGGACCTGCGGACTCTGTTTCTGACCACATCCACCAGCAGGTATCCAGATAGTTTTCAGGAGCCAGGTCCGGATCATTTTCTGCCAGATCGTAGAAATTATAGATCAGGCCTTCCTCTCCGAACTGGCATTTCCAGGAAGCGGAGTAGCTGATGTCCAGAGGTTCGCCGGCAGCGATCATGGAGTTTATCTTTACAAGGAAATCTTCTTCGGGAATATGCATGGCGTTTACCGTAATCTGTGGATACGCCTCCTGGAAGGTCTCCAGGGAAGCTTCAATCGCGGCTTGCTCGGCGCCGCTTCCCCAATATGCAAAGGTAATCGTACACTCTTCAATTTCTTCCGCCTGGGTACTCATTACACTCATGCCGGCAAACAGCATACTGCAGAGTAAGCCGGGCAGGATTTTTTTCATTGTCATACTTAATATCCTCCTTTTCTGATCTCACGGGTAGAGAAAAGCTTTTCTATGTCACCATCATAAAAAAATGAAGCTCTCTTTTCTATCGCACAATTATTAGAAATCAGCACATTTTTTGGGGAGCCGGATGATAATGCAGGTACCTTCCCCCAACTGGGAATGACATTCCACTCCATAATCAGGGCCATACAGAATCCGGATTCGCTGATTGACATTGGCAATGCCGATGGAGTCCGGATTTCCCTCCATGATTTCCGCAATTTTTTCCTGTGTCATTCCACAGCCATTGTCTTCCACATAAAAGGTTATGAAATCTTCTTCTTCCTCACAGTGAATTTCCAGAATTCCCTTCTCCACAATTTCTTTAAACCCATGTACAACTGCGTTTTCCACAAAGGGCTGGAGAAACAGCTTTGGTACCTTCAGATCCATAAGGTTTTCCGGAATATCCAGAATCACGTCAAACTTATCTGCAAAGCGGATCCGCATAATATACAGATATTGTTCCAGCCATTGAATATCATTTTTCAGAAGCTCATACATACCTGAGTGATAACTGGTATAGCGGAGCATTTTTGAGAGATTTACCAGCATCTGGCTGGTGGCTTCACGATTTCCTTCCAAACAGGTCCAGTTAATCACATTTAGCGTATTATAGATGAAATGAGGATTCAGCTGAGCATTCAAAGCTTTAATTTCCGTATCTTTCTGAATCAGCTTTACCTCATAATTTTCGTGAATCAGACTGGCGATAGCAGTTCCCATTTCTTCCAGCTTTCGATAAAAAAAGGCAAATTCATCATCGCTTTCGTACTCAATCTTCTGAGTGAAATTTCCGCTTCCGATTCGGTCAATGGTTTTTATGACCCGGTAAAACTGTTTGTTGACTACAAAAGAGCTGAACCACGCCATTAAGGCGGACACCAGCATCATGATTAGAAAGGCAACGACCATATACTGAACATACTGGCGCTGGAGCTGGCCGATCAAGCTGGAAACGGGGATTTTCATAACCACCAGCCAGTCTGTGATGGTGCTGCAGCAGTAGCTCAGGAGGTATTTCTGCCCATTTTCCTGAATGAAAAATCCATCGAAGGAGCTGTCTTCTTCCAGGGAATTCAGCCACTTTCCCTGATACGTTCCTCCCGTCTGTTCTTTTTGGTCTGTACTGTATACGATTTCACCCTGACGGCTGATTACATAGTATTCTGTGTCCTCCAGACTGTCACTGGTACTGTCTTTTACAAGGACATCCTCCAGATAGTCCGGCTGAAAATTAATAACCAGAATGGGATTTTCCCTGTAGCTTCCAAGACGGACTACCTTGCCGCTGCTTACATCGCTGAGATTCATCAGCCTTGCCACGGTAAAGAGATTCCCATAGGGGATCTGGTGATCCTTCAGATTGGTAATACCGTACATTTGCGTATAGCTGTAGGTGGGAAACCAGACACATTTTCCATCGGCAGCATATGTTTCTCTGGCAATGCGGCTGTCTGTAAAATCGGGATAATAGTTTTCAGTGTCGCTGCCAAAACGATAGTAGGATGTGAGAAGGTGAGCAGAATAAATATCACTGTACCAGGGAATATAATCCCTCAGGATTTCTCCTACCTCCTGGCTGGCTCGAAGAAGTTCCAGAGGATCTGAGGAGTCCAGGTCATAGAAGAGATCATATAAGCGGGATTCAAGATTCAGCTTTTCCGTAGCTTCCTTAATGACCGACAGTTTTGTGTCCAGAATAGCGCATGTTTTCTGGACATTTTCTTCAAAGCTGTACAGCGCCTGGTTTTCTATGGTTCTTTTTGTATTTTCATAAATCAGAATGGTAATCGTTCCCAGAAGCAGTCCGATACTTAAAAAAATAGACAGCATCATTTTGAACCGAATCCTTATCTTTCTTAATCTTTTCATATTATTTATCCTTTGCTTTTAGACGGCGGTATTCATCCGGGGTATACCCGTAAAATTT
>DVGK01000066.1 GCA_018712785.1 Candidatus Choladousia intestinavium | reverse complement strand
GGTTCTCCCCATGAATGTAAACTTCTTTATAATGTTCCAACGGCCGGAGCTTTAAGTCAACTGGCTCTTCCAGATTTTTAAGAAGCTTTTCTTTTTCCTCAATGGCGCTGTGCTGCCGCCTTTCCAGATTTTTCCGCCGCTGCTGCATTTTCCTGGACTTTTCACCGATATAGGATCGGGTCCCGATGGATCGGTCATGTTCTTTTCCCGGATCAAAGCCGATTTTCCTTGATTCTGCTTTGTCAGCCCAGGCTGTCGTCCTTCTTGAAGCCTCTGTCAGTCTGGAGATTTCCTTTTTCAGCCTTTCATTCTGTTCTTTCTCATAGCTGTCATTTCTGCTTTTGTTCTCCCACCAGGTGCTGAAGTTCCCTTTCTCAATGACGATTCGGTTTCTCTCAATGGCCAGGATATGATCCACACAGCTGTCCAAAAGCTGTCGATCGTGGGAAACCAGGATAAATCCCTTCTTCCCCTGGAGATATGCCTGGACTGCTTTTCTTGCCGCCGTGTCCAAATGATTGGTAGGCTCATCAATCAGCAGAAAATGTCCCTCTTCGGCAAACAGCACTGCCAGCATAATTCTGGCCTGTTCTCCTCCGCTCAGTGTCTCAAAGGGTCTGTAGAGAAGAGAAACATCCATCTGCAGCAGATCCAACTCCCTGCAGATTTTCCAGAATTCGTATTCCGGAAAAAGCTCCTGAATAATCTCATCGGCTGTCCCTTGTTTCTGTTTTTCTGATAACTCAAATGGAAAATAATCAAAACACACCGATGCCTGTATGCTGCCGCTGTAAGAATATTTTCCTGAAAAAAGCTTCAGAAGCGTTGTTTTTCCTTTTCCATTCCTTCCCAGCAGCCCCAGCTTCCAATTGCTGTCTATATGAAACGATACATTTTCAAAAACCGGGGCTTCACTTCCTTCATACCCAAAGGAAAGATTGGAAACATAGATCTGTGACATAAGGCATTCCTCCTTTTTAGGCCGCTGGTCTTATGCCGTTGGTAAGCTGCTTTCCCCGGAAGTAGATATGAACACTTTGGGCATCGCCGCAATACCGCAAAGCGGTAAATATACCTTATTGCGGCGTGTGCATCCAGCCCGAAGGGCTTTTATTCGACAAGCCGAAGGACTTCCCATCGAATAAAAAAACCACCCTGCAGGGCGGCTATCACATAAATACGCAGACTTTACAGACAGATCTCTTCTGCCCACAAGGGACTCCAAAAGAAATATCCGCAAAAAGAGAAAGCACCTGATCTCACCTGCACCATAGACTACCGACCGCTTTTGCCGTTTGAATACAGTAACATTGTCGAACAGGTTATCTCTTCATGTCTGCACCTCACTTTCTGAATACTAGGGTAATCGTACCACAGAACCAACGTTTTGTAAAGGGACACTTAATCTTCGTTCATCTGCTCTGATTCTGTTTTATGATTATTCTACCAATAATAATATGTAAAATTCGTAAAAAATGTGAAATTTTCAGGATTTCTATTGCAAAACCCAGAAAAACGGGATAAAGTATTGACAGAGTACTTTTTGTCTGCCTCCGGGCAGTTTTCACAGAAGGGGGGGCTAGTATGTCAGCAACCAATGTTTCTAAAAACTATTCCTTTTTGTACGATAGCCTGCTGCAGTATTTTCAGGCAAATGCGCCAGACGGCGCCTGCATCGCCTACTCCGGCGGAGTAGATAGTACGCTTCTTTTGAAAGCGGCTGTAGATGCGGCCAAAAAAACCGGCCATTCTGTTTTGGCCTTAATTGCTGAGACCCAATTTCATCCCCATACAGATACCGAATCGGCCCGTGAAAGGGCTGCCGCTCTGGGAGCTGACTGTGATGTTCTCATCATTGACGAATTTCAGGACCCTTCCTTAATGAATAATCCTGTAGATCGCTGCTACCTCTGCAAAAAGCTTTTGTTTCAGGAGATTCTGGATACTGCTGCTTCAAAGGGCTACACTGCAGTCTTCGACGGTACCAATAAGGATGATGAGCGGCAGTATCGCCCCGGTAAGCGGGCATTAAAGGAACTTCACATTAAAAGTCCTCTCTTGGAACTGGGATTGACTAAACAGCAGGTAAGGGGGTTGTCTGCCGCCTTAGGGCTCCCCACCGCTACCAGCCCTTCCATGCCCTGTATGGCTACCCGGCTTCCCTATGGTGAAACTTTAAATCGAGATCTTCTTGCCAGGATTTATCAGGGTGAAACTCTGCTCAGAAGCCTGGGCTTCTACAATGTTCGTCTGCGGTACCACGACCCGGTGCTGCGGATTGAAACAGACCCGGAATCCTTTTCCAGACTTCTCACCATGCGAACCACTTTGGCCCGTCGCCTGAAGAATCTTGGCTTTCCCTATATTACCCTGGATCTGGAAGGCTTCCGAAGCGGAAGTATGGACCTGATGCTGGACGAGGCTCTGCAGGAAAGCAGCTGAACTCCTATACAGCCCACAGGTCAGCATGAAATGTACTGGTTTTGGACAGGTAAAAGACTATTTCAGACAATAGAAAGCACGCTCTGCGCACTTTTTACAGACAAGAATTACAGCGCCGATGACAGGATTTTTCCTGTCTCCCGGCGCTGTATTGTGGGGCGGGATAGGCCCTCAATAAAAGAGCCAATAACCGCATTTTTTAATCTTGTCAGCCTTCCCTCAGCAAGGATTCCGCATCCTGGCTATCAGTAGCCTTCGCTCCGGCGGATTTTCCGCAGCTGAGCTCTCTTTTCTCCCGCGTCCCACTCAATCTGCTGGGTGATACCCTCCACGATCAGTCCAGGCACCTCTGTTGGCTTCTGATTTTCATCAATTCCCACCATCACAAAGTAGGCCCGGTTGATCATGATTCTCCTGCCGTCCCGCTTTTCCGCGTAAGAATCCACCCGCACTTCCATGGAAGAGCGGCCTACGTGGGTAAGCCGTCCGATCAGCACCACGATATCATTGACCTGAGCTCCTGCCTTAAAATACATATTATCCACGGCCACCGTGACAACTTCCATCTGCGCATGGCGCTGGGCAACGATGCCTGCTGTCTCATCAATCCACTCCAGAAGCTGACCGCCAAACAGATGTCCCGACGCATTGAGGTTCCTGGGCATCAGAAGATAGGAGTGCTCCACCATGGATTCTTCTACCCGCTTCATTACTCTTTCTGACATAACAGTCTCCTTCTTTCTTTAAAGCCTGTGCCGGTTTTGGCAAAGGAATTTTAAATTCCGGCTTCCCTGCCCCAGCCGGCAGAAGTCCTTCTTATGACAGCCGTTCTTTAAAATCCTCATACCCGAACCTGCGGATCATCTGACACCTTCCATCCTCTTTTTCCAAAACCAGATCCGGAAGCTTCATCCCGTTAAAGGTATTGTTTTTCACCATGGTGTAAATTGCCATATCCTGAAACTCCAGCCGGTCTCCCGAATGAAGCGGCGCATCAAAGGAATAATCGCCGATTACGTCTCCCGCCAGGCAGGTGGGGCCGGCCAGACGGTACGTATAACGCTTCTCCCCTGGTTTTCCGGCATCCTTCAGCGGCGGGCGGTAGGGCATCTCCAGCACATCCGGCATATGGCAGGCGGCAGAAGTGTCCAGAAGAGCGATCTCCATGCCGTTTTCCATCTTTTCCAGCACTGTGGTCAGCAAAATTCCTGAATTTAAGGCAATTGCTTCCCCCGGCTCCAGGTAAACCGTCACCCGGTATCTCTCCTGCACCCGGCGAATACAGGATTTCAGTTTTTCAAGATCATAATCCGGCCGGGTAATATGATGGCCGCCGCCGAAATTAATCCACTTCATCCGTGGCAGCCATTTCCCGAATTTCTCTTCCACTGCCTCAAGGGTGGTCTCCAGGTCATCCGAATTCTGTTCGCAGAGGGTATGGAAATGAATCCCCTGGATCCCCTCCATCAGCTCTTCGGTCAGAAGCTCCGCCCTGGTTCCCATTCTGGAAAAGGGCGCGCAGGGATCGTAGATCGCATGTCCCTCCTGAGTGGAACACTCCGGATTAATCCGAATCCCCGGACTCTTCCCTGCCTGCAGAATCCTGTCCTTATATTTATGGATCTGTCCCGGAGAATTCAGAATAATGTGATCGCAGTAACGGAGAATCTCCTCCATCTCTTCTTCCCGGTAGGCAGGTGAAAAGATATGGTTTTCCTTTCCCATCTCCTCTGCCCCCAGCCTGGCTTCATACAGGCCGCTGGCCGCTGTCCCGTTTAAATATTCCCGGATCAGCGGATAAACAGAAAACATGGAAAAAGCTTTCTGAGCCAGCAGAATCCGGCAGCCAGTGTCGCGGCACACTTTCCGGAGGATCTCAAGATTCTCTCTCAGCCGTTTTTCCTGCACAATATAGCAGGGAGTCTGCAAATTTTCGTATTTCATTACTCTACCAGCTCCGGATCTTCGCTGACCTTCCAGGGAAGTCCCCACTGATTCAGGGCATCCATAAAGGGATCCGGATCAAATTCTTCAATGTTGTGAACGCCGGTCTTTTTCCATGTGCCGTTCATAAGCATCATGGCGCCGATCATAGCCGGAACGCCTGTGGTGTAAGCCACTGCCTGAGAGCCAACTTCAGCATAGCACTTCTCATGATCACATACGTTATAAATATAGATCTTTCTCTCTTTTCCGTCTTTCTTTCCGATAAAGATGCAGCCGATGTTGGTCTTGCCCTTTGTCCTGGGGCCCAAAGTAGAGGGATCCGGCAGCACAGCCTTTAAAAACTGAAGAGGAACAATCTCTTTTCCCTCAAAATTAATCGGCTTAATAGAAGTCATGCCTACATTCTCCAGGCACCGGAGATGAGTCAGATAGCTTTCCCCGAATGTCATAAAGAAACGGATTCTCTTAATACCCGGTATATTCAAAGCCAGAGATTCAATCTCCTCATGATGCAGAAGATACATATCCTTGGGTCCGATCTCCGGGAAATTGTAAACACGCTTGATCTCCATGGGCTTTGTCTCTACCCAGTGTCCGTCCTCCCAGTAGGATCCGTTGGCTGATACTTCCCGGATATTGATCTCAGGATTGAAATTCGTGGCAAAGGGATAGCCGTGATCGCCTGCGTTGCAGTCCAGAATATCAATGTAGTTAATCTCGTCAAAGTAATGCTTCAGAGCGTAAGCGGAAAAGACCCCTGTCACACCGGGATCGAAACCGCTGCCAAGGAGGGCGGTAAGTCCGGCTTTTTCGTATCTTTCCCGGTAGGCCCACTGCCATTTATATTCAAATTTTGCCGTATCCTCCGGCTCATAGTTGGCAGTATCCACATAGTCCACGCCCGCTGCCAGGCATGCGTCCATAATCGTCAGATCCTGGTAGGGCAGAGCCAGATTCAGCACTACCTGGGGCTTCTCTTTCTTGATCAGAGCCGTCAATTCCTCCACGTTGTCCGCATCCACCTGGGCAGTGGTAATCTTTGTCCTCGTGGTTTCCTGAAGCTTTTCCTTCAGCGCGTCACACTTGGAAACAGTACGGCTTGCAATACAGATCTCTGAAAAAACATCGCTGTTCTGACAGCATTTGTGAATGGCTACGCTGGCAACACCGCCGCATCCGATAATCATTGCTTTTCCCATGTTCTTTGTCCTCCTTCTTCTCTATAGAAATCTACTTTGTCTCTTATTCAGCAGTTGTTTTCCACCTGCATGAATCTCCTGTTCTGTAAGTCATATTCTCCGCATTCTATCTTTTGCCGTCCCTACCGTAAGGAACGCCTGGATACTTTTTATTTTAACAATCCCAGCAGCATCTCCCGGATAATCTTGCAGGCTACAGCCGTGGAAGCTCCCGTTGGATCACAGGGCGGGCAAAGTTCATTCACATCGCATCCCACCAGATTCAGCTCCCGGCAGACTCTTACCGCTCCTCTCATCAGCTCCAGAAAGGATATCCCTCCCGGTTCCGGCGTTCCCGTCCCCGGGAACACAGAAGGATCCAGAACATCCAGATCCAAAGTAAAGTACACATTCTTTCCCTTCAGCGTCTGTATCGTGTCTTCCAGTCCCTCCAGACTGAAGGGGTGAAAATCCGTATGGCCGGATCTGGCCCATTCAAACTCTGCTTTCTCTCCGGAACGGATGCCGAACTGGTGGATTCTGCCGTCCCCCAGCACCTCCCAGCACCGCCGGATCACACAGGCATGAGAGAGCTTCACGCCCAGATAGTCCTCTCTCAGATCAGTATGGGCGTCAAAATGCAGGATATGCAGATCCGGATAATGCTTCACCGCTGCCCGGACACTTCCCAGCGTCACCAGATGCTCTCCCCCGATCATAAAGGGAAGTTTCCCGTCTCTTAAGATCTCTTCTGCCGTCTCTTCAATCTGAGCCAGCACCTTCTCCGAGCTTCCGATGGCCAGCTCCAGATCTCCCAGATCCGCAATCTTTCCTTCCCCTAAGTCTCTATCCTGGTAGGGGCTGTAAGTCTCAAGTCCATAGGAATCATTCCGGATGGACGATCCGGCGAACCGTGTCCCCGGCCGGAAGGAGGTGGTGGAGTCGTAGGGGGCTCCGAACAGAACAATGTCCGCCTCCTGGTACTCGGCGTCACATCCCATAAAATCTACAATCGTCTTATTCAACATCTTCCAGCAGTTCCTCCACATACATGGGCAGAGCAAAGACTCCCGCGTGAAGCCTTGGCTCATAATAACGTGTCTTGATCCCCTTCAGCTTCCAGGCCACTCCGTTCAGATCATTCAGCGGATGATACTTCCTGGACGCAAAGCCGAACAGCCAGTGTCCGGAAGGATAGGAAGGAATATGTGCCTGATACACCCGGCAGATCGGAAAGGTCTCTACGATCCGCTTGTGCATCCGCTGGCACTGAAATGCCTCCTCTGTATAGAAGGGGCTTTCATTCTGGTTAATCATAATTCCGTCCTCATGGAGAGCGCTGTAGCAGCTTCCATAGAACTCCTTGGTAAAAAGCCCTTCCCCCGGGCCGAAGGGGTTTGGTGAGTCAATGATGATCAAGTCGTAGCAGTCCGTCTTTGACCTTATAAAGCGAAGGCCATCCTCATGAAAGATCTCTACCCGGTCATCATTCAGACTGCAGGCAATCTCAGGAATATATTTTCTGCATACCTCCACCAGAAGCGGATCCACTTCTACTACATCAATATGCTCAATTTCCTCATATTTAATCAGCTCCCGGACAACGCCTCCGTCTCCTCCGCCGATCACAAGGACATTTTTTACATTAGGATGCACTGCCATGGGTACATGGGTAATCATCTCATGGTAGATAAACTCGTCCTTTTCCGTAAGCATCAGATCCCCGTCCACCACAAGGATTTTTCCGAATTCCTTGGATTCCAGCACGTCAATCCTCTGGAATTCACTCTCCGCGCTGAAAAGCTGCTCGTTGATGCGGATGGAAAGCTTCACATCCTCTGTATGCTGGTCTGAAAACCACATCTCCATGTTTTCATCTTCCTTTCACTACATTCAGCCGCTCAATCTTCTCATCCTCCGGACCGGTCATGGAGCAGCCCTTTTCCTTGGCGTAAAGAATATATTCAATGATTTTGTCTGTAATCTCTTCTCCCGGCGCCAGAATCGGAATTCCCGGCGGATAGCACATTACAAACTCGCTGCACACTCTCCCGGCGGCTTCCGTCACCGGCAGAGACTCTTTCTCCGCATAGAAGGATTCCTGAGGCGTCATAACTACCTTTGGAGAAATATACTCCTGGGAGAGCATACCGGTCTTATCCTTCTGGTATCTTCTCTTAATATCCGCCAGGGCGCTTAACAGCCGCTCTACCTCCTGCTTTCTGTCACCGATGGAAAGATACGCCAGCATATTGCCCAGATCTCCAAACTCAATCTGAATGTCATAGTCATCCCGAAGAATATCGTATACCTCTATGCCCGCAAGGCCGATATCCAGCGTATGGACCGAAAGCTTGGTGGGATCAAAATCAAAAATGCTGTCATGATTGATCATTTCTTTTCCAAAGGCATAGTAGCCTCCGATTTTATTAATCTCCTCCCGGGCATATTCCGCAAGGCCTGCCACTCTGGCAAAAGCTTCCTTCCCCCGCAGCGCCAGATTTCTCCTGGAAATATCCAGGCTGGATAAAAGCAGGTAAGATGCGCTGGTGGTCTGGGTCAGATTGATAATCTGGCGGATATAACCGGCCTGCATCTGCGGCCCAAGCAAGAGGAAGGAGCTCTGGGTTAAACTCCCTCCGGACTTATGCATGCTGACAGAAGCAAGGTCCGCGCCAGCCTCCATAGCGTTCACCGGAAAATGATCTCCGAAATAGAAGTGAGTCCCGTGAGCCTCGTCCACCAGTACCTTCATCCCATACTCATGGGCGGTTTTCACAATCGTTCTCAAATCGGAACAGATCCCATAATAAGTGGGGTTGTTCACAAAAACTGCCACTGCATCCGGATTCTGCCGGATGGCTTCCTGCACCTGTTCCACCTTCATTCCCAGGGAAATTCCCAGATGCTGATCTACATCCGGATTTACATATACCGGCTTCGCCCCGCACAAAACCAGGGCATTGATCGCGCTCCTGTGGACATTTCTGGGCAGAATAATTTTATCTCCTGCCTTACAGCAGGACAGGATCATACTCTGTACAGCGGAAGTAGTACCTCCCACCATCAAAAATGCATATGCCGCTCCAAACGCTTCCGCCGCAAGCTGTTCCGCTTCCTTAATGACAGATACCGGATGACAGAGATTATCCAAAGGCTTCATGGAATTCACATCAATACTCACGCATTTCTGTCCCAGAAGCTCCACCAGCTCCGGGTTTCCTCGGCCGTGCTTATGTCCGGGAACATCAAAAGGCACAATCCGCATTCTCCGAAAGCGCTCCAGCGCCTCATAAATCGGCGCGCGATTCTGTGTTAACTGTCGCATGGCTCCAGCTCCTTTCTGGCTCCTTCTGAATGAATGATTCACCAACCAATAGAAAACACGCTCCGCGAACTTTCTATTGTCATAAACAAAAAACAAGCAGACGCATGATACAGTCTGCTTGCTTATATTCTATCTTCTCTGTAAAAAGCCTTCTTCGGCAATATTCGTACTGTAGACAGATATTCTGGTTCAGAGTCTATATAGCAAATATTTTCACTTTTACTACTCTTATTGACCATTTCACAAGTTCTGCATGCGTCATGCACACCGGTTATAAAGTAACCAACTTATAAAATTTTAGCTTTTAACTCAATCAATAATGCAGCGTCACGCTGCGAAAAAATATTTGCATGGAGAACCCGTAATATCTGCTTTCCATACTTTTTGTATCATAGCACATGTGTCTTCATTTGTAAAGCAAAACCAAAAAGGATTGACGGTTTGAATTTTCCGGTTTAAAATCATGAAAAAAAGGACGATAAAAAAATGGATGAAAATCGTTTGGAATCTTTTGAAAAAATGCTTCTTGCCGTAAAAGCAGAATATCAGTCTGTCTCCGATAAACTGGAGGAACTGAAGGAGAACGGCAGAACAAAATCCGCTACGTACCGCCAGCTGTTCAGCCGAAAGCTGATGTACCAGAATATGCTTTCTCTCTATCAGATTTA
>DVGK01000065.1 GCA_018712785.1 Candidatus Choladousia intestinavium | reverse complement strand
AGATACAAAACCAAAAAGTTTTTCCTCGAAGGGGGGAGTCGAACCCCCGGCCTTATGGTTATGAGCCATACGCTCTTCCACTGAGCTAATTCTATATCCACACAAATTTGCTGTTTGCGTGCCTAAATGTAACGCAACCCCCGTTACTAGGGAAGCCAGATTTCCGGTTTTCGTACTGCAGGCATCTGTCCTGACTTCAGGACCGATTATTTTCAGCGGATTTCCTCCCTTTTATATACGGATCCGCGTGGTAGCGTTGGAAACCTTGATCTTCGTCTCCAGTTCTCTCAGAAGTTCGTCCCTCCGCTCCGTAAAGGCTGCGATTTTTTTCTGGACGCCAAGGGGATCTGCCAGCTCCGTGGTATTTTCCCGGATGTAAACTTCCACCACTTCCAGAGGGTTTTCTTCCTTATTCTTGCCGTCCCTTCCAAGAATACTCAGCCGCATCTCTTCTGCCGTGGCCTGAAGCTGGCTGTTCTTCTGATTCTGGAACTGAACCTGCTTCTGATATTCCTCCTGAAGCTTCCGGCAAAGATTTCCTTCAAAATCTGTTTCTTTGGTGAAAACGCTGTCTGCCTGCAGTACAAACCCTCCGGCCGTGTCTTTTTTCTCCCTCAGTCGGTTTCTGAGTGAAATGGCCCCGGCCACTGTGTAACGGCCATAAGCGGTTTCGATCCAGGTATTCGCATTGGAGTCTACGATGGCGGCATCGATTTTCTGGTAGCGGGCGATGAGGTCTACGATCTGCTGGTAAGCCGCCTGGGCCTGCCTTTCAAATTCTTCCCGGGATATCTGGTTTTCGTATACCTTTTCCGCATTGTTCTTAATGGTATCCACAAAGCTTCCCTTCTGGATTTTATCGTTGATTTTCTTCACTAAAAGTTCCCTCTCGTCAAGAGCCTGAGTTACTAACATTTCTTCTGACATTTCTTATCCTCCTTGCTTTTTTCCAAAGCACAGCTTTTTCTCTGTCTCAGGCCTCCGGCAAGCATCCCGGAAGCCATGGTTTTCAATATTCATCCGACACTGCCTTAAGCCTTCCCTCATCCAGGGCGTTTCCTACAAACTGCAGCAGCTTCCTCATGCCGCTTTTCCGGAGTAGACCGAAAGAGTGCTTCCGTCATCCTGAAAGTACCACAGCTTCTCTGCTCTGAAATCCTCCGGCTGGAAAAAACCTCCGGTATCTATAAAAACACTGAAAGCGGCTTCGCAGTCCCCCTTCCAGAATTCATCCGCTGTCTGTTCCATCGCCTCCTGGAAATTGGGGTATTTAACCGGACAAAAGGTTTCCGCAGTATAACTTTCGTCCCGGAATCTTTTTATATAGAATACCTGTGGATATTTATAGATCCCTTCATAGGCAAGATCCCCCGCGCAGCATCTCACCTTCCGGTCGGGCCTCTCCCAGACAATTTCCTGAGGAAGGGGGCCTTCTACTTCCGGGGATAGTTCCCTCCCCTCCGCTTCCTTCCTGAAAATCTGAAAGATTTCTTCCAAATGCTCCTCCCACTTCCAGACGTAGTCGTCCAGGTACCTGCCGCAGTAAACAGTCCCTGATGCGTCCATCCGGACAGCTTCTCCCTGCCAGACATTCTCAGAATTTTTTAAAGCCTCCGGAACACATCTTGCCTCCGGATAGATTCTGCCCCGGATCGTCACATTCTCAAGAATGCATCCTCTTAAAGCATCAGGAATACATGGCACGCCGCCGTTATCCTTATATATATCGAACCACACCAGGATATCCATATCCAGACGGCCCAATCTCTGCCAGATATCATCCCCATATCCAGCCAAGACAGTGTATCGCCCGGCTCTGGAATTCTTGATTACAGTCAGAGCATATTTTGTCCCGCCGCACAGGCTGGACATACAGGTCCTTCCAAAAGGACTTATATAGGAATACCAGTCTCCCTCCACAAACCTGCCTTCATCAATCTCCCGGATAAACAGCTGGCTCTCCGGATCACGGAATGGCGGCTGCTTCCAGCCTTCCAGAATACTTCCTCCCAATAACCGCAAAAAATCCTTCTCTTGGTAAAAGGCGTATTCTCCTTTCTTTTGATAAGCCTCTTCTCTGTTTATAAGTCTCAGTCTTATCATCTTCTCCTCCTCCTGACGCACTTACCGCACCATCAAATAAATCCGGTTTACTTCAGCTGCTCCCGCACCTCCATCAGGGCAAATCCCAGGAGATTTCTCCCCCTCCACAAAGAAGGAGTAAGGCGCCTGCCATCCTGCATAGACAGCCCGATCCCCCATATTTTATCCTGAACCGCGCATTCGGCCAGGAGGCTCTCCCCTGTATTTTTCAGCCTCTTTTTCAGTGTTTCATTCTGCCCGAATTTTTCCAGAAGCCCTCTGTACACAATCAGCTGCCGCCGGCCCTCCCACATAATTTCTCACCTGACGCCCCAGCTGCTTTATCCTGCTGACATCTGATATCTCCAGAATTTTCTCCGCAGCTTCCTGATCCCGGAAGGTTTGGGCCTTCTTATACATCATATACTGCTCCATGGAGGTAAACCGCCGGCCCTCCGCAGTAAATTCCGACAAATACCAGTTGCTGAGAAAGCCGTAGGCTTCCTTCGGTTTATGGAAACAAATCACTTTGCTCATTCTTCTATTCGCTCCTTTCCTCTGCCCTGCCGTCTAAATAGTCCATCGGCTTTCAGTCTGGGGCAGTTTTACCTGCAGGCTTCTGTTGCGTCCGGGGATACCACAGCTTTTCAGAAATCTGACTCAGCTCCTTCTCCGCCCCCGGCCCGTAAGCTGCCGCGCATTTTCTTACAAAAGAAGGATCCGCCTGGACGATGCCGCTTCTGTCATAATACTCCGGCAAATATTTCTCCCGGGGTTCTCCATACAGCGCGCTGTATTCCTTATATTTTTCAATGGTATCCTCTGGATTCAGAAGCTCGATTTTTTTATCATGGACATAAACGCCGTATTCGATGGCCTTGAAAAACTCTCGGTCAAACTCCTCCGCTGTGTTCCTGTTTTCTTTCATCAAAGCCCCAAGCTTTTCCAGAAAAACATCTCCCTTTCCCTGCCACTCCCGCAATTCTTCAAAAATCCCGGACTGCCATTCCCTCATCTTTCGCGGCATCTCATTCCAGCCAGTAATCCCAATCACCAGATCCAGGTATGGGAATGCCGTAAGCTTCTGGAACCATTCCCGTACAATTTTATCCACCGTGGGGTAACACTGGGTAATGCCGTCTGTGCCAACGGTTCCGTCCCTGTGGATCCAGCCATAACCCCTGGGATAATGGTCGGTCTGGATAATCCAATTGTCGAAGTTTACACATCCTACATAGTCCTCGTGCCCCCAGACACTATCCGTCATCCGGAAAAATTATCTGTTCTCCGGATCATGTCAAAGGCCTGTTCCTCCGTTACCCTTCTGCCCCTCATCCGGTAATAGGGCCTGCGGGTCTGCGCTACCCTGGTGAAGCTTTCCTCCCGGGCGCCTATCAGCACCTGGTATTGGCTCCACAAATCGTATTTTTCTTTTGAAAGAACGTAGACGATGAAGCAGTCGCAGTCCATAATCTCAGGCAGTTGGTTCCAATCTGATGCTGTGGAATCCATACGAAGGTTGCCCTGGAGATCCATATAGCAGGAATCCTTTTCATTTCTTCCTAAAAATTCAATTACATTCATCCTTTTTTGTTTCTCCTTTCCTGTTCCGCATGCCCCTTTCAGAGAACCGAAAGCATCTTCATAATCCCGTCGATGGCCTCCAGGATTTCACCCCTGTTTTCCACATCCTCCTTCAGCTCTGTCAGAAAATCCCCGTAACCCACGGCCTTTTCCATATCATTCTGCTGCAGGCAGAGCAATAGCTCATCCAGCCTGCGCCTGGTCAGATCCATGTCAGCGTCAAACCCGCTGCAGTTCGATTCCCGAGCCCACCCAAAAAGCTCGTCCCTGTAGCTCTCCAGAACCTTAATATAAGTCTCTGCGCTCTCCTGCCCTTCTTCCAGCAGCTCATCCAGCGTTACCGGCGCGTATTCCCAGTGCATGCAGCCCACATTGTACATACGGACAGGACAGTTCAGTCCATTCAGCCACCGGGCATACTGCCGGACCAGCTTTTCCTCTCTGGTGGTATGTGTGTGTCCGTAGAGCATGATGCTGCCCCGGTAATGCCCGTTGTAAAAGTGAATAGGATAGTGACAGAGAATGCATTTTCTCCTGGTTCCGTCTTTCAGTTTCACAAAAATCTCATCATAGTCCTTTATCTCCTCCAGTCCCTCCCGGTTCTCCTCCTTCCGCAGCCACTTGTCATGATTCCCTTTGAGAATAATTTTTTTCCCGTTCAGTCTGCGCAGCAGCTCCGCAGCGTTATCGCTTTTCCAGATAAAGTCTCCCAGGATATAAACTGTGTCGTCCTGCTTCACCTTTCTGTTCCACCGGGCGATCATCTCTGTCTCCATCTGCTCCGTGCTGGAAAAAGGCCTTTTGTCAAACTCCAGCACCTTTTCATGTCCAAAATGCTGGTCACTCGTAAAAAAGATCATCCGCTTCTCTCCCCCTATTCGAATACCGGAACAATTTTCTCATAAAGCGCCGTCTCCCGCTCTCCGACATTGGCGTTTCTGTGATAATGTCCAAAATACCACATGCGGTATCTGGTCTTCCGCCGGATGCTCTCCAGATACTCTGTCAGCCGGTCTTCCGGATACGGTCCTGCCAGATTCATCTGGGCTTGAATGGAGCTGGCACAGCAGTGTGTGATGATGTAATCCACCTTCCATCCGGCTGCCTCCAGGTTCCTGAGGCCTTCCTGGCATTCCTCCCGTGAAGGAAGCTCCTGCTCCCACCAGGAGTAATGGTGGATCCGGTATGGCAGCATCAGCTCTTCCAGGCTGTCCCTTTTCTCCTCATACTCCGGATCATCCGGTTCCAAGACTCCTCCCTGGATATCATGGGAACTGGCGCCGCCAAAGGTAAAAAAGGTATGGTTCTCCAGATTAAAGATCTGCCCCCTCATAAGATGAATAATACTTTCCCTGACTCTGTGAATCCTGCCGCCCTTCCAGTTCTCCTCCGGCATATCATACAGACCGTCAAAATTTTCGTGGTTCCCGTCCACAAACAGCGTGGTAAAAGGCTTTTCATTGAGCCAGTCCAGCCAGTAATCCTGGAAGATGGAGTCTGTCCAGTAGCCGAAGTCTCCGCACACAATGACGAAATCCTTCTTCGTCATTGTCTTCTGTTCAGGAAAATTTCTTGTATTGAACCGATTATTCCATTCTGCATGACAGTCACCTGTTATAAAAATACTCATTGTTCTCCTCCTGTTATTAAATACAGTCTTTGTCCTCAATCACAACTTCTGTAACAGCATCAGAAATGGCAACCGCAGTCTTCAGACCTAAATACCAGTCAATTTTCTCCTCTTCAAGCTCGGCTCCTCGTTCCCTCAAGCTTAACGGGTCAAAAGCAACATCTTCCTTCCTGCGAATACAACAGATATCCAATTCAGTCCATCGAAAGTTCCGAAAACCATAGTAAGGAAAATCGTCCGGATCAAAACCTGCCATGCCATCATCGTCCACATGCGAAAACTCCGAAAGATACTGACGGGCTGTAGCAACGCTCAAGCTGCATCCCATAACCTGAATATATGTCTTAGCATCCGCTTCGTGCAGAGCATCTGTCCTTTTCAACAGTTTCTGGACAAACTCGCGGTTATCCTCTATTCTCTGTTTTGCAAGACTTATTTCTTCCTCGTTGTGAAATGGCCTCCGATATTCTGAACCTGTACCGTATAGCTTTATACTTGTGAGCATATAACGAATCTTCACACGCTCTGCAAGTAACTCGACCACTTTCATAGAATACCCCCTATCAAGAGCAAGGCAGTATCAAAAACTACCCGTTTTTTATTGTCAAAATGATTTAAAAACCTTTCCGCTCATCCCTTTCGTGGAACAGGTCCGCTGTTTTATGTAAATAATTATATAAAATGGGAACCTCCCGCGCTACAGCATATGACTGTTAATTTTTTCCCGGAGACTAATTTTTTTCTTTCGGGGAGTCTTCACTTTTTTCCGGGAAGTGCACAGATCACATCGGAACCATTTTGTCAATAGCTTTTGACTCTTTTTTTATTCTCAGAAACAAAAAAAAGAGAGCAGCTTCGCTCTCTACTCAATTCTTCATTCAAAGCAATAGAAAGATGCTCTGCAAACTTTCTATTGTCATAAAGAAAAGAGGGGGCAAAACTGCTCCCTCTTCCTTTCGCTCATTTGAATATAATTTTCCATCTGTCAGTATATCTGATTTATTCAGAAAAATCAAGAATAAATATCAAAATTTTCGCCTTTAAAGAATCCTTTTCTGAATGAATCTGGCCACTCCGTCCTCATCATTACTCAAAGCCACTGCGTCAGCTCTTTCTTTTACCTCCGGAAGGGCATTTGCCACAGCGATTCCCAAGCCGCAGCGGCTGATCATTTCAAAATCATTTATATCGTCTCCAAAAGCCGCTGTCTCTTCCAGCTCCACTTGAATCCGTTCCCCCAGAACGGCAAGGGCAGAAAATTTCCCCGCCTCAGACATCAGAAAGGCATAACGATTCTCATCCCGATACCGGAACAGGCGGCATCCGGCTTCTTCCGCATAAGCGTTCAGCAGTTCCGGCCTTTCAGGCTCCACCACGACCTTATAGACCCTTTCCCTAAACGGTGCTTCAAAGGAAGTATACATATGCGCATACGGAGCCGTGACATAATCAATCCTGGTGTAGTTCCGGTATACTCCCTGATCGGTGGACACAGACAAACGCGCCTTTGGATCTCCCTCCAATATACGGCGGATCAAAAAATTTGCCCGGTCTTTTCCCAGAGGAAATCCAAAGAGAAACTTCTCTCCTTCATAGACCATCGTTCCGTCATTTGTAATGGCATAGTCCGGCTTCAGAACGTCCAGAAAACTCTTCGCTCCCAGATAAAATCTGGCTGTAGCCACAGCTGTTAGAATCCCCTGCCTGCGGCATTCCGCAAAAACCTTTCCCGTATACTCTGAAACACTCCTGTCCGAGTGAAGAACCGTAAAATCCAGGTCCGTTACGATCATTTTTACTTTCATTTCTATATTCCACCATTTCCCGAAAAATCTTCTTGCATTTTCCACATCTCCATGCTATAATTATCAAGCTGAAACGATGCGTGGCTCAGCTTGGTAGAGCGCTGCGTTCGGGACGCAGAGGTCGCAGGTTCAAATCCTGTCGCATCGACTCCTTGGCAGGGGCGCCGGAAATCCTTTATTTACAAGGGTTTCCGGTTTTTTCTTTTTCCTGCGGCTCTCCGTCAAAATCCCCAAAATCATGTCTCTACCCAAAACTATACCCAAAATTCCTTTATGATGCAAATAAATGTTCTGAGCCTCTTGATATTTCCTGTAAGTCATTCTCACTGGCATTCAGGCGCTCCCGGTAAAAATGGGAATAAATATTCAGCGTGGTTGCCGTGTCGGTACGTCCCAACCAATACTGCTGCTTTTTGGAAAGAGATTTGTCAAGGGTAAATTACACCTCATGTCCCATGGGTATCTTAATTTCGTCTTAATGTCAGTCTTGCCATCTTTATGGCATAACAAGGTCTCTTATGCTATAATAAATTACCTAGAGGACAAATTTATTGTAACAGGCGGGGAGGGATGCAGGGTTGGAAAATTATCAGGCGCAAAATCAATACCGCCCAGGAGCTTTTCAAAAAGGACATTTAAAAATCTTTTTTGGATATGCTGCGGGTGTCGGCAAGACTTATGCTATGCTGGAGGCCGCTCACCAGGCTCAAAACAGAGGGATAGACGTTGTTGTGGGCTACATTGAACGTCACACCCGCCCCGATACATTGGCATTGCTGGAAGGGCTAGAACAGCTGCCCGAAAAAATAGTTGAATATAAGGGAATCTCCCTCAAGGAGCTGGATTTGGATGCCGCCTTACAGCGCCGCCCCAATATCCTGCTGGTAGATGAGCTTGCCCATAGCAATGCTGCCGGGTGCCGCCATTCAAAACGATATCAGGATGTGGAGGAACTGCTGCGAGCCGGTATCAGTGTGTACACCACCGTTAATGTTCAGCATCTGGAATCCCTGAATGATCTGGTGGCCTCCATCACTCATATTGCCGTCAGCGAGCGTATCCCTGATTCGATTTTTGACTCCGCCGACCAGGTAGAATTAGTGGATATCGAGCCGGACGACTTGATCCTGCGGCTGCAATCCGGAAAAGTCTACCAAAAGCAGCAGGCTTCCCGTGCCTTGAATCACTTCTTCACAAGGGATAATCTGGCGGCCCTTCGTGAAATTGCGCTGCGCCGCACCGCTGACCAACTAAGCAAAAAAGCCCAGAAAGCGGAAAATGAGACTGCCGCCAAAGCCGGGGAACACATTCTCACCTGCCTTTCCAGTGCGCCATCCAACGCAAAAGTGATCCGCACGGCAGCCCGCATGGCTGAGGCCTTTCACAGCGGATTCACGGCGCTGTTTGTAGAAACTCCCGAGACCAGGGATCTGAAGGGCGAAAACCTGAAACGCCTGCGGGACAATATGCGTCTGGCTGAACAGTTGGGAGCGCGGATCGCCACCGTGTATGGGGACGACCCGGCTGTGCAAATCGCCGAATATGCCAAGGTAAGCGGCGTCACAAAAATCGTGCTGGGGCGCACAAACCACTCTGCATCCCTTTTTATGAAAAGCAAGCCGCTGGTGGACCGGCTTACCAGCAGGATGGAGGATGTGGACGTCTATATCATTCCGGATGTCCAACCTCTATATAAGAAAAAAAGGGCACTGCTTCGCAAACCGGAACAGAAATTTGATTGGAAGGATTTAGGGAAATCCCTCCTGCTCACCCTTGCCGCTACGGGGATCAGTTTTTTGTTTTATGAACTCGGCCTGCGTGAAGCGAACATCATCATTGTCTACCTATTGGGGGTTCTGCTCACAGCGGTTTGGACGAACGGGTATTTCTACGGGGTTTTGGTTTCACTACTAAGCGTAGTCTCCTTTAACTTTTTCTTTACAATTCCGCGTTTTTCCCTGACAGCGCTCGACCCGAACTACCCGGTCACCTTTCTAGTGATGATGCTGGCAAGTTGTCTTTCCTGCTCTCTGGCTACCCGCGTGAAAAGGCAGGGGCGGCAATCTGCTCAACGGGCCTATTATATGGAACTCCTGATGAGCAGCAATCAAAAAATGCAGCAGGGCCAAAGCGAACAGGAAATCATCCGGATTGCCGCGCAGCAGCTCCAATCTCTTCTGGGACGTCCAGTGTTGTATGCACTGCTGGAAAAGGATAGACAGCTCCGATTTCATGCGGTCCCAGCCTCTGAATCAGAACAGACCATGGGCAGGCTGACTGCCGAAGAGCTTGGGGTGGCGGAATGGGTCGCCAAAAACGATAAGCACGCGGGCGCTACGACCAGCACCCTTTCTCATGCGCAAAATCTGTATCTGTCCGTCCGGGGCAATCAGGAGGTCATGGCGGTGGTCGGCATACCATCCAAGTTTTATCCGCCGTTGGATACTTTTGAAAAAAACCTGATGATCGCCATGCTGGACGAATGCGGCCTGATTTTGGAGCGCCGCAAACTGCGCGCTGAAAAGCAGGCCGCCGAGATGGAAACCCAGCGTGAACAGCTGCGGGCCAACCTGCTGCGGG
>DVGK01000064.1 GCA_018712785.1 Candidatus Choladousia intestinavium | reverse complement strand
AAATTTTCTCAATTGTTTATTGAGTTTCCGAGACTACTCAAGATTTATTCTAAATATATCCTCTGACGAAACCAAAAAGCAGGTAAACTGATGCAGGGTTCACATTCTTCACGTTTCCTTGGGAAAGCAGCAGTGGAATCCGGGTGCTGCACACAGATTTAAAGCTCAGAGTTTTCATATAATCAGACGATAATTGTAGAAAACGACCAGATAGCGATTCTATTTTAACACAGAAT
This sequence comes from Candidatus Choladousia intestinavium, assembly GCA_018712785.1. Taxonomy (GTDB): domain Bacteria; phylum Bacillota; class Clostridia; order Lachnospirales; family Lachnospiraceae; genus Choladousia; species Choladousia intestinavium. The sequence goes on along the minus strand of DVGK01000064.1, from coordinate 2,880 downwards.
ATTCACAAAATCTAATGAAAAATCTATGAACTGTGTTCATAAATCATTCACGAAGAAAGGAATCATCGATCCGTACAGAAAAAAATAAGAATTACTCCAGGGAAAAGTAATTGCTTTTATTTGCAGATTTTACTATAATAGTAACGAATTATGCGGGCAAAGAAAAGGAAAATACAGAAAATATCAAACAGAGGAGGCTTATTTATGAATGGATTTAAAGAATGGCTCTCCGATCATCTTCGCTATTTGATGCTGGGGCTGGCCGCGCTTTTATTTTTTATATTAGTGCTGATCGGCGTGAGGGTCTGGCTCTTGTCTGGCGACGCAGGCGGTGGAGAGGAGATTGAGATATTATCCGAAACGGCTACAGATGAGGCTTCCGAAATCGCTTCCGAAAGCAGCGATACAGAGAGCCAGAGTGAAACCGCCCAGTCTGAACTGTCTGAATCAGAGGCTTCCAGCGAGACGGAGGAGGATTCCGAGAATGATTCGTCCGCAGGGACGCAGAGTGAGTCGGAGGCTGCCGTGTCTGCGGGTACACAGGGTGCGTCCGATGCTTCTGAGACTGAGAACGCGCCGCTGACTCTGGTGCAGGTGGAACCGGAGACACAGACAGAGTCCGAAACGGAGACGGCGGCACAGACAGAGTATGAGCCGGTGTATCTGACGATGCAGGGAGCCTGCTATATCCGAAGCGCCCCCAGCTATGACGGAGAAATCCTTGGGACGTATGAGGCCGGCACGGTTGTGGAATTCCTGGAAGATGTGGGAGGATGGTATCATGTCCGGGTAGACGGCATCGACGGTTATATGGGAGCAAGATTTTTCTCGCAGTGAAGATACTCAAAAAAACGGATCCAATGGATCCGTTTTTTTATGATTCCTCAGAAAGCTGTTCCCAATATTCATAGAGAGCCGTAAGCTTTTCGCCAATCTTCGCTTTTTCTTCCATGAGAGCTGTACACTGTTCCAAATCTGTAAACACTTCTTCCAGCTCCAGAAGCCCGTCGATTTCTTTATCACGGTCTTCCAGAGAGGCGATGGCGTCTTCCGTTTTCTGAATCTCGTTCCTCCGTTTTCTCTCCTTTGCCTGGGCCTCCTTCATCCGATTCCACTCTTCACGGGACTGGCTGGGCTGACTGGAAGAGGCTTCGGCGGAAGGCTCTTCCTTTGCTGCCAGCCGGGAAAGCTCCTGATTTTTTTCAAGATAGTAATCGTAATTTCCAATATAGTTGATCAGGGTCTGGTGCTTCAGCTCCAGAATCCTTGTGGCAGTCTGGTTGATGAAATACCGGTCATGAGACACGTAAAGGACGGTGCCTGTGTAGTTCCGGATCGCTTCTTCCAGAATTTCTTTCGATACGATATCCAGGTGGTTGGTAGGCTCGTCCAGGATCAGGAAATTAGCCTCAGACAGCATCAGTCTGGCAAGGGAGAGACGTCCCCGTTCACCGCCGCTGAGATCTCGGATCCGTTTATACACATCGTCTCCTGTAAACAGGAAGGCAGCCAGCAGATTCCGGATCTGAGTCCCAGTCATTTCAGGATAGGTATCCGAAATTTCCTCCAGCAGAGTTTTGTCCATATGAAGCACCTGGTGCTCCTGATCGTAATATCCTACCTGAACTTTGCTGCCGAGAGTGAAGCTTCCCTGATCCGGTGTAACCAAGCCGTTCAGGATTTTAAGGATGGTAGTCTTCCCGGTGCCGTTGTCTCCGATCACGGCCACTTTCTCTCCACGCTTAATGGAAAAGTCAAGGTCAGAAAAGAGACAGGTCCCGGAATACGATTTGGAAAGACTGCGGACGGTAAGGACGTCGTTCCCGCTTAAGACCCTCGGAGTCAGTTTCAGATGCATGTCTGCTTTTTCTTCCGAGGGTTTTTCCAGGACTTCCATTTTTTCCAGCATTTTTTCACGGCTTTCAGCCCGGCGGATGGATTTCTCCCGGTTAAAAGAGCGCAGCTTCGCGATCACGGCCTCCTGATGGCGGATTTCTTCCTGTTGATTCAGGTAAGCCTTCCACTGGATTTCCCGCATCATGGCCTTTTTCTGGGAATAGGCCGTGTAGTCCCCGTCGAATGAGGTTACGTTTCCCTGATCAATTTCGATGATTTTTGTAACAATCCGGTTCAGAAAATACCGGTCGTGAGCTACGATTACCACGGCCCCGGTGTAATTCTGCAGATAACCTTCCAGCCAGGCGATGGAAGAAAGATCCAGGTGGTTGATTGGCTCGTCCAGAAGAAGAATATCCGGGGAGGTAAGAAGAAGCTTTCCTAGGGCAACCCGGGTCCGCTGACCTCCCGACAGGGAGGAAATTTTTTTATTAAATTCACTTTCCTGGAATCCAAGGCCTTTAAGGATTCCTGTAACTTCACTGCGGACGGCGTAGCCGTTTCTGCGGTCAAATTCAGAGGAGAGACGGCTGTAGGAATTCATAATCTCTTCCAGCTTCCCGCCTTCTGCATCCTGCATGGCGGCTTCCATCTCCCGAAGCCGCTGCTCCATATCCAGCAGATCCTGTTTTACGCTCATCATTTCAGAATAGATGGTAGCGTCACTGGTAATATCCTGGTGCTGCTTCAGATATCCCAGGGTTTTCCCCTTGGAGATCGTTACAGTGCCCTCATCCGGTCTGGACTCGCCGGTAATAATGCGCAGAAGAGTTGTCTTCCCGGCTCCGTTAATGCCTACAATAGCTGCCTTTTCATGATCTTCTATATGAAAGGAGACATTTCGAAGAATGGTTTCTGCTCCAAAAGATTTCCATATATTCTGACAGGATAATATCATATGCTGATTCCTTTTCTGTAATATAATTCTTGAATTTCCTTTCTATTATAATTCATTTTTAATAAAAGGCAAGAAAAGCATGTATT
>DVGK01000063.1 GCA_018712785.1 Candidatus Choladousia intestinavium | reverse complement strand
AAAAGCTGCTTCAATAATCATCTCCTCAACTCAAATGTTTTTATAATTTGAAAAGCTGGGAACCTAAATTCCCAGCCTTTCTTTTACCTTTTATCAGTCATTGCCATAAAGGGCAACCAGTTTGTTCAGATATGCGTATCTCTCTTTTGCTACCTCTTCAGACTCGGCAAAGAGCTGCTTTGCTCTCTCTGGATTAGCACGCTTCAGTGAATTGTAACGCACCTCTCCATCCAGGAATGCCTGATAGTCTTCTGTAGGAGCCTTGGAATCCAGAGTAAACGCCGACTTTCCTTCTGCCTTCAGAGCAGGATTATACCGGAAGCAATGCCAGTATCCGGACTTAACAGCCAGTTCTTCCTCAGTCTGAGCCTTGCTCATACCCTTCTTGATACCATGATTGATACAGGGTGCGTAAGCAATGATCAGTGACGGTCCCGGATAAGCCTCTGCCTCAGCGATGGCCTTAACTGTCTGATTGTAATCAGCGCCCATCGCGATCTGAGCAACATATACATAACCGTAGCTCATTGCGATAGAAGCCAGGTCTTTCTTCTTAACATCCTTGCCGCCGGCTGCGAACTGAGCAACCGCGCCTACAGGAGTAGCCTTGGAGGACTGTCCGCCTGTATTTGAATATACCTCAGTATCGAATACCATGATATTGATGTCCTTGCCGCTGGCCAGTACGTGGTCAACGCCGCCGAATCCGATATCATAAGCCCATCCGTCACCGCCGAATACCCACTGGGACTTCTTAGCCAGGAAGTCTTTTCCTTCCAGAACTTCCTTGCACTCATCACATCCGCATGCTTCACATGCAGCTACCAGCTTGTCCGTAGCTGTGCCGTTGGTTGCGCCTACGCTGAAGGTATCCAGCCACTCTTTTGCGGCAGCCTTTACATCTTCTCCGCAGCAGTCGCAGTCTAAGAGAGCTTCTACCTTAGCCTTGAGACCGTTTCTCATCGCGTTCTGAGCCAGGAGCATACCATATCCAAACTCAGCGTTGTCCTCAAACAGAGAGTTTGACCATGCCGGTCCCTTGCCCTCCGGAGTTACCGTATAAGGTGTGGAAGGTGAGGAGTTGCCCCAGATCGATGAACATCCGGTTGCGTTGGCGATGTACATTCTGTCGCCAAAGAGCTGTGTAATCAGCTTCGCATACGGTGTCTCGCCGCAGCCTGCGCATGCGCCTGAGAACTCAAGCAGCGGCTGCTTGAACTGAGAACCTTTCACAGTATTCTCTTTGAATTTCTCTACTACATCTGTCTTTACAGGAAGCTCTACCGCATAGTCGAAGTACTTCTGAATCTCCGCGTTTGCTTCCATATTCTCCATAGCCAGTGCCTTGGCGCCCTTCTTGCCCGGGCAGACATTCGCGCAGGAACCGCAGCCTGTACAGTCAAGAGCGGAAATTACCATTGCGAACTTGTAGTTTGCCATACCGGTCATAGGAAGCATCTTCATGCCTTCCGGTGCTGCAGCTGCCTCTTCCTCAGTCAGAGCCACAGGACGGATAACCGCATGCGGGCAGACATAGGAACATCTGTTACACTGGATACAATTCTCGGGATTCCAGATCGGAATGTCTACCGCAATTCCTCTCTTTTCGTAAGCAGAAGATCCGGAGGGAGTTGTTCCGTCTACATAATCCTTGAAAGCGGATACAGGCAGGTTGTTTCCTTCCTGAGCGTTTACAGCCTTCTGGATGTTGTTAACGAAGTCTACAACGTCCTGTCTCTTGCCGGTAGCTGCTGCTCCTGTCAGATCCTCATCCTGAGCATCCTTCCAGCTCTCGGGAACCTGAATCTCTTTTACCTGCTTAGCGCCGGCATCGATAGCGTCATAGTTCATCTGCACGATGGCATCGCCCTTACGTCCGTATGTAGCCTTTGCAGCAGCCTTCATCAGGTCAATCGCCTGCTCTTCCGGAATAATGTTTGCCAGTTTGAAGAACGCAGACTGAAGAACTGTATTGATACGTCCGCCAAGACCGATCTCTTTTCCGATCTTGATACCGTCGATTACATAGAACTTAATGTTGTGCTCTGCCATGAATCTCTTCACCTGGCCGGGAAGATGCTTCTCAAGCCCTTCCATATCCCAGGGGCAGTTCAGCAGGAATGTACCGCCGTCTACCAGCTCCTGAACCATGTTGTACTTGCGTACATAGGAAGGATTGTGGCAGGCTACAAAGTTAGCCTTGTGAATCAGGTATGTAGACTTAATCGGCAGCTTACCGAAACGAAGGTGAGACATGGTCACGCCGCCGGACTTCTTGGAGTCATAGTCAAAGTATGCCTGAGCATACATATCTGTATTGTCACCAATGATCTTGATGGAGTTCTTGTTCGCGCCTACTGTACCGTCTGCGCCAAGTCCCCAGAACTTGCAGTTGATGGTTCCTTCCGGTGTGGTAACCAGAGGCTCGCCCAGCTCCAGAGAAAGGTTTGTAACATCATCCACAATACCGATGGTGAATTTCTGTTTCTCAGTGTTGTTGTATACAGCAACGATCTGCGCCGGTGTGGTGTCCTTGGAGCCAAGTCCGTAGCGGCCGGTGAATACAGGCACATCATTGAACTTCGTTCCCTTAAGAGCTGCCACTACATCCAGATACAGCGGCTCGCCCAGAGCGCCCGGCTCTTTTGTCCTGTCAAGAACTGTGATCTGTTTTACAGTTTCCGGAATCGCTGCAAGAAGCGCTTCCACACAGAAAGGACGATACAGACGTACCTTCACAACGCCAACCTTCTCGCCGGCTGCCATGAGATAATCAATCGTCTCTTCGATTGTATCACATACGGAACCCATAGCGATGATGATCTTCTCAGCATCTTCTGCTCCGTAGTAGTTGAACAGCTTGTAATCTGTACCGATCTTCGCGTTCACCTTGTCCATATATTCCTGAACAATTGCCGGAAGAGCATCGTAGTACGGGTTACATGCCTCTCTTGCCTGGAAGAAGATATCCGGGTTCTGCGCAGAACCTCTCTGGCAGGGATGGTTGGGATTCAGAGCGTGATTTCTGAAAGCCTTAACCGCATCCATATCTACCATCTCTTTGAGATCTTCATAATCCCATGTCTCGATCTTCTGGATCTCATGAGAGGTACGGAAACCATCAAAGAAGTTAATAAAGGGAAGGCTTCCCTTAATCGCGGACAGGTGCGCAACGGCTGTCAGGTCCATAACTTCCTGAACGCTGGACTCACAGAGCATTGCGCATCCGGTCTGACGACAGGCATATACGTCAGAATGATCGCCGAAGATAGAAAGCGCATGGCTGGCAAGAGCACGGGCAGATACGTTGAATACACCCGGCAGTCTCTCGCCTGCGATCTTATAAAGGTTGGGGATCATCAGAAGCAGACCCTGAGACGCTGTATAAGTAGTCGTAAGAGCTCCGGCTGCAAGAGAACCGTGTACGGTTCCGGCTGCTCCGGCCTCAGACTGCATCTCTGTTACCTGAACAGTCTGGCCAAACATGTTCAACCGCCCCTGGGTAGCCCATTCGTCAGTGGCTTCAGCCATAACGGATGAAGGGGTGATCGGATAAATCGCTGCTACGTCTGTAAAAGCATAGGATGCATGAGCCGCAGCATGATTACCATCCATTGTCTTCATTTTTCTTGCCATTGGTAGATTCCTCCTTGTTTGATAGAGTCTGGCAAACTCATCATTTATTACATGATTATACTGTGTATTTTAACACATCTTGTTTTTTTTGTCTATTTCCTTCCCCGGGATTTTCCCCATATTTTTGTATTTTTCACAATACAGTTCCCGCCATACAGCCGCTCCTTATTCTATCCCTGCTGCCCTTCAGGCCCGGGCTCCAGGCTCATTACGCCAGCTCTCCTCCCGCTGCACGGATTCCCCTTCGAAGGACCTTTGACACCGCGAAGGCCGCTGCCGCCGACAGGACATCTTTGATCAGATACGGGGCCGATACCAGAAGAAAAGACTGAGCAAGCCCCGCTTCCGCCACCGCGCTGTACTGGAGGATTCCCAGAGCGTGGCACAGAATCAGACCGATACCGCCGCCTGCCGCGCCAAGCAGCACCTGACTCTTCCCGGACGATGCGCCGCAGCCTGCGGCCAGAAGCAAAAATCCCCAGAGAAATCCCCCGGAGGGTCCCGCCAGGCTTCCGATTCCTCCATGGAATCCCGCGAACACAGGGAGACCTACACCTCCCAGAAGAAGGTAAATCAGCATGGTCAGCAGGCCGTCCTTCCATCCCAGAGTAAACCCAATCAGGGCTACTGCAAATGTCTGCATGGTCACCGGAACCCCGGAGGGCATAGGAATCTGAATTTGTGAAAGCACTGCCAGCAGAGCGGCAAAGAGGCCAATGGATGTCATACGTTTAAGAGATAATTTTTGATTCATTTTTATCTACCTTTCTGAGGCAAAATATCTTTCTTTTGATTTTTCACTCTGATTTCACATTGTACCTGACTTTCTCAGTATTGTCAACCTCATGTTATTTTTAGTTGACATTTTATCGTATAAGTACCAACAGGTCTGCCCAACCGGCTTTTTAAGTTAAAGAAAAAGAGGGATATCTCCCTCTTTTAATCTCTTATCCCTTCTTAAGCGCCGATGCCAGCTCCTCTCTTTCCCCGCTGCGTATCAGGCGCTTTTTCACTTTGAAAAAGCAGAACAGGTGAACCGCTGCCGTAAGAATCCAGGACACCGGATAGGACAGATACAGAACCGTAAGACTTCTGAATGCCGCGAAAACAGTGGCGATCCACACAATTCTCAGAAGGCAGGAGCCTACCAGGGAAACCACCATGGGAAGGACAGATTCTCCCATACCCCTCAGCTCTCCGGAGATCACATCCATCAGGCCGCACAGAAAATAGGTGGTAGCGATCACAGACATCCTCTTCATCCCCTGAGCAATGGCGGCTTCATTGTCCGGCAGATAAATTTTCAAAAGACTGGGGCCGAAATGATATACGCCAAGCCCCAGCACCAGCCCGGTTACGGTTACCATAATGGCGCAGTTTAAAAATACCCGGTTAATCCTCTCATACTTTTTCCCGCCTACATTCTGGCTGGTAAAGGTCTGAGCGGACTGATAAAAGGAATTCATGGCATTATACACAAACCCTTCTATATTGGAAGACGCGGAGCTTCCTGCTACCGCCAGCTCCCCAAAGCTGTTGATGGAGGACTGAATCATCACGTTGGAAAAAGAAAAAATCGTCGACTGGATGCCCGCCGGAAGTCCTACCCGCAGAATCCGCAGGAGTTTGGATTTGGCAATCCGTATCTTCCTCCACTCCAGCGACAGGGAAGGATTGATCCTTGTCAAATGCCGCAGAGTCAGAAAAGCTGAAACCATCTGGGCCGTCACTGTCGCAATGGCAACTCCCGCCACATCCAGGTGAAAAACAATCACCAGAAGAAGATCCAGAAACACATTGATCACGCCGGCTGCCGAGAGATAGTATAATGGATGCTTTGTATCTCCCAGAGATCTGAGAATGGCGCTTCCAAAATTATACGCAGCCATGGCCGGTACGCCCAGAAAATAAATCCTCAGATAGAGATCTGCCTGGTCAAGAATTTTTTCAGGCGTGTCCATCCAGCGAAGCAGCACAGGACTCACCGCCAGTCCAAAAACCGCGAAAAGCACCCCGCCCAAAAGGCTCAGGGCAATGGAAGTATGTATGGTCTCTTTTACCTGATCTGGCTTCCCCGCCCCGAAATAAAAGGCTGTGGCTACAGCCGCTCCCACGGAAAGTCCTACCAGAAGGTTCACCAGGAGGTTAATCAGCGAACCTGTGGAGCCTACGGCTGCCAGCGCATTGCTCCCCACATACCGTCCCACCACTATAATATCCGTGGCGTTAAACAGAAGCTGCAGAATACCTGAAAGCATAATCGGAATCGTAAATCTGAGAATTTTGCCGGCTAAGGGGCCGTGAAGCATATCTATGGTTTCTTCTTTTTGATTCTCACCGCTCATGATTCAACCCATCCCTTTTCTATAATTTCTGTTTCAAACAATTTCCGAGTATAGCACCTTGCCTTTCACTCTACAAGAGGTTTTTGCATCAGTTTTGCCGGAAACGCTTGCATTTTTCAGGTTTTTCGGTAAAATAAGGAAGGTACAATTAAAAAAGCGGCCAACCGGCTCCTCCGGCTGGCTGCCGTTTTTAAAGGAGAACGAGGTTAACAGATGATCAGTGCAAATAATGTGACTTTACGAATTGGAAAAAAGGCTCTGTTTGAAGACGTGAATATCAAATTCACGGAGGGAAACTGCTATGGACTGATAGGTGCAAACGGAGCAGGGAAATCCACATTTCTGAAAATCCTTTCCGGCAGGCTGGAGACTACCAAAGGAGACGTCACCATTACTCCCGGACAGCGTCTTTCTGTACTGGAGCAGGATCACTTCAAATACGACGAGTTTCCTGTACTGGATACAGTTATTATGGGAAATCAGAGGCTTTATGACATCATGAAAGAAAAAGACGCCATTTACGCCAAGGAAGACTTTACAGAGGAGGACGGCATCCGCGCCAGCGAGCTGGAAGGCGAGTTCGCGGAAATGAACGGCTGGGAGGCCGAGTCCGATGCCGCTACCCTGTTAAATGGCCTTGGCATCGAACCCTCCATGCATTACATGCTGATGAAGGACCTGGGAGGAAACGAAAAGGTGAAGGTGCTTCTTGCCAGAGCGCTTTTCGGAAACCCTGACATCCTGCTGCTGGACGAGCCCACCAACCACCTGGATCTGGATGCCATCAACTGGCTGGAGGAGTTCTTAATTGACTTTAACAATACGGTGATTGTGGTATCTCACGACCGTTACTTTCTCAACAAGGTATGTACGCATATTGCGGATATCGACTACGGAAAAATCCAGCTCTATGCCGGAAATTACGATTTCTGGTATGAGTCCAGCCAGCTTCTCATCAAGCAGATGAAGGAGGCCAATAAGAAAAAGGAAGAAAAGATCAAAGAGCTGCAGGAATTTATCTCCCGCTTCTCTGCCAACGCTTCCAAGTCCAAGCAGGCTACCTCCAGAAAAAGAGCCCTAGAAAAAATCCAGCTGGATGAGATTAAACCCTCCAGCAGAAAGTATCCCTATATTGACTTCCGGCCCAACCGTGAAATCGGAAACGAAGTACTGATGGTGGAAAATCTTTCCAAGACCATCGACGGGGCAAAGGTTCTGGACGGACTTACCTTCACCCTGGGCCACAATGACAAGGTCGCCCTGGTCGGCGGCAACGAGCTGGCAAAGTCCACCTTCTTCAAGATTCTTATGGGAGAAATGGAACCGGATGAGGGAACCTTCAAGTGGGGCGTGACCACCTCCAGAGCCTACTTCCCCAAGGATAACGCGGCAGAGTTTGACAGCGATCTTACGATTGTAGACTGGCTCACCCAGTTCTCAGAGATCAAAGATGCCACGTATGTGCGGGGATTTCTGGGCCGGATGCTCTTCGCGGGAGACGACGGCGTTAAGAAACTGAGAGTCCTTTCCGGAGGAGAGCGTGTCCGCTGCCTTCTCTCCAAGATGATGATCTCCGGTGCGAATATCCTGCTGCTGGACGAGCCCACCGACCATCTGGATATGGAGGCTATTACCGCTCTGAACAACGGGCTTATAAAATTCCCCGGCGTTCTGCTCTTCTCATCCAGAGACCATCAGATCGTGCAGACCACAGCCAACCGGATTATGGAGATTCTGCCAAACGGAAAGCTGATTGACAAAATTACATCTTACGATGAATATCTTGAAAGCGATGAAATGGCCAGAAAGCGCCAGGTTTACACCGCAGAAGGAAAGCCGGAGGACAATTAACCTCCGGCTTTTTCTTTATATGCTCTTTATCTAAAAGGATCCGCCCCTTCCTCCGGCTCTTCCGCCGTCTGAGGTTCTGTGGGTACTGCTCCCGCCTCCGTCTCTGGATTCTCTTTCGATTTTCCGGCTGGTTACCGTCCGGTACAGAAACAGATCCCTGGCGCCTGTCACCTGGAAGCTTCCCTCTCTGATATACGGATGTGCTCTCTTCGCGTACCCCACGCTTTTTAACTGTCCAAACAGAACCGCCAGGACGATGCCGGCCAGAACCAGGCCGGCCGCCAGGTAGATCACGGCCCGGAGCCACAGCGGCATGGGTCTGTCATAGGTGTGATTTGTATCATATGGATGTCCTGCCGCCGCCTCTGCCATAAATTCCCCTGAAAGCTCTCCAAAGGTCTCAAAGGCTTTCTCATATTCTCCCTCTGACAGAAACGGAACGATCTCTTCTTCCAGAATCCCAAGGCCGTAGTCCGTAAAGATCCGGATCGCCTCCCCTCTGGTAGAAATATACCACTCCCGTTCTCCCATGCTTACCACCAGGAGAACGCCGGATCGGTCCTCTCCCACTCCATAGCCCTGCTGATAATAATAGTCATCTGTGAAGTCCTGAATCCTCTTTCCCTGACAGGAATTTACCGTAACGACTCCGATATCACAGCCGTATTCCTCTCTGAGGCTTTGAAACTGTTCCGTCAGCCTTTCCTCCTGGGCCTCCGTAAGAAGATTCGCCTGGTCTGTCACCGGCTCTCCCTGAGCCAAAGCTGTTCTTCCAAACCCCAGCAGAAGAAGAAAGAGCAGCAAAATTTTAAACTTTCTCATTTTCCTTCCTCCCGTCAGAACAGCATGGTCACAAGCCCTGCAAGAACCGCCCCCAGAAGGAAGCCCGCCAGGCCCGCCAATACTGCCTTTCTCTTATCCGCCGGAAGATCTCCCACGAATTTTCCTGTCTGTCCGTTCATGGCGAAGGTGTACAGCTTCCCCCTGTACCTTGTGTGAAGGATCCAGACAGGAAGCAGCGCATATGTAATTTTCCCCCGTTCCAGACGGATATCTGTATGCCACGGCTCACAGATTTCATATCCGTGAATCGTATCCAGAAAAGCCTTCTCCGTACTCTCCCGAATCCGCTCATTGGCTCTCCCCGCGCATTCCCCGGAGCTCAGATCGTACCGGTCCGCCAGATATCCGGCCAGATACCCGTTCTGAAACTCCACTGCGTCCTGATACCGGAAGGGTTCGATGGACTCCATCAGATCATCCGCCATCTTTCTGGAGCCGTCTACAGGCACAGCGTCAAAGCCGATTTTCCCGCTGCGGCTTACCAGATAATGAGAAGTCTCTGTATATTCCCGGTCGCCCCGGCGCCACACGCGGATTCTGGTTCCCCGGCACCGGATATCCGCCTGAGCATCACAGTCATACAGCCAGAAGGGAACGTAAACTCCCTTCAGCTCCTGAAGCTTGTTTTCTGTTTTAAAAGCGTTCGGCAGCAAAAGCTTCCCCATCAGATGGCCCCGCAGTCTTTCAACGGCAGCTTTCTTATCCAGTTTAAAGGGAATCACCAGATCCGGCCGCAGCGCTCCTGAAAGCTGTTTCTTTACAATAACCGGGTTGTCACAGTAGGGACACCGGGAAGCCGCCATACTCTCATCGCCCAGGATTTCGCCGCCGCAGGATTCACAGACGTAGGAAACCAGCCCGTCCCCGGGAGAAAATTCCTCCCGGGTTCGTTCCACTGTCTCTTCCTCCCAGCTGGGATTCCTGTCCTCTCCGGATTCCTTCGCGAATTCTTTTAAAGTATCCACTTCAAATTCCGTATCACAGTACGGACATTTCATTTTCTGACTGGCCGCGTCAAAGGTGATGGCTCCCCCGCAGCACGGACAGCTGTACTCTAAAATCTCAGACATTTTCAACTCCTCTGATCCTCTTCGCCGAAGGGATCGCCGCATTCCGGACAGAATTTCGGCGGATGACAGGGGTCCTCAGGCCTCCACCCGCATTTATCACACTGATAGATCGGGACGCCTGCCGGCCTCTTCTGCCCGCACTGGGAACAGAACTTTCCTGTATTCCAGGCGCCGCAGGCACATCTCCAGCCTGCCTCCTGCCTCGGCTTTCCGCACTCTGTACAGAATTTTCCTGTGTTCATCGTGCCGCAGACGCATTTCCACGCCCCTTCTCCCGCAGCCGCATCCGGCCGAAGCTGCTCTTCTTTTTCCTTTTGCTGCTGTCCCATCCGGTACATAGATGCCAGATCGCTGCCCGTGCTCTGCCCTGCCAGATTCATGCCGAAAAACCCATTCATAGCTCCTGACGGATTCGAGGCTGCCATTCGCATGGCGTCGCCCTGCGCGCCTGCCAAATTCGCGGCCGCCATGGTGGGATCCCGCAGAATGGCGCTCTTCTGGAGCTGCTTGAGCATCTCTTCATCTTCCTTAGAAGCAGACACAGAATTAATCCCGATGGATGTAAGGACAATTCCCCTCATATCCTTCCATTTGGCAGAGAGTACCTCGTTCAGAGCCTCCCCGATCTCCTGGGTATGTCCTGGAAGGGCGCTGTAGCGGATTCCCTTCTCGGAGAGTCTGGCAAAAGCCGGTCCAAGTGCTGTCAGCAGCTCGCTTTTCTGCATACTCTCCAGAGAAGAACGGAGGTATTCCTCTTCAAAATTCCCGCAGACATTTGTGTAAAACAGAATCGGATCCGCAATCCTGTAGGAATACTCCCCGTTGCAGCGGACGGAAATATCAATATCCAGTCCGATATTTTTGTCCACCACCCGGAAGGGCACCGGCACCGGCGTTCCATATTTATTTCCTACGATTTCTTTCGTATTAAAATAATAGATCCGCTGATCTACCGGCGCCTCTCCGCCGAAAGCAAAACGTTTCCCGATCTCTTCAAAGGTCCTGCGGACGCCCTCTCCCAGATCTCCGCAGAAAAGGCTGGGAGCAAGCTCCGAATCAAAGGTGTATTCTCCGGGCTCCGCGCATACCTCTGTTACCTTGCCCTGTTCCACAATCATCATGCACTGTCCGTCCGCCACCGCGATCACCGAGCCGTCTGTAATGACAGAGTCGCTTCCCTTCCGGTTGGAGGACCGTTTTCCAGTTCTTTTTCTTCCTCTGACAGCAAGAACCTCCCGGGGCAGGGCGTCACAGTAAAAATAATCTTTCCACTGGTCTGCCAGGGCGCCGCCAGCAGATCCCAGCGCTGCTTTTATTAATCCCATTTTTCCATCCTTTCATAAATAAAATCTCATTTTATCGAATTTTGTTCATTTTATCAGATTTTCGCTCCCGATACAATCCTGTTTTATTCCCGCGGGCAGCGATCCAAGCGGACACAGCCCAGGCTGCCTTCTCTTGCCGCAAGCAGCAATTCACCTTGTGCTCGCATGTCCATTTGGCGGCTGCCGCGATAAAAAAGCACCGGCATTCCGCCCGATGCAGGATCTCCTGCACCCTGGCAGCCGCCGATGCTGTTGTTTCTATATTATTTCTTTACAATCTCTACATTCTCTCTACGTTGTCTCTGCAGAATCTCCATATAATTATGCCGCTTCTCTCTGTCTGAGCTTTAGGCCGTCTCAGGCGCTCTCCGCAAGGGCTCCCGGAATCGTCTGGTATACCTGATTTTCTGCCAGACAAATGACGGACATAAATACTCTGGAGCAAAGCCTGGCAATCCACCTGCAGTCCTCCAAGGGGCTGTGCTCCTCCTGCATATATCTGCGGTGGGACTCCTGAATATATTCAAACAGCTCCTGCTCATCCCGGCACCTGCCGGCTTCCAGCTTCTGTATATGAAAAACGCAGCGTGCCTCCGGGGTTTTGACATATCCGCGGAGCTGATGCTTCAGATCCCTTTCATACAGACAGTGATCCTTAAGGGATCCCTGAAAAGAGGTATTGTGGGGAAATGTAAAATAATCCGCCAAATAGTGCATCACAACCCCCAGGCCTCTCCAAAAGGCTCTCTCCTTATATTCGCTTCCGTCCCATTCCGATGTCAGTCTGCAGATCAGCTCCTTAATCCCGTCAAAGGTGGTCTCAAACTCATGAGGAGACGTTACCATTCCCGGATTCAGATCCGGGAGAATAGAGCCAAAGCAAAAAGCCTTCCTGTACCGCATCAGATCCGGAGCCTGAAACTCATCTGCAAGATAACCTGCCAAACAAATATGTGACTTCTTTCTCATCCCTTTTCCTCCGTCCGCAGCCTTGGGCGCTGCCTGCTTCTTTTTCACAGCAACGCTATTCTACTTCAGCTTCGGGATTTTTGCAATCGAAAGAACGTAATTTTTATGTAAACCAATGAAATTCAGCGATATTGATAAATCAAGATCCTGAAAATCAGGATCTTGATGCAATCTGCGCAATATCAATCAATGTCAGATTCTGGATGTGATTGTTTTCCAGACTTGTAATCAGCGCCGTGGCCGTATCCAGGGAGGTAAGCACATTGACGCCTGTTTCAATGGCACACCGCCGGATTAAGAATCCGTCTTTGGAGTGGCCGACTCCCGGAGACGGGGTATCAATTACCAGATCAATCTCATGCCCCAGGATCAGATCCATAAGGTTCGGCGACTCGCTCTCAATCTTGTTGATTCTCATGGCATTGACTCCGTGTTCCCGAAGGACCTTGGCGGTGCTGCGGGTGGCAAAAATCCGGTAGCCAATGGCTTCAAACCGTCTGGCAATGTCCACTGCCTCCAGTTTATCGGAGTCCTTCACTGTGATAATCATATTCTTATGCTTAGGCAGCCTAATCCCCGCTCCCAGGAACGCTTTATACAGCGCCTCGTCAAAGGACTTTGCAATTCCCAGACACTCTCCCGTGGACTTCATCTCCGGCCCCAGGCTTACGTCAGCGCCGCGGATTTTTTCAAAAGAGAATACCGGCATCTTCACGGCAAAATAATCTGCCTCAGGCTGAAGCCCCGGCGTATACCCAAGCTCACGGATCTTCTTTCCAAGGATTACCTGTGTTGCCAATGGAACAATGGGAATCCCCGTAACCTTGCTGATGTAGGGAACCGTCCGGCTGGATCTGGGATTCACCTCAATCACATATACCTCATCGTTGCTCACGATAAACTGTATATTAATCAGTCCGATGACATGGAGAGATCTGGCCAGTCTTTTCGTGTACTCCTCAATGACCCGCTTGATCTTCTTTGAGATACTCTGTGCCGGGTAGACGGAGATGCTGTCTCCGGAATGGATACCGGCTCTCTCAATGTGCTCCATAATGCCTGGAATCAGGATATCTTCTCCGTCGCATACCGCGTCCACTTCGATCTCTTTTCCCATCAGGTATTTATCCACCAGGATCGGATGCTCCTGAGCGATCCGGTTAATAATACCGATAAACTCATCCACATCCTGATCGTTAATGGCGATCTGCATGCCCTGGCCTCCCAGCACATAGGAAGGCCGCACCAGAACGGGATATCCCAGGCGGTTTGCCACCTTTTTCGCTTCTTCCGCCGTATAAACCGTGTCTCCGGCCGGTCTTGGGATGCTGCATTCCTCCAGAATTTTATCAAAAAGCTCCCTGTCCTCCGCGGCGTTTACATTCTCCGCGGAAGTACCCAAAATCGGCACGCCCATCTTCATCAGCGCTTCTGTCAGCTTGATGGCCGTCTGTCCTCCGAACTGCACCACCGCTCCGTCCGGTTTTTCCAAACGCACCACATTCTCCACGTCCTCAGGAGTCAGAGGCTCAAAATAGAGCTTATCCGCAATATCAAAATCCGTACTCACCGTTTCCGGATTATTATTGATGATAATGGTCTCAAAACCTTCCTTGGCAAAAGCCCAGGTACAGTGGACGGAGCAGAAATCAAATTCAATTCCCTGCCCGATTCGGATGGGGCCTGAGCCCAGAACCAGTACCTTTTTCCGTCCGGTTTCAGATACCGCTTCATTCTCACTGCCAAAAACGGAATAGTAATAAGGAGTGGCAGCCTCAAATTCCGCCGCGCATGTATCTACCATCTTATAAGCCGCCGTAATGCCGTTTTTGTATCTGAGCTTCTTTACTTCTTCTTCCGCCCTGCCGGCAAGACGGCCGATCACGGAATCCGGGAATTCCAGACGTTTTGCCTCAGCCAGAAGCTCCGGCGTCAGCTCCTGGGTCTTAAGCGCCTTTTCCATCTCCACAAGAATCGCCAGCTTATCAATAAACCACGGATCAATCTTTGTGATCTCATGAATCTTCTCGTAAGAAATCCCTTTGCGCAGAGCTTCCGCGATCACCCAGATTCTTCTGTCATCCACCCGGGCCAGCTGATGATACAGCTCTTCTTCATTTAAGCCTGAGAAATCATAGGAGAGCAGACTGTCCACATGCTGCTCAAGGGATCGGATGGCTTTCATAAGCCCCCCTTCGAAGCTGTGGGAAATACTCATCACCTCTCCGGTCGCCTTCATCTGGGTGGTAAGCTTCCGGCTGGCGCTGATAAACTTGTCAAAGGGCAGCCTTGGCATCTTCACCACGCAGTAATCCAGCATTGGCTCAAAGCTGGCATACGTTTTCCCGGTGATAGCATTCTTAATTTCATCCAGGGTATAGCCCAAAGCAATCTTGGCCGCCACCTTGGCAATAGGATAACCAGTAGCCTTGGATGCCAGAGCCGAAGAGCGGCTGACACGGGGATTTACCTCAATCACACAGTATTCAAAGCTGTCCGGCTTCAGAGCGAACTGCACATTGCAGCCTCCTGTAATCTTCAGCTCCGTAATAATATTCAGAGCAGAGGTACGAAGCATCTGATACTCCTTATCCCCAAGGGTCTGAGAAGGCGCTACCACGATACTGTCTCCCGTATGAACGCCTACCGGATCAATGTTTTCCATATTACATACGGTGATCACATTTCCAGCGCCGTCCCGCATCACTTCATACTCGATCTCTTTCCAGCCCGCGATACACCGCTCCACCAAAACCTGACCCACACGGCTGAGCCGCAGGCCATTTTCCAGAATTTCCACCAGCTCCTCATGATTGTGGGCGATACCGCCCCCGCTTCCTCCAAGAGTATAAGCGGGACGCAGCACTACGGGATAGCCGATCCTCTTTGTAAACTCCACGCCCTCTTCCACATTCTCAACGACCTTTGAAGGCGCCACCGGTTCTCCGATTTTCTCCATGGTACTCTTGAATTCCAGGCGATCCTCCGCCTTCTTAATGGTCTCTGAGGTGGTTCCAATGAGGCGAACCTGGTTCTCCTTCAGAAAGCCTCTTTCATCCAGCTCCATGGCAAGATTCAGCCCCGCCTGGCCTCCCAGGGTGGGAAGGACGCTGTCCGGCTTTTCCTTCAGAATCAGCTGCTCAACCACTTCCACCGTCAGAGGCTCAATATACACCTTATCCGCAATGTCTTTATCCGTCATAATGGTGGCGGGATTTGAGTTCAGCAGAACAACCTCCACCCCTTCCTCCTTAAGAGAACGGCAGGCCTGGGTTCCTGCATAGTCAAACTCCGCTGCCTGGCCAATGACAATGGGCCCTGAACCAATGACAAGCACTTTCTTTATATCGGGATTCTTCGGCATTACTGATCCACCTCCATCATCTTAATAAACCGGTCAAACAAATATCCTGAATCCTGAGGCCCCGGACATGCCTCCGGGTGGAACTGAACGGTAAAGATCTTTTTCCCTGTATAAGAAAGCCCCTCATTCGTCCCATCGTTTACATTCTCAAAAGCCGGAACTGCCACCGAAGGATCCAGACGTTCGGCGTCTACTACATAGCCGTGATTCTGTGAAGAAATGTATACCCTGCCTGTTGAAAGGTCTCTTACAGGGTGGTTGCCTCCCCGGTGCCCGTACTTCATCTTATAGGTGTCCGCTCCTTTTGCCAGAGCCATCAGCTGATGTCCCAGACAAATGGCAAAAATGGGAACATCCGAATCATACAGCTTTCCGATTTCCCTGATAATGTCCGTACATTCTTTGGGATCTCCCGGTCCATTGGAGAGCATAATGCCGTCCGGCCTGCCTAAGAGAATCTCTTCCGCGGATGTCCCGGCCGGATAAACCGTCACCTGACAGCCTCTCTGATTCAGGCTTCTGGCAATATTTCTCTTGGCTCCCAGATCCAGAAGCGCTACCTTCTTCCCTGCGCCTGGCAGTACATAGGGAGCCTTGCAGGTAACCTTTTCCACGACCTTTCCCGTCGTATAAGAGCGAAGGCAGGGCAGAAGCTCTGTAAGGCTGTAATTTTCATCCGTAGTAATACAGCCGTTCATAGTCCCTTTCTCGCGCAGAATTTTCGTCAGGGCTCTCGTATCAATCCCTGCAATTCCTGGAATATCATATTTTAAAAGAAAATTTTGAATCGTATCTTCCGAGCGGAAGTTACTGGGCTGACGTGACAATTCCCGAACAATAAATGCATCCGGCCAGGGTCTGTCGGATTCCATGTCTTCATAACAGATTCCGTAATTACCAATCAATGGATACGTCATAACTACTGCCTGTCCGGCGTAAGATGGATCAGTCAGCACCTCCAGGTATCCCGTCATAGAGGTGTTAAATACGATTTCGCTAATTACTTCCCGGGAAGAACCGATACTCCTGCCTTTGAACACTGTACCATCTTCCAGAATCAGAAATGCTTTCATTCTACCACCGTCTTCCTTTAGTCCTTATTTCTGCTCAAATTGTTTGAATTCTACCATATTCGTTTCTATATTTCAACTGTTTTCTTTTATGCACTCTGGATTAATTTTATCATATACTATTAGTAAATGCCCCCTGGGAGATCAAATATGTATCGAAAAAGGCCATCTCAACTTACAGCTGCCCAGACTGATCTGCCGGATCAGGGCCAGCTTCAGGTTATCGCGTCCTCTGCAGAAGCTGTGCCCATTCAGGACGCTGCTGTAGATATTTCCTATACCGGCGAACCGGATCGTCTTCTGGAAGAAGTCTATACAGACAGCAGCGGACGAACTCAGATTTTGGATCTGGATGCCCCTCCCGTGGAATACAGTCTGAATCCCGGCGAAGTCCAGCCTTACTCAGAATATACCATTCGTGTCTCCGCCCCCGGCTATGAGACTATCACTGTCTCAGGCAGCGAAATACTCAGCAGCCAGCTTTCCATTCAGAGGGTCTTTCTGCGTCCTTCCGAAACAAATCAGCCTCCGGATACAGTCATCATTCCTGACCATACCCTCTATGGAAATTATCCCCCAAAAATCGCGGAGGACGAAATAAAACCCATCAATCTTAGCGGAGAGATCGTATTAAGCCAAGTGGTAGTCCCCGAATACGTAATCGTCCATGACGGGACTCCCTCAGACACCACAGCCGGCGATTATTACGTCCGATACAGAGATTACATTAAAAACGTAGCCAGCAGTGAAATCTACGCCACCTGGCCCCGTGAAACCCTCCTAGCCAATATCCTGGCCATTCAGTCCTTCACTCTGAACCGCGTTTACACCGAATGGTACAGAAATCAAGGCTATAATTTTACTATCACCTCTTCCACTGCCTTCGATCAGAAATGGATTTACGGCCGTAATATTTTTGAGAGTATTTCCCAGGTGGTGGATGAAATCTTTGACCGCTATCTGTCCCGCCCTAATGTGAAACAGCCGATTCTGACTCAGTACTGCGACGGGAAACGAGTTTCCTGTCCTCAGTGGCTTTCCCAGTGGGGAAGCAAGGATTTAGGCGAACAGGGTTATTCGGCAATTGAAATCATCCGGAACTACTATGGCAGCTCCATGTACATTAATACGGCGGAAGAGGTTTCCGGCGTCCCTGTTTCCTATCCGGGCTATCCTCTGCGAATCGGCTCCACCGGAGAAGACGTGGCTAAAATTCAGGAACAGCTGAACGCCATCTCAAATAACTTTCCCTTGATTCCCAAGGTGTCCGTAGACGGAATTTTCGGTGAAAGAACGCAGGAAGCCGTAAAAGTCTTTCAGTCTGTCTTTGGCCTGACCCAGGACGGCATTGTGGGAAGCCGTACCTGGTACCGGATCCAGGAAATCTATGTGGCGGTCACGCGGATTGCGGAAGGAGTGTAGCAGCCAAAAGAGCGTAACGGCTGCAGAGAAAAGCCCGGGCCAAATTCTGCCCGGACTTTTCGATAAAATATTTTTAGGGATATCCTATGGATTTAATCCCGTTCCCGCAGCACCTCTACCTTGCACTCGTGACGCTTTGTACCGCCCCTATGATACGCAATTCCCACAGCAAGGATACGTCCTGTGTATTCAGGCTTCTCACCAAGCTTTCCTTCAAATTTCAATGCGTATTGCCTGTCTTTAATCTGTTGGATTGCTTCTTCTGCCGTTTGATCAACCTTCAGTTCGATAATAATACTGTCATCATCTTTCCGAACCGGATAGAAAATAAAATCAACATAACCGATTCCAGCCTTATCCTCACGCTCAATATGGTAAAAATCACGCGCCTTCAGGTACACCAGCCTGACAATGGATGCCAGCTCCGCTTCATTGTTGTAGACAAACAATGGGCTTTCTGTATTATGGACAAACTGTAGAATTTCCGCCATAGTATCTGTATCACCCGCCTTAGTGGCCGCCAGCATTCGGCCCGATTCTTTCGTAAGGTTGTACACCGTACCGAGGGATGATTCTTTCTCTGCCATCTCAGCAAATTTATCCATCAGTTCTTTGTTTGGGATGGACACACATCCGTTTTCGTAATTCAGGAAGCCGTAGACCACCATTGCTGAAAATATCTCATCCTTTGTCTTTAGCTCCATGGAGGTAGCCGCATATTCCCGCACCTTCGCCGGTACCGGAATATCTGAAAGCAGAAGCCCAACATCGTCCTTTACGCTGTCAACATTAGCTCCTACATAGTAAAATAGTTCATCGTATGGACCTGTACTTGTCCAGTAATTTCCAAGATTATTATTTTGCAGTGCCATGACAACTGAACGCGGATTATAAACGCGCTCTCCAGACTTCGTGTGATATCCGTCATACCAAATGCGCAAACCTTCTCTCGTTACTTTTCGGTCAGCTTCATTTGAGAGCAGGTAACGTTTATAAAGATCATCCACTTCACTGTCTATAAATCCAAAATACTCGCTGAATTTTTCTTCTGCCACCATCGTATATTCGCAGAACATATTTAACTCGGAACCGCTGGAGTATTTCGCTATCGGAAGTATACCCGTCATATATGCCATCTCTACATAAGCGTTATCTTTCAGCAGATAACTTAAAAATCTGGTGAAGTTTTCTTTATCATGGTCTGTGGCAAAGCTTTGATGATAAATGTAATCCCATTCATCTAAAACAAAGATGAACTTTTCATTTTCATGATACTCATAAATTTTTGTAAGCGCATCCCACAATGCGTCCTTTTCCCTGATTTTCACATCAGGGTAAGCCATTATTAAATCATCCATCAAAAGGCCCTTAATGCGGTTGATATAGTCGGTATAGCTGGCAATTTCATCCGGCATTTTATTAAATGAAATATGGATCACATTATGCTGATTCAAATGCTTTTTATACCATGGATACTTTGATACCTTAAGGGTATCAAATTCTTCATGGCTATCAACGCCCTTGCCAAAAAAGGATGCAATCATGTTCGCCATGACGGTCTTGCCGAAGCGGCGCGGCCTTGTAATTGCCACATACTTAAGTCCTTTTCCTTTATTATCTCCGCTTCTTTCTCTGATGTTTTTTCTCAGCTCAATCAAAGGTACTAATTCAGAGAGAATCTCTGTCTTATCAATATAATATGTGAGAGAATAATCTTCTTGGAAAAGTCCATATGCACTGGAACTATTCAAATAAACGCCCATTCCTTTCTCACATCCTTTCTTTTCTGCGGTAAGGGTACTTCCCTACAGAAGAATCTACAACAAAAGCATATACTAAACCTATTGTTTTTAAATGTTACCATGGGCGGCAATGGAAGTCAACCATCAGCCAGTCGATCAGGTTCAATGACTTGATACCATCATAGTCAGAATCAAGGCCCGGTTCAAGAGACAACACGATTTTCTCATAATTGTCCCGGATTCTCTGCAGTGGGGTAAGCTCTCTTTTGCGAACATTCTCGCTTTGCATGGATTCTGTCACCTGAATATACTTTTTGTCATCTGCAGTTGTCGCGATAAAATCCACTTCAAGATTATCAATTTTCCCATTCGCCACGTCATAGCCTCTTCGCAGCAGCTCAAAATAAACAACATTCTCAATCGTATGGCCGCTGTCGCGGTTGCGGAATCCAAGCAGATAATTCCGAAGTCCGATATCAACGATATAGTATTTGCCAAGGGTGCGCAGATACTCTTTCCCCTTGATATCCAAACGCTTGATCTCATAGAAAAAATAACTTTCCAGCAATGCGCCTATAT
>DVGK01000062.1 GCA_018712785.1 Candidatus Choladousia intestinavium | reverse complement strand
ACGATTTCTATTGTTTAAGCTAATAATTTAAAAGGCAAAATACTGTAATATTGAATTCGTTACTATTATAAATATTCTCATTTTAAAAAGGAGATATTAATGAAAATAGGCGCATACCAATTTTCTGTGACAAATAGCATACCCCTTAACATGAAACATATTCAAAAGGCCATCTTGGCCCGTTTCAAACAGCACCAACGCTTCTATGTGACAGATCCGGCCACATTTTGTACGAACTTGTAAAAAATCAAGACAAACTTCTTGTATATGAGATTGAAAAAACTCCTTATACTTTTGGAGAGCAGGGGCGAAAATACATTTCTGATTCTCTGCTTTCATGAATAATTGACTTCCAGTCCCCGCTAAAGAACAGGGACTGGAGAAATATGTTAAACATCAACATTAGAAAAATTTTTGCGCGGACACAGGCTTTACTGGGAATCCCGCACAGAGGCAATGACTGTACGTCTCAGCAGCCCCTTTCCGGAGGCCGCCATGGCGCCTGCGCAGAGGACAAGGTTCACTGCCGCCGCTGCCGCGAGATATCCGGGAGAAATACCGGGCTTTGGATGGAGATACAGATAGACGTGTACCATAAAGTAATACAGAATCTTCTGAACCAGGAAATAAACCGCCAGCATCGCAAGTCCGGAGCAGGCTCCGTATCGCAGCCCTTCCTTTATCAGCATCCTTAAAAATCCTGAATCTGTGATTCCCATAGCCCGCAGAAGAGAAAACTCATATCTTCTCTCTGCCACCAGATACTGCATGCTGTTCAGAATATGGAGGAGGCTGATTCCCAGAAGAACCGCGGAAATTCCGTAGAAAAACATCATCTGCTGATTCAGATACAGGTTCTGGGCCTGAATCTGAGAGGAATAGTCTCTCACTACGCAGTCCGGGACGCCGCTTACCAGCTCCTTGATCTGCTGCGCCGCCTCGCCGACGTCCTCCCCTTCTTTCATAGAGATGCTGATGGTGCAGTATCCGGTTACGCCAAAGTTTTCTTTCATCTGTTCATTTGTCATAATCAGATCTACTGAGTTTGCTCCGTCATCTCCGATAAAAGTATCCACTTTTCCCAGCGGCCGGCTGGCTACAGCCGCTATCCGCAGCCGGGTGGTATCGTAATTCTCTTCCGGTGAGAGAAATTTCAGCACCTCCGGATCCCCCGTCCGGTCTTTCGGCGTCCGAAGGGTAAAGGTATCGCCGGGTTGTAGGGCAATCCCTCCATAATTCCCCTGTCCGTCCATAATGGTTTTGAAAATGACGGTATTCTCTTCCCTCATCTTCTCCGGGTCAATCTCGCCCTCCAGCACATAATCTTCCATGCTTCTTAGCATTTCGTCCTCATAGCCATAAATGTTTACCTTTACCGCATAGTCGTTTTCACCGGTCTTTACAAAACGTCCGTTGTGTTTTTCCATCAGCTCCGGATCCGGCTCCCATCCTTCTATCCCCGCAATCTCCGGCACAAACTCCGTCCAGAGCAGCATGCCGTCCGGCAGCGGCACTTCCCCAAGAAGATACCGTACCGGCAGAACCGACTCCAGACCGTCAACCTGCTTCAGTGATTCCACTGTCTGCTCCGGAATTACCTGCGCCAGCTGATCGGAAGCTTCATAAACCTGAATTTCCGAACCCAGCCCGTCGTCCGCGGCGAAGGTCAGTTCATTGTTAATTTTGGTATTTTCCGCCACGTAGGAGGCTCCCAGGAAAATCACGGTTCCCACAGACAGGGACAAAAGAATTCCCGCAAACGTTCCTTTTCTGGAAAACATAAATCTCTTTGTCAGAATGCCTGTAAGATTCTCCTTTTTCAGGCTGTAAATCTTTCTGTTTTTTCTGCCGCCGGAAAAATCCTGGACCATTCGCTGACGGATGGTGAGATTCCGCATTCTTCTCACCAGAACCAGGCTGACGGCAGCCAGAAACAGGATCAGGAACCCTGCCGCAGTCCCGATCATATGCCAGTCTGCCCGGAAGCTTCCCGCCTCCGGCAGACCGGACACCGTAAGAGCCGAAGCGTTTTCAGCCAGAGAGACGCCGGTATGAAGGGTTACATTTCTCGTTATGAAAATTCTTCCGGCCTTCTCATAAATCCAGGACGCAGCCGCGTTTCCAAGAATACATCCTGCCGGATATCCTCCGAGAAAAATGAAAAACAGCTGAGAGAACAAAAGCAAAAAGGCTTTTCCTCCTGTCATTCCCAGGGTCTCCATCACACTGTACTGAGAGATCCTTTTCAGCAGAGACACCTGAAAGATACTGTAAATAATGAACATAGAAAAAATTCCCAGAACTGCCAGCACCGCTCCTTCTGTCATAGCCTCGTTCTCATTGAGCATTCCCCAGACGTAGGGAAGTCCATACTCCGGTTCTTTCAGCGCATTCCAGATCTCCGCCGGGGTCAGGCTTCCAGTGTCTCCTCCCACATATCCGGAAAGGCCGCTGTTCTGGTCAACAGACTCCTGAATTTCGTATTGGCTGATAAAAGCTTTCAGCTGCCGGTAAATTGACCTGGATTCCTTAAATTTCAGATACAGGAAGCTTTCGTCTGTTCCATAATCCAGCCTGCTGCTTACGAAAACCTGCATCGCGTCCCCCATAAGCTCCCCGAGTCTTTCGGGCATCTCTGAGAGAATTCCGCACAGGATAAAAGTTTCCCCATCCAGCTCTACCCGGCTTCCGAGAGTTCCCTCTATCCCCAGGTTCAGCAGGGCGTGGGAATCCATGGCAATCTCATTTTCTTCTTCCGGATAATGTCCCTGAATCAAAGTTCTGCCCATCATCTTAAGATATGTCTCGTCTCCCCAGACAAACCGGATCTCAAAGGGCTGCGGCACTGCCTTTTTTATCGTCTCCACTCCCCAGCTTTCCACCTGAAAGCCTTCCCCTTTGGGATTCTCTGTAAAGGACGAAAACCATGGCGCGCCGCAGGGCAGCTCATAATGCCAGTCCCCGTATTCTGTTCTGGCATTCTCCAGGGCGGCCTTCTTTCCGCTGGCAAATAAAGAACCTACCCCGGTCAGAAGAGCGGCCGACAGGAGGATCCCCAAAAAAAGCGCTCCTGTCTGCCTTTTATAATGTCTGATATAAGCAAAGGAAAGGTGCAGGATCGTTCTCATGGCTGTACCCTCCCATCCTCAATGCGGATAATCCGGTCCGACGCCTGAGCCAGGGCCTCATTATGCGTCACCATAAGAATGGTCTGATGATACCTGCGGCTGCTTTCTTTTAACAGCCCCATAACCTCCACAGTTGTCCCCGAATCCAGATTTCCTGTGGGCTCATCCGCCAGAATCAGCGCCGGCTTATTTGCCAGGGCCCGGGCCAGCGCTGCCCTCTGCTGCTGCCCTCCGGACAGCTCCGATGGATATCTGTTTCTCTTTTCCCACAGGCCCAGCTCTTTTAGCAGCTCCTGAATATAGGAATGGTCTACATGCTTTCCACGGTCAAAGGTGACAGGGAGAGCTACATTGTCGTATACATTCAGCACAGGCATCAGGCTGTAATTCTGGAATACGAATCCGATGTTCCTCCTGCGGAAAATCGTCAGCTCTTTTCTTTTTAATGCCGCGATATTTCGCCCCCGAATCACAATTTCTCCCCGGCTGGGCGTATCCAGTCCTCCGATCAGGTTTAAAAGGGTACTCTTTCCGGAACCTGACGTTCCCACAATGGCTATAAAAGCTCCCTGCTCTACGGAAAAAGAAACATCGCTCAGCGCGCAGACCTTATTTTCCTTTTCTCCGTATATTTTATGAACCTGTTTTACCTGCAGAATCTCCATAGGTATTTCTCTCCTCCTTTATACAGCGCCGAAAAGCGTTCTCCCCTCCGGCGTCTTCTGATCTGAGAAAAGAATACCAGGCAAATCTTTCATCCTCCTGACAGTGTTTCCCTTTCTTTCTGACAGTTTTGTAAGAAAACCGAAAAGATACTCCCCCTTCCCGGCTCCGAATCTACCGTCATATATCCCTTCTCCTGCTCCAGAATCAGTCTGGAGAGATACAGCCCGATTCCGGACCCCTCCAGATTCTCTACCCGGGGACTTCTGTAAAACCGTTTAAAAATCTCGGTCTGTTCTTCTTTGGGTATTCCCATGCCTGTGTCCTGTATGGCAATCTGCGTATAGATCTCCAGGGGATTCACACAAATATGGATTTCTCCCCCGCTCTTTGTATACTTTACCGCGTTCTCCAGAAGATTTACCAGCACCTCCGCCGTCCATTTCCGGTTATGGAAAAGGAGCCTGTTCGGAAAGGATTCTGTCAGAATACGGATTCCTTTCCGGTCCGCCTTATCCCAGACAGCGCTTACCGCGTCCTGGATGGTTTCCCGGACAGGAAGAGGCTCTGCCTCAAAAACAACAGCGCCCTGCTCCAGATTTACCATCTTGAACAGGGACTGCAGAATCCAGTCAATCTTCTCCGACTGCTGCTTCATTTTTTTCAGAAAGGCTCTTCGCCGAGGAGAAGGAAGGCTTTCATCTTCCAGAAGCTCTCTGTACATCATAAGCCCCGCCAGCGGAGTCTTCAGCTGATGGGACATATTGGAGATCAGACTTTTCACCTGCTCCTTCTCTTCCTCCGCTCTGGAGATGCCAAGCTCCACCTTTTCCTGAATCCGCTTTGCCTTGGAAGCCAGAGCAGAGATCTCCCCTTCAGCAATGTCCGATACAGAAATCTCATCCCCATCCAGAATCTCATCCAGCATCCGGTCAATCACCCGGTACATCTTCCGGTTTCTCCGGCAGGCCAGAATACATCCGCCGGCAGCCAACAGGAAAAGAACTGCCAAAACCTGCGTCATTCCTCCCCCTCCTTCCAGATATACCCGATTCCATGAACCGTCCGGATTCTGGATGGGTGACCGGGATCCTTCTCCACCTTCCCCCGGAGCCTCCGGATATTCACCGACAGGGTATTTTCATCCACAAATTTCCCCTGGCTGTCCCACACCTGCTGAAGAATCTGTTCCTTGGAAAGCACCTGGTTTCGATTCTCCATCAGATAAAGCAGAAGCTGATACTCCACCTTGCTGCAGCAGATTTCCTCCCCTTCTCTCCAGACTCTGCAGGTGTCCTTATCCAGGGAAATTCCGCCGGAAACCAGACAGGTTTCTTTTGGCGAGTCCTGCAGAATTCTCCGGATCCTGGCTTTTAAAACTGCCAGAGAGAAGGGCTTGGACATGTAATCCGCCGCCCCCAGCTCCAGAGCCTTTACCTCATCCATCTCTGTGGCTCTGGCAGTCAGAACAAACACCGGCGCGTCCGTATACCTTCCTGCCTCCCGGCACAGATCAAACCCGCTGCCGTCCGGAAGATTGCAGTCTAAAAGAATCAGGGCCCAGGACTTTCTTTTTATAAGCTGCATTCCCTCCAGCTTCGTGCCTGCAGTCCGGACTCTGTACCCCTCTGTCTCCATGGCAAAGGAAAGTCCCTCTCTGAGATCCGCGTCATCCTCAATAATCAGTATTTCTCTCATAGCTTCCGTTCCCGTCCCTCCGGGCTTCGCTCCTCCTCAATCACGGCCAGCCCCCATGGAGAAAGAGAAATCACATCATCCCTGCCGAATTTCTCCTCTGTGAGCAGATTTTTTCCTGCGCAGCCTTTGTATGCTGCTTTCTGCGTTCCCGGAGAATAGTTCAGGTAATAACAGATCTCCCTGCCGAAATCGTTTTCTCCCTTCCGCACAATCACAGGGAATTTCTCATGACTCTCTTCGATCCCCGCTTCTTTAAGGGCGTCCCGGAAGACCGCTTCCAGAAGCTCCCGGCTGGTCATGCAGCCTATGTAGTAGGCTTTTCCCTTTCCATAGGAGTTCTTTGTCAAAGCCGCATACTCCTGCCAGTTATAATGATCGTAGGAGGCCAGGATCTCCGCTCCTTCCGGCAGCAGAAGCTCCATAAAGATCTGAGCCTCCTGCCTGCCAAGCCCCTCGGTGATCTTACCCGCAAGTCCGGTATGCTTCGGGAAAGTAAACTGATGGTACCTTACCCCCAGGCAGGAACGAAGAATATGAGGCTGGATCTCATGGCTGACCTTCAGATTCTCGTTGGAAAACGCCGATTTAAAGGTTGCCAGCAGGATGCCTCCCTCACGGACGTATCGGTTCAGTCTTTCCAGCAGGGCGTCCGGAGCCGCGTACAGAGCCGGCGCCACGATCAGCTTATACCGGCCCAGTCCTTCTGATTCCGGCCAGATAAAGTCACACTCCACATTCATCCGGTATAAAGTATCATAAACCCAGCGAACCACATCATTATAGCCGATTCCATGGTTCCCCGCCGCCGTAGCTTCTATGCCGAACCACTTCAGCCCTGTAAGAGCCTCGTTGCTTACAAGAATCGCTGCCTTGTTTTCTTTTTTCAGGTTCACCAGATGAGCGCCGATCCGGGAAAATTCTTTTCCGATGACACACGCCTCCCGATATGTCTCATTTTCCTGAAAATCATGGCTTAAAAGCCCCTTCCAATACGTCTCCAGGGCATTATGAATTGAATGCCAGTGCCAGTACATGACGCTGTTGGCGCCGGAGGCCAGATGGCTGTAAGCCTGGAGGCGGAGCTGCCCTTTATAGGGTGTCCAGTCCGGATATCCCTGGGCCTCTGTCTCCAGCACCAGATAATTCTTCTGCTTCAGAGATCTGGTCATATCCCCTCCGAAGGCGATCTCCGTCCCGGTGAGGTCATCCTGGCTTGGATAGTAAATATCCACGCCTGCCACAGTCAGGGCCTCTGCCGCATGGAAATGATTCACATCCGGCTGCACCCCGTAGGAATAGCCCCGCCACTCGAAGTCGAAATTGTGGGTGATAAACTGATCTTCTCTCTTATACTCCTTTACAATCTCTGCCTGCCATTTCAGATATTCGTCTACAAGGCTTCTCTGAAATTTTTCAAACTCTGCCCCCAGGCTTCCATTGATAGTTCCTCTCACATCCGGGAAGTCTTCCCAGGCGTCAATCCGGTTGCTCCAGTAGTCAAGGCCGAACTCCCGGTTCATCTCGTCCAGGTTTCCCTGAAACTTTTCTCTCAGATATTTGACAAATTTCTCCTGGACGTTCTTCCCTGCCGTTCCATAATATTTCGTCTCATTATCCAGCTGGAACCCAATGACACATTTTCTGTGAGCCGTATGCTCCATCAGCTTCCGGATCACCCTCTCCCCATAGTACCGGTAAACCGGGTGGGTGATATCCATAATCTGTCTGGATCCGTAAATGCCCCTCCCCTTCACGGTAGTAGCCAGCACGTCCGGATGAGATTTCACCATCCAGGCCGGAACCGCATAGGTGGGCGTGCCGATGATTACGTGGATCCCTGCTTTTTCCATGGCATCCATCACCCGCTCCACATGAGAAAAGTCAAAAACCCCTTCCTGAGGCTCGCAGGTACTCCAGGTGGATTCCGCGATTCTTACCGTATTGATCCCGGCTTTTTTCATCATTTCCACATCTTTATCTAAACGCTCACAGGGCATATATTCATCATAATAGGCCGCTCCAAAAAGAATTTCTCTCATTTTTCTGCTCCTTCCGCATTCGTTTTTCCCGCCTTCTCCGGCTTCTTCCTCTATTGTGCAGAATCATTGGCCTGATGTCAAGAGCAACCGGCCGCAGGATTTTATTTGACAAATTTTTCCCGCTGTGCTATATTACTTGCCGAAACAGACGAAGACGTCCAAAAGGTCTTCGTCTGTTTTTTTTCTGAAATTCTATTCTAGAATACCATAACAGAAACGGAGGTAAAAATATGCGTCTGACACCCAAGGAACAGGAAAAACTGATGCTTCATCTGGCAGGCAGTCTGGCCAAAGAGCGCAGGGCCAGAGGCCTGAAGCTGAATTATCCGGAGGCCGTGGCCTATATCAGTTCAGAGCTGATGGAGATGGCCCGGGACGGCAGGACGGTAACGGAGCTGATGAATCTTGGCGCCGGATTGTTGACAAAGGAAGATGTGATGGACGGCGTCGCCGATCTGGTAGCTGAAGTTCAGGTGGAAGCCACCTTCCCGGACGGCACCAAAATGGTCACGGTACATAATCCCATTCGATAGGAGGTAAACAGACATGAAGGTTGGAGAAATCATGCCTTTGGACAGAGAAATTGTTCTGAATGAGGGGAAACCCTCTCTCACGCTTACGGTCGCCAATACAGGAGACAGGCCGGTACAGGTAGGCTCTCATTTTCATTTTTTTGAGGTAAACCGCTGCCTTTCTTTCGACCGTGAGAAAGCTTACGGGTTTCACCTGGATATTCCCTCCGGTACTTCTGTCCGTTTTGAGCCGGGTGAGGAAAAAGTCGTGCAGCTTACTGCCATGGGCGGAACGAAGCGGGTTTTCGGTCTCAATGATTTAACCAGAGATCAGGTTTCAGAAGCTACGAAAGCGGCCGCTCTGGAGAAGGCAAAACAGAAAGGTTTCATAAAATAAAACGGAGGAATTCACATGAGCATAAAAATATCCGGCGAAAAATACGCCATGATGTACGGTCCCACCACCGGCGATAAGATACGCCTGGCGGACACGGATCTGATCATCGAAGTTGAAAAGGACTTTACCACCTACGGAGACGAAAGCAAGTTCGGCGGAGGAAAAACCCTCCGGGACGGTATGGGCCAGTCTGTAACTACCGCCAGCGCCGACGGCGATCTGGATCTGGTGATCACCAACTGTCTGGTAGTAGACTACACCGGCATTTACAAAGCTGATATCGGAATTAAAGACGGAAAAATCGCCGGCATCGGAAAAGCCGGCAATCCCTCTGTCATGGATGGCGTAACCCCCGGCATGACAGTAGGCGCCTCCACAGAAGCTCTGGCCGGTGAGGGTCTGATCCTCACTGCGGGAGGTCTGGATACGCACATTCACTTTATCTCCCCGCAGCAGGTAGACTGCGCATTATACAGCGGCGTCACTACCATGATCGGCGGCGGCACAGGCCCGGCGGACGGTACCAACGCTACCACCTGCACTCCCGGCCCCTGGAACATGGAAATGATGCTGAAAGCAGCGGAAGAATATCCCATGAATATCGGTCTTCTGGGAAAAGGAAACTGCTCCGATGAGAAGGCGCTGATTGAACAGATCCGGGCCGGCGCCATGGGACTGAAGCTGCATGAGGACTGGGGCAGTACTCCCGCAGCCATTGACCACTGCCTGAAGGTGGCAGATGACTATGATATACAGGTAGCCATTCACACAGATACACTGAATGAAGGCGGATGTGTGGAGGACACTCTGGCGGCTATTGCCGGCCGTACCATCCACACCTACCACACGGAAGGAGCCGGCGGCGGCCACGCGCCGGACATTATCCGGGCTGCCGCTGCACCCAACGTTCTTCCTTCTTCCACCAATCCTACCATGCCCTACACCATTAATACCTTGGACGAGCACCTGGATATGCTCATGGTCTGCCATCATCTGGACAAGCGGATTCCGGAG
Source organism: Candidatus Choladousia intestinavium (assembly GCA_018712785.1). Classification (GTDB taxonomy): domain Bacteria; phylum Bacillota; class Clostridia; order Lachnospirales; family Lachnospiraceae; genus Choladousia; species Choladousia intestinavium. The sequence continues at coordinate 14,093 of DVGK01000062.1, read as the reverse complement.
GATGTAGCTTTCGCGGATTCAAGAATCCGTCCGGAGACCATCGGCGCCGAGGATGTTCTTCAGGATATGGGCGTTTTCAGTATGATGAGCTCTGACTCCCAGGCCATGGGCCGTGTGGGAGAGGTCATCACCCGGACCTGGCAGACAGCAAGCAAAATGAAAGGGGAGCGGGGACCTCTGCCTGAGGATGAAGGTCACGGAAACGATAACTTCCGGGTAAAACGCTACATTGCCAAATATACCATTAACCCCGCCGTCACCCATGGCGTAGCTTCCTATGTGGGCTCTGTAGAAACCGGAAAATTCGCGGATCTGGTGCTCTGGAATCCGGCCTTCTTCGGAATCAAGCCGGATATCATCATCAAAGGCGGCATGATTATCGCCTCCAAAATGGGAGATGCCAACGCTTCTATTCCCACCTGCGAGCCTGTCATGTACAAACCCATGTTTGCCGCCCACGGAAAGGCTAAGTACGCCTCCTGCCTGACCTTTGTTTCCAAAGCCGCCATGGAGGAAAATGTAAAAGAAAAATATCACCTGGAAAAGACTGTGGTGCCTGTGTCCGGCTGCCGCAGCATCGGGAAAAAGGACATGAAATTCAACTGTGAGGCACCGGAAATCACTGTAAATCCCGAAACCTACGAGGTACGCGTAAACGGAGAACGGATTTCCTCGGAGCCGGCAAAAGAGCTGCCTCTGGCACAGCTGTACAGCCTGTTTTAAACAAGAACAAAAGAACCAAGGAGGAATCTCTATGTTAGGCGTCTGCTTACTCTTCGTGGGAATCGTGCTGATTAACAACGGCATGTGTACCCTCTATAAGGTAGATGGAAAGTCTGCCGCGGTAATGAATATTCTCACCGGCGGCCTCTCAATTTTTATCAATGCCGTGAATCTGGTACAGGGCAATTACTACGCCGCCGGCACCGGCCTTCTGTTTGGATTTACGTATCTCTTTGTAGCATTTGTAAAGCTTGGAAAATTAAGCCCCGTTCCCTTTGCGTGGTTCTCCACTTTCGTGGCTGTAAACGCTCTGGTCTTCGGAACCATCGAGGGCGTCACCGGAAGCGCTGCCCTGAACATCACAGCCGACTGGCGCTGGGCCGCTATCTGGTATCTGTGGGCGATTCTCTGGGGAACCTCTTTTGTGGAGGACATCTGCGGCAAAAAGCTGGGCAGATTTGTTCCCTGCCTTCAGGTCTTTGAAGGAATCGTCACCGCCTGGATTCCCGGCCTGCTCATGCTGATTGGAATGTGGTAAAAAACAGAAAGGAACTCATATGATCTGCGAAAAAATTTCAGGAAAGTTGGATCCGGCAAAAGCATCCGGCAAAAACATTGAATACGTGGATTTTGACTGGGAGGATGCTTTCAAAAAAATCCACAGAAAGGTCTCCGACCAGGGAACCGAGATCGGTATCCGGCTGGATGATTCCATTCTCACAAGAGGCCTCCAGGATGGAGATATTCTCTATGAAGATGACGCGCGCCTCATCGTGGTTCGGATTCTTCCCTGCCCCGTTATCTCTGTTTCTATAGATCCGGATCATTCTTTTATGGTCGCTAAGGTCTGCTATGAGATCGGAAACCGTCACGCACCCCTTTTTTACGGAAAGGATGCTCTTTCCTTCCTTACCCCTTACAATGAGCCCATGCTTCAGATGTTTGGGAAGCTTCACGGGGTAAAGGCGGAAAAAGCAGTGGAAAAACTGGATTTTGACAGACGGATTTCTTCCGGCGCCCACAGCCATCATCACTAAAGGAGACTTTAAAATGGAAATAGAAAATCTAAAAAGCCGTTTTCTCCTTCTGCAGATCAACGATTCCCTTTTTCCCATTGGAGGATATTCCCACTCCTACGGGCTGGAAACGTACGTGCAGAAGGGGCTTGTCTCTGATTCATCCCAGGCAGAGGAATACATCCGCAGGCGGCTTGGGTACAGCTTCCTTTATACGGATCTGCTGGCCGTCCGCCTGGCATATGAATCCGCCTGTCATAAAAGTATCGAAGAGCTGGAAGCTTTGGAAAATATTCTGGAGGCTTCCAGAGTTCCCTTTGAGCTGCGGGACGCTTCCCGCCGTCTGGGGAGCCGTTTTATCAAAACCCTGGAGAAAATGGATCTCACCTTTGACTTTACTTATCTTCAGGCCTATTTCTCCAGCAGGGAAAAAAGAACCCTCTGCCACCCCTGCGCCTACGGGGCTGTCTGTGCCTGCGCAGGCGTAGCTCTTAAGGATGCTCTTCTGAATTATCTCTATGCTCAGGCCTCAGCCATGGTTACAAACTGTGTAAAGCTGATTCCCCTGAGTCAGTCGGAAGGGCAGAGAATCCTGGCAGATCTCTATCCCCTCTTTGAGGAAATACTGTCCCTGGTCCGGGAAGCCGGGCTGGAGATGCTCTGCGTCTCCGCTCCCGCCTTCGATCTGCGCAGCATCCAGCATGAGACTCTGTATTCCAGGCTCTACATGTCCTGAATCGGAAAGCTCGTTTTAATACTACAATCATAGAATAGGAAAGGATGATTTTATGTCATATGTGAAAATCGGCGTGGCAGGTCCTGTGGGCTCCGGAAAGACAGCCCTCATCGAGGCTCTTACCCGGCGGATGTCCCAGGACTACAGCATCGGCGTCATTACCAATGATATTTACACGAAGGAGGATGCTGAATTTCTCGCTAAAAACAGCGTTATGCCCCGGGAGCGGATCATCGGGGTAGAGACCGGCGGATGCCCTCACACAGCCATTCGGGAGGACGCTTCCATGAATCTGGAGGCAGTGGATGAAATGCTGGAACGGTTCCCGGACATCCAGCTTCTCTTTATCGAAAGCGGCGGAGACAACCTGTCCGCCACCTTTTCTCCGGAGCTGGTGGACGCCACAATTTTTGTCATCGATGTGTCGGAGGGTGACAAAATTCCCCGGAAGGGCGGCCCGGGCATCACCCGTTCAGACCTGCTGGTCATCAACAAAACGGATCTGGCTCCCTACGTAGGCGCCAGCCTTGAGGTAATGGAACGGGATTCCAAAAAAATGCGCGGAGATCGTCCCTTTATTTTTACGAATATCCGCGGCGGTGAAAACGTAGAGGACGTGGTTCTCTGGATCAAGAAAAATGTGCTTCTGGAAGGAATGTAAGTTTTATGGAAAAAAACCAGTTCGGAAAAGTATCCAGCCTTTCTCTGACGGCGGCATACAAAGAGGGAAAAACATATCTTCAGGATGCCTCTTTTACAGCCCCCTACAAAATCATGTTCCCGTTTGAAAAGAAAGACGGAGGCATCCAGGTTATGCTTCTGGCCGCCTCCGCAGGAATTATGGAGGGAGACCGGCAGGAATTCTGTTTTGAAATTCTCCCGGAAGCCAAACTGGAATTTGTCTCTCAGTCCTACGACAAAATCCATCCGATGAAAGGAGGCTGCGCCAAACGGTTTACCTCCGTACACGTGTCTTCCGGCGCCTCCTTCTGCTTTAACCCTCAGCCCACAATCCCATTTAAGGATTGTGCTTTTGAAAACCGTATGGAGATCCAGCTGGAGGACGAGACTTCTGCTTTCCGGATGAGCGAAATTTTCTCCTGCGGACGGTATGCCATGGGAGAATCCTTTGCTTACCGCTTTTATCACAATCTGGCGGAAATCCGCCGGGGAGAGCGGCTCATCTACCGGGACAACGCCCGATATGAGCCTGACCGCTTCGATCTTGCCGGTCTTGGAATGTATGAGGGGTATACCCACCTTCTGAATCTCTTTATCACCTGTCCCTGCCAGCCGGAGGACTTTTTCCGGAATACCCGGGGTTTTCTCGAATCTCTGGAAGACTGTGAAGGCGGCGTCACCAGGCTTATGGACGGAGATTTTGCCGTCCGTGTTCTGGGCCGCAGAGCCCAGCGGCTGGAAGAAATCAGCCAGAAAATACTGAAAGAAGCAGATAACCGGCCTGCCTTCTAATCATGAATAAAATTCGTAAAGGTAATCTCCTCCTGTCTCGGATAGGGAAGTCCCATCTTCACCCCCAGCTCTTTGCACTGAAGGAAGAAGGCCATATTCTTTCCGAGAATCCGCATCGTCTGCATTCCCTCCAGATCCCGCTTTACCTCCTCCGGATTCTGCCCATGTACGATATTCCAATAACGGGAGGTGATAATCGGCATCTGCATCAGAGCGAAATACTTATTCACCTGATCCCAGGTCGCCGTGGTCCCCGCCCTTCTGGCCGACACCACAGCGGCCGCCGGCTTCAGGTAAAAACGTCCTCCGTTACTGTTCAGATCTGTATAAAACACCCGATCCATAAAGGAGGTCATCCCTCCCGACGCAGCGCCCCAATGCACCGGCGTGCCAAATACAAACCCGTCATAATCCCCCGCAATTTCCAGGAATTCGTTTACTGTATCCTGAAACACGCAGAGTCCCTTTTTCCGGCAGCTCTTGCAGGCAATACAGCCGGAGAGAGCCTTGTTCCCAATCCAGAAAATATCTGTATCAATTCCATTTTGATTTAATGCGTCCGCCACCTGGCACAGAGCTGTATAAGTACATCCCTTCTGGTGAGGACTTCCATTGGTCAGCAATACTTTCATCCTTCATACCCCGATTCCTGCGGCATTTTGATTCCGTTATTTAATGTTGCATATTCCATTTCTTCTCATCCTTTCTCTTCGTCCATCTTTTTTTGAGCCTTGGCTTACTTTTCGCTGCTGATATTGATTCTTTTCCATGTATGCATATACATGCCAAGAGAGACAGGCAGCATAATCAGCTCCACAACCAGCTGCGTCCAGATCATTCCATACAGTCCAAGCACAGCATTCATTAAAATAAGAAGGGGAATGTTTAAAAGTCCCTGCCTGCTGAAGGTAAGGATGGCAGACTGCGTTCCCTTTCCCATAGCCTGCAGCGTATAGCTGATCAAAAAGTTTACGGTGGTAAAGGGTACCGCCAGGCAGGCAATTCTTAAAAATGTCGCTCCCAGGCTGCTGGTCTGCTGTTCCGGAATAAACAGGTGAAGGATCTGGGGAGAAAATATCGCGAAGCAGGCCACGAAGCAGGCGGACATAATGGCTGCCGTCTTCCAGGAAAAAAAGGAAACTCCCCGCATCCTCTTATAATTCTTCGAGGCATAATTATATCCTACCAGGGGCATAAATCCCTGACAAAGTCCCATAGATACATTCAGCGGGAACTGATCAATCCGTTTTACAATTCCATACGCCGCCACCGGAATATCCCCGTATCCGGAAGAAAGCTTTACAATTACCATATTCGAAGCGTTCCCCAGAGCCGTAGCCAGAGCGGAAGCCAGTCCTACTGAAAAAACAGGCCGGATAAAACGGAATGTAAAATACTTTGGCTTCAGAGAAACTGCCGTCTTGTTTCCCAGCCGCAAATACATAACTGCAAAGAACAGAACCGATGCCAGATTTGAAAAGGCCGTGGCTATAGCTGCGCCCGCTACATCCAGGTGAAAGCCGAAAATCAGAATCGGATCCAGCACCACATTCAGAATTCCTCCAAACATCATTCCAATGCTGGCAGGCCGGGCATGTCCCTCGCTTCTGAGCAGGTGTCCCATACTCAGACTCAGCATGGTGGGAACGCCTCCCAGAACAACCACCCAGTTCAGGTAGCTCTGCGCATAGGAAAAGGTGTCCGAGCTGGCCCCCAGAAAATTCAAAAGAGGTACTCTGAACAGATACGTCAAAAGAGAGAAACACAGCGTAGCAGCGCCTCCGCCCCACAGACTGAAGGCCGAGACATACTTGATATCCGCATGGTTATTTCTTCCCATCATTCTGGAAATCAGGCTGCCTCCCCCCAGTCCGAAGAGATTTCCAAGGGCTGTAAGCAGGTTGAACCAGGGAGATACTAAAGACACTGCCGCTACCATATAGGGATCTCCGATCTGGCCCACAAAGAAAGTATCTGCCAGATTATAAATCATCGTTACCACCTGACTGATAATCGTGGGAATCGCCAGAGTAGCTACCGCCCTGGGAATCGGCATCGTCTCAAATAATTCTTTTTCTGTCACTTCTCGCTTCATAAATCTTTTATGCCCTTCTTTCCTAGTCTGCTGTTTTTACAGCCGCGTCTTTAAACCTCTTTTTCCTCCTTCTGCCTGTTTTTCAAAGCGGTTTCGGAAGGCGTTTTTGCCCTGATCCCGGACAGCCCGGATTCATATACATTTTCGGTACAAAACCTCAAAATTCTATTCGCAATTACAGCGTCTCCATGAGAATCTCATAGATTTCATCCCTGCTCAGCTCTCTGGGACCGCATTTGATCACATTGCAGGTATCTGCCACTTTTCTCAGAATTTCAGGAGTAATCTCTGTCCTGGAACGAAGCTCTCCCATTTTGGTGGGAAGACCGCATTCTTTAATAAAATCAGCCAGAGCCTGGACTCCTCCTTCCGCAGTATCTGCCCCAAATACTTCCCTGCCAAATCTCTCAAACTTTTCCTCTGCGTCTTTTACAATATGTCTGTAATAAGCCGGATGAATCACTGCCAGACCCTGCCCGTGGTTGCAGTCTGTATAGGCTCCCAGCTGATGGGCCTGAAAGTCGGTCACCCTGCCTACCTTCAGGATTCCATTCTCTGCCATGGCGGAATCCCACATGAGATTTCCTCTGGCTTGGATATCGTCCATGTTTTTCAGAAGACGTCGCATATTCGTTACTGTATTGCACATAATGGAAAGAGCCACATCATCGGATACATTGTCCTGATCTGAATTTCCGAAATAGGTTTCCATGGCATGGCTGAGTGTATCAAAGGCCCCTGATATCACCTGCATCCTGGGAACCGACTTGGTATAGTCCGGATCCAGGATGCAAACCTGGGAGCTGCCACGGCCATCCCAGCCTTAATAACCTTTTCTTCATTGGTAATGACGGCGCCGCCATTCATCTCCGCTCCGGTGCCCGATGCCGTTACAATGGCTCCCATGGGAAGTACCTCTGTTGGAAACTGATGGTCTGTCATCTCCATTTCCCACAGATCCTTCTCTGTTTTCGCCTGTGCCGCAACGATTTTACAGCAGTCAATGACAGAACCGCCGCCTACTGCCAGGATAAAATCGATCTTCTCTTTTTTGGCAAGCTGCGCTCCTTCCTGTACTTTCGCGTACGTAGGATTTGACATAACGCCTGCAAAATCCGTAACCTTTTTACCGGCTCCTTCCAGGATACCCTTTACCTCATCATAATTTCTGCATATCAATCTCTCCTTTCTGATCTGCTCCTATTATAGAATACTTTCGGACGCGATTGAAGAAACAATAAGTTCCCTGGTCTTTACCCTGGGGTTTTTGCTGTTCCTCTGCCAAGCAGTATCTTGTCATGAAAAAAGCAGAGCGGCAAAGTCATCCCTGACCTTGCCGTTCTGCCTTGATTCATAATACATTTTTTCTCTCTACTTATCTTTTACCTCTACCAGCTCAATTCTGAAATTCAGCTCTTTTCCGGCCATTTCATGATTCGCGTCAAAGGTGATGGTGGTTCCTTCCTTGGCCGTTACCTTAACGGGAAAAGGCTGGCCGTACTGGTTTGACAGATATACCTGCTGGCCCACCTCCAGTCCTTCAGCCCCCGGAAGCTGTGCCCTCTCTATTGTAAAAACGGCAGCCGGATCCGCAAAACCGTATGCCTCCTCCGGCATCAGATGGACATCTATCACCTGTCCCACCTCCATATCCGCCACAGCAGCGTCGAAGCCCCGGATCATCTGTCCGGCTCCGCAGACGAATTCCAGCGGCTCCCCTCTGTCATAGGAAGAATCAAACTGCGCCCCATCGTTAAAGGTGCCTCTGTAATGGGTACGGCAGATCTTTCCCACATTGCGACCGATCAGCGGCGGCTGGGCCTGACATCCGCCGCCGCAGCCGCCGGAACATCCGCCCTCACAGGAATGCTCCTCTTCATGATGGCCGCAGCTATGTCCTTCTCCGTGGTGATCGCAGTTCGCTCCGGAAGATACCAGCTCTCCCTTCAGATATGCCTCCACAGCCTGGTCGGCATCCCCCTGTGCGCCGGCGCATAATTCAATCCCCGCCTCTGCCAGAGCCGCCTGGGCGCCGCCGCCGATGCCTCCGCAGATCACCACATCCACAGACTGGCCGGCCAGCAGCCCCGCAAGAGCGCCATGCCCGCTGCCGTTTGAACCGATGACCTCACTGGAAATCACCTTGCCCTCCTCCACCTCATATACCTTAAAAAATTCCGTTTTCCCGAAATGCTGGAAAATATTTCCATTGTCGTACGTTACCGCTATTTTCATCTTCTTATCCTCCTGGATTTATTCTTCCCTCCTGCACAGTCTCCAGTCCGGGACAGAGCAACAGGTATATTCTACCACAATCCCGGATTCCTGGCAATTTGATGCTTCACTACTTCACTACATTTTCATAACCGTTCCCCGGGCTGCTTTATCTGTTTGCCCTGATCAAAAATGTTATGCATTTTCGCATCCTTCTGCCAGCTTCTCAAGGGTATCTCCCGCAATGCGGTATACTGTCCAGTCCTTCATGGGTTCCGCTCCCAGAGACAGATAAAAGTCAATGCTTGGCTTATTCCAGTCCAGGCACCACCACTCCAGCCGGCCGCAGCCCCGCTCAACCGCGATTGAGGCCAGCTTCTTTAAAATCTCTTTTCCATATCCTCTGCCTCTGTATTCCGGCCGCACATACAGGTCCTCCAGATAAATTCCGGCCTTCCCAAGAAAGGTTGAAAAATTGTGGAAAAAAAGCGCGAATCCCACTTCTTTATCATCCTCTAGGGCAAAAATAACCTCCGCTTTCTGCTTATCGAAAATCCATTCCTCCAGGATCTTCTCATCCGCCACAACTTCATCCAGCATATTTTCATATTCTGCCAGTTCTTTAATAAAACGCAAGATTAAAGGTGTGTCGCATCTCCTGGCGTATCTGAAATCTACTCTCCTGTCCATTTTATTTTTCTCCGGTAAATTTCTGTTTTTTTCAAGGTTCTGCTTGCTTCTCTGTCCGCTTTGCCAGATAAAGCTTCAGGCTCTCTGTATGATTAGTTCTGCCATTGGAACCTTGTTTTTCCCGCTTATATTAATCCCCCGCAAAAGCGCAATAAATCTTCTCAATGATCCAATATCTCCCCTCAAATCAGAATCTCAGCATTAACAAACCAGGGCCCTTAACCTTTCTCTGCATACTTATAGGGACAAGAAAATCTCATGACAAGATATGACAGAGTGCGGCAATCAAAGAGCCGTGATCTATGCGCAAATCTATTATAAAGGAAGATCTTTTAAGGAACAAGTACCTTTACGATCCTTGTAAGCATTTCCGCTATTCTCCATTCAAGTATGCCCTAACACACTTACTGCATAAGAAAGGATAAACAAAGCCCGGGGCATCCTATTTCACAGATGCTCCGGGCCTCTTGTCACGTTTCCTGATATTCATTTTTCGCTTTTCGGGACAAGAGACAGGTCTCTCCATTATCCAATTCCACCACCTGCTCCTTGAGATGCACCGAACGGATTCGGGAACGGTTTACAAGAAAGCTTCGATGGCTGCGCCAGAACCCCTCTCCCAGCTGCTTTGCGAAGTGATCCAGGGTACTGTTGAATTCCAGCAATTCATTGTCCAAATGCAGCCGCAGGGTATGCCGGTATCCCACCGCTTCCAGATATAGAATGCTTTCAATGGGAATATGACGCACAGTATCCAAAATCTTGACGGTGCAGTAATTTCCCTGGCCGGGACGCTGGGCCTGCATCCGCTCACGAATGCTTTCCAGGCAGTTCTGTACCCGTTGGGTCATGGCGGACCGGCTGCCTTTTACAATATAATCCAGGGCCTCCAGGCGCAGGCGGAAGGTCTCAAAGGCCAGATCGCTGTGGGCCGTAATAAACACAATAAATCCGCGGGGATCATACTGCCGCAGCCTCTGGGCCAGTTCCAGGCCGCTCATTTTTCCCGGAAAGTCAATATCCAGGAAATAGACAGCCGGGACAGAATCTTCTTTTTGCGCTTTCAGAAGATTGTCCGGGTCATCCAAGACGCGGACAGGCCCCATGTCGCTGTCCAAAATCATGATTTGTCCGGCGATGATCTGTTCCAGATTTTTTCTGATCGGCGCTTCATCATCGCAGATATACACAGGAATCACAGACGTATCCTCCTTCAGATCGGTACTTAAGCGGCCGGAATACGCAATTCCTGCGCAAACATGCCACCCTCAAATAATTCAGTATTTTAAGCCCGGGCAAAATCTGCTTAAGTATACCATATCTTACAGGTTATGGAAAGAGGAAACCATTCTGCATTCGTGCGGCTTATACCTTTTTATTTTTTAATCGTCCAGACATGGGCTTCTCCCGAAGCTGAGGCTGTATTTTGAGCCATCACGCCCACCAGGCGATGAGGCACATACGGCTCCTCCAGATAATGAATTTCATCCCCGCTTAATTCTAAATCTACTGCCTTTGCCGCGCCTTCAATATGAGAAAGCTTTGTTGCTCCCACTACAGGCGCAGTCACCTTTGTAAGCAGCCATGCAAGAGATACCTCCGTCATGCTCACGCCGTGACGTTCCGCCAGTTCGGCTACCCGCTGAATGATCACATTGTCCTGCTCAGCCGTCGCGTCATATTTCAGCCGTGCATAATCGTCCTCCTCAAGTCTCTTGGACCTTTCTCCCGGATGCTTAGACAGCCTGCCGCTTGCCAGAGAACTGTAAGGTGTCATTGCGATATTATCCTCTGCGCACAGTTTTGCCATCTCCCGCTCTTCCTCCCTGAAAATCAGGTTATAATGGCTCTGAACGGAAACAAATTTTGCGAACCCTTCCTTTTCCGCCAGAGCATTTGCTTTTGCCAGCTGATAGGCGAAACAGTTAGAGATGCCGATATAGCGGACCTTTCCGGCTTTTACCATCCGGTTTAAGCCGTCGAGGATATCATAGATCGGTGTCCGGTAATCCCACATATGGTAAATGTACAGATCCACATAATCCATTCCCAGATTTTCCAGGCTTTTATTCAGCATCTCCTCAATGTGCTGCTGACCGGTGACACCGGATTCAACCTCCTCGTTGGTACGAGGCAGAAATTTTGTCGCGACAACAACCTTATCCCTGCTGGTGAAATCTCTCAGCGCCCGTCCAAGATACTGTTCACTGGTACCGTTTTGGTAGCCGATGGCTGTATCAAAAAAGTTAACGCCCAGATCCAGCCCCCGGCGGATAATCTCGCGAGAATGCTCCTCGTCAATGGTCCATGAATGCTGCCCGTGAGCCGCGTCTCCAAAACCCATGCAGCCCATACAGATTCTTGAGACATTCAATTCCGATGTTCCTAATTTTTTGTACTGCATATTTGTTCTCCCTTCCGCAACTATTATTAATATATTTGCAAATTCAACCTATAGACTTGTCAGAACCGGATGGTTTAAATAATCGTAAACGCGTCTGACTTCACTTATTTTCCGGGTATCCAGCATAGATGGGCAGTCTTTGTCCAGCTGGGCCATCCGCATCATGTCCTCTTCGTCCAGTTCAAAATCCCAGATGTTCAGATTTTCTCTCATGCGCTCCCTGTGAACTGATTTGGGGATAACGATCACTCCCTGCTGCACATTCCACCGCAAAATGACCTGGGCCGGGGTCTTTCCGTATTTTCCTGCGATTTCTTTCAGTATGGGCTCATCAAACATGCCCTTCATGCCTTCTGCAAAGGGCGCCCATGCCTGAACCTGTATCCCCAGTTCCTCCATGATTTCAAGATCTTCTTTTCTCTGATAATGAGGATGCCGCTCAATCTGGTTGATCTGCGGCGTGATTTCCACGTTGTAGCACAGATCCAGCAAACGGTCCGGATAGAAGTTACATACTCCAATCGCATGGATTTTTCCTTCCCTATACAGCTCTTCCATGGCCCGCCAGGAACCGTAATAGTCTCCGAAGGGCATATGGATGTGTTTTATGAATGGTACTTCTGTTTCAAACCCTTATTTTTATAAAAAATTCTGTTGCAGCCATGTCTGTACTATCTCATGCAGATTTTCACTGCCGTTTTCCGCCACATACAGGCAGCTTCCGATTTTCGCTGCCGGACAGAGCTCTCTGACCGCCTGTTCCATCCCTTTATCCTCTCCGCCGCAGTGGCTGAAAAATGGAAGCAGAAGCTTTCCGGCCAGGTCATTTTCTCTCAGCCAGGCCGACAGAGGCGGCGCGATGGTTCCCACCCAGTTGGGGGAACCCACAAAGATCACATCATAGGGGTCCGCTTTTTCGTCAACAGGAAGCAGCGAAATCTCTTTTCCTTCCCTGATTTCTTCCTTTACCTGAATCAGCAGTTTCTCAAAATCCGCCGGATAAGGCTGTCTCGGATAGATCCGGCTGAGCCTGCCTTTCGTCTGTTTCTGTATCATTTCTGCAATCCTGCGGGTTTTCCCAGAATAGGAATAGCATACAATTAAAATATTTCCTTCCATATACTGAATCATCCTTAACTTTCTGTTCTTCATCATCCGGCTGCTCGGAGCTTCTTTGATTCATTATCCTCTGTTTCTCATGTCCTGTCCAATACCTGTCTCTTATCATGAATGATTCCTGCCAGGTATAAAAAACTATTTCAGGTATACAAAAATGGCTGCGGCATCAGCCTATCTGCTGATACCACAGCCATTTTTACTGTTCCTGAATCGTCTGTATGAAAAGAGATGCCGCCTGGGAAAACAGCTGGTTCTTCTTCCATAGGATCACACTCCTGGTGACCTGTTCCGGGATAATCTGACGAAAGCATAAGTTCGGATCCGCATGCAGGGCCAAAGCGCCATCCAGACAGACCGCGCAGCCCATTCCCGCCTCCACAAGCAGCGCGCCGTTGGAAAGGATATTATAGTAGGCGGGAATATTCAGATGCCGTTCTTCACACTGCATCCAGTGGAGGATTTGATCTTTTGCCTTTTCTCTCCCCGGCATAATCAGCGGATACTGCTTTATTTCCTCTGTCGTTACCGACTCTTTTTGAGCCAGCTCATGATCCTTCCGCATGAGGAGCCCCCAGGTTTCTTTCTGCGGAAGCCTTACGTATTCAAATTTCGCGGTGTCAATCGGCTCCATCACAAGTCCCAGATCCAGCAGTCCATGCTCTATCATCTCTTTGATGTTATCTGCCATACCGTTATAAAGATCGAACTGAATATTCGGATATTTTTCCCGGAATTCCTTCATATAAACGGCAAGTGTACGGCCGCCTATCGCTTCTGTGGCGCCAATCCGAATCGTTCCGCAGATGATATCCTTCTGGTCCGTAAATGTATGTTCCAGCTTATCCGCAAGTTCTACAATGATTTCTGCCTGCTGTTTGAACAGGAACCCTTCCTCTGTCAGCGTAACAGAACGCTTTCCCCGAATCAGCAGCGGTGTTCCCATCTCCTCCTCCAGTTCCATTAACTGGCGGCTGAGGGTAGGTTGTGTAACATGAAGAATATCTGCGGCTTTCGTAAAGTTGCCTTCGTCCGCCACAGTCAGAAAATATTTCAGTACACGCAGTTCCACGTTATCTCCCCCTGTTAAGCTTCTGATCCTTTTATTCTAACAGACTTTCATGGAAAATCCTATAAATTTTTCAAAGAATGCTGCGGAACGTCAGAAGTGGCCGCGCCATTTACGGAAAACTTCGGTCTTGAAAATATTGTTCTTGAACACTACCTTAAATTCCCCATGCAAAATAAAGAATACCGGAACCGGCAAGGCGGCTTCTTGAAAAGCTGTTTGAATCATTGAAATACCTGAAATCATAAGATAGCCGTAATCGCTCCTACCGCAAGACAGGCGGGCAGCCCAAGAGCCATGCCAATACAGGACTGTCTGATATGAAAACGATAATCCCTGTATTCTTCCATTTCCTCTGTCCCCGGTATCCTCACTTTTTTAGAATGGCAGAACCAAAGGCAGTCAAGAATAAGCGCGTCATACCAGTCGATGATCAGCCAGATCAGGTAAGAATCCCGAAATCCTTTCCAGAACGTATCTGCTCCATTAAACTGTTTCAGAATAAAAGCCCCGGGCCTGCTCAGGAGATGTATAATGGACAGATCCCATCACGCTGG